>CAMDGX010000027.1 GCA_945897825.1 Asaia bogorensis | reverse complement strand
TTCACCAGCACGAACACCGCGGCCACGATGGCGGTGATCGCCATGATGGCCGGGAAATCGACCGACACCGCGCTGCGGAAGGTGTAGCGGCCCAGTCCGGGCCAGGCGAACACCGTCTCGGTCATCACCGCCCCGGTCAGCAGGTTGGCATAGGCGAGCCCGCCCAGCGTCACCACCGGCAGCATGGCGTTCGGCAGGGCGTGCCCGGTGACCACCACGCGCGCCAACAGGCCCTTGGCCTTCGCCACGCGCACATAGTCCTGGCTCAGCGCCTCCAGCATCGCGGCCCGCGTGGTGCGGGTGATCAGGCCGAGGGTGGAGGCGGCGAGCACGATGCTCGGCAGCACCAGATGGGCGGCGGCGTCGTGGAAGGTTTCCCAGTCGCCAATCAGCGCGGTGTCGATCAGCAGCAGGCCGGTGATGCGGTCGGGCGGGAAGGCGATCGGGTCCAGCCGCCCGGGCCCGGGCGCCCAATCGAGCTGGCCGTAGAAGATCGCCAGCATGATGAAGGCGAGCCAGAAGGTCGGCGCGGACACGCCGACCAGCGACACGCCGCGCGCCAGGTGGTCCACCCAGGAGTCGCGCCGCACCGCGGCCAGGACGCCCAGCGGCAGCCCGACCGCGAGCGACAGCACGAAGGCGACGGTGGCCAGCTCGATGGTCGCCGGCGCGTAGTCGATGATGTCGTCCAGCACCGGGCGGCGCGAGGAGATCGAGATGCCGAGGTCGCCCTGGGCGATGCGCTGCAGGAACAGCCAGTATTGCTCCCACAGCGGCAGGTCCAGGCCCCAGCGGGCGCGGAACTCCCGCACCTGCACGGGGTCCGATGCCTGCATGTCGCCGAGTGCCGCCAGCGCCGGGTCGCCCGGCACCGTGTTGGCGATCAGGAAGATGACCAGTGTGGCCAGCAGCACCATCGCCGCGGCGGTGACCAGGCGGGAGACGACGTAGCGGATCACGTATCGGGCATTCCGGCGCCAGCTAGTACTGCGCGGTCAGGCCGGCTTGGCGGCGGAGAGGTCGGCCATCCAGCCGGCGGCGGTGAGGTTCAGCCCGGCCACGCTCTTGCGCACCGCCACCTGATACACCGGCTGGATCAGCACGAAGTGGTGGGCGAAATCGACCATCCGCTTCTGGTACTCGCGGTACAGCGCCGCCGACTTGGCCAGGTCGCGCTCCGCCGCGGCGTCGGCCACCAGCTTGTGCATATCCGCCGGCGCGTCCCACACCACCCGCTTGGCCACGCGGTTGACGGTCGCCGCGGTCCACAGCCAGTTCTCCGGCGCCGGCGGGTTCCAGAAGGTCAGCACCGCCTCCGCCTTGCCGCCCAGGAACATGGTGCGCAGGTTCACCTGGTCCATCGGCGCCAGTTCGGCGGTGATGCCGACGCGGGCGAGGTCGGCCTGGATCTTCTGCGCGAGGTTCTGGTACGTGACGCCCGCGATCGCCGCATTGCCGTAGGCCAGCTGGAACTTGAAGCCGTTCGGCAGCCCGGCCTCGGCCAGCAGCTTGCGGGCGCGCGGCAGGTCCTCGTTGAAGCCGATCTCCTTGGTGAGTTCGGACGTCGAGCCATTGGTGCCGACCGGCAGGAAGCTCACCGGGCGCACCGCAGCCCCGCCGGCGAGGTTCTTGATGATGCCGTCGAAATCGATGGCGTAGCCGATCGCCTGGCGCGCCTTCTTGTTCTGCAGCGCCGGATTGGTCGGCGCCTCGGCGACCGCCATGTAGATGAAGTCCAGGCTAGGCGTGCCCATGATGGAGATGTTGGGGTCGTTCCTGAGGGTGGCGATCTGCTCGGGGATCAGGTTGAACGCCACGTCGAGGTCGCCGCGCTGGATGGCCAGGAGCTGGGCCGCGCTCTCGCTCATGTGGCGGATCAGCACGCGGTCATAGCCCGGTGTGCCGCGCCAGTAATGCGGGTTGCGCACCATCTGGATCTGCTGGTTGCGCTGCCAGCCGGTCAGGCGATAGGGGCCGGCGCCGGCGGAGTTGTTGTTCAGCCACTCGGTCGCCTTGTCCTTCTCCTTGGCATCGGCGGCATCGGTGCCGCCATTGGCGACCACGAGCGCCTTCTCCTGGATGCCGAAGGCCGGGGTGGCGATGATGGAGATCACCGGCAGCGTGGGGTCCTTCAGCACGAGGTCGACCGTGCTGTCGTCCACCACCGCGACGGATTCGACATGCGAGATGTACTGGAACGGCTGGTCCTTGATGTTCAGGTGCCGGGCGAAGGAGAAGCGCACGTCCTCGGCCGTCACCGGGTTGCCTGAGGCGAACTTCACGCCGGGGCGCAGCTTGAACCGGATCGTCTTGCCGTCGGGCTGGTAGGCCCATTCGGTGGCCAGCGCCGGCTTGACGGTGATGTTGTCCCCGGCATCGAAGGTGACCAGCCCGTCATAGGCCGCACGGGTCGGCAGCGGGTTCGAATACTGGTAGACGCGGACGGGATCGAGGGACAGGGCATCGCTGACGTCGAGCCCGATGACCAGCGTGCCGCGGCGTGCGGCGCTCTGCGCGTCGGCCGGCCGGGCGCCGGCGAGAAGGCTGCCGAGCAGCCCGGCGGTTCCGGCCATGAGCGGGCGCCGGCCGAAGCCCGGCTTGTCCTGCCCCGGCTTGTCCTGATCAGCCATGTCGTTACCCCCTTGGTTCCTTCTTGCCCGCGACTATTCCCGACGCCCACGCGGAAGGCCAGCGGAATTCTGCCGGCGATGGACGCCCCTGCCGGATCGCGGTAGCGTTCCTGCACGCCCTGGGACGGAACGCGAACCATGACCTCCACGCTGCCCGGCGGCATCGATTGCGACGTTCATCCCGCGCTGCCAGGCATGGCGGCGCTGCTGCCGTATCTCGACCCCTACTGGCAGGAACAGGTGACGGTCCGCGGCATCGACGGGCTCGATCTGGCGAGCTTCCCGCCGCAGATGGAGGCGCATGGAAGGCGCGACTGGCGCGAGCCCGGCACCAAGCCCGGCAGCTCGCTGGCGCGCCTGCAACGCGATGCGCTCGATGGCTTCGGCTCGCGGCTGGCAATCTGCAATCCGCTCTACGGCGTGCTGGCGATTTACAACGAGCATTTCGCCGCGGCCGTCGCGCGCGCCATCAACGACTGGATCACCGCCGAATGGCTCGACCGCGAGCCGCGCCTGCGCGCCTCCATCACGGTCGCCGCCCAGAACGCCGAACACGCGGTGGACGAGATCGAGCGCCGGGCCGGCGATCCGCGGTTCGTGCAGGTGCTGCTGCTGGCGCAGGACGAGACGCCCTTGGGCAACCGCCGCTTCTGGCCGATCTACGCCGCCGCCGAACGCCACGGGCTGTCGATCGGCGTGCATGCCGGCAGCACGTTCCGCCACGCCACCACCTCGAACGGCTGGCCCTCCTTCCATCTGGAGGACTACGCCGCCCATTCCCAGGCCTTCCAGTCGAACCTGCTGAGCCTCGTCCACGAGGGCGCCTTCGCGAAGTTCCCCGCGCTGACCTTCGTGCTGATCGAAAGCGGCTTCACCTGGCTGCCCGCCTTCATGTGGCGCGCCAACAAGACCTGGCGCGGCGTGCGGGCCGAGGTGCCGTGGGTCGACCGGCCGCCCGGGGAACTCATCCGCGACCATGTGCGCTTCACCCTGCAGCCCACCGACCGACCGCCGACCGGCGCGGACATGGAGCGCCTGCTGGAGCAGATCGGCCGCGACGACATGCTGCTGTTCTCCACCGACTATCCGCACTGGCAGTTCGACGGCCAGGATGTCTGGCCCGAAGGCTTTTCCGACGCGCTGAAGCGCCTTGTGCTGCTGGACAACCCCCGCCGCGCCTATCCGCGATTGAAGGAGGCCCTGCAATGACCCCCGAGGACGGCCGAACCATCGCGGCCGAGGCGCCCGCCCCCGCCTCGCGCAGCAAGCTCAAGCTGATCGACTGCGACGTGCACCACGCGCTGCGCTCGTCGAAAGACCTCTACCCCTACCTGGCGACGCGCTGGCACAGCCATCTGCAGGATTTCGGCCGCCGCCGGCCGGTGCCGTTCACGTCCGCCTCGCCCTATCCCAAGACCGCGCCGGCGCTGTCGCGCACCGATTCCTGGCCGGCCAATGGCGGGCCGCCGGGCTCCGACCTCGCCTTCCTCCAGGAGCAGCTGCTCGACCCCTACAACATCGAGTACGGCATGCTGCACCTGCTGATGAGCGGCATGGACGAGCGCAACCAGGACCTCGGCAACGCCACCTGCAGCGCCATCAACGACTGGCAATACGAGCACTGGACGCAGAAGGACCGCCGCCTGAAGGCCGCCATCGTGGTCCCCGGCGAAGACCCGCCCGCCGCCGTGCGCGAGATCGAGCGCTGGGCCGGCAATCCGGATTTCGCCCAGGTGAGCATGGTGACGCATTCCATCGAACCGCTGGGCCGGCGCCGCTACTGGCCGATCTACGAGGCCGCCGCCGCACTCGGCCTGCCGATCGGCCTGCACAGCTCGGGAAACAACGGCCATGCGGTCACGAGCGCCGGCTGGTGCAGCTACTACGTGGAGGAGCAGCACAACGTCGCGCTGTCGCAGCAGAACCTGGCGATCTCGCTGGTCTGCGAAGGCGTGTTCGAGCGGTTTCCGGCGCTCAAGGCGGTGATCATCGAGGCCGGGTTCGTCTGGGTGCCATCGGTGGCGTGGCGGCTGGACCAGCACTGGGCGCGCATGCGCGGCGAGGTGCCGCACCTGTCGATGAAGCCGTCCGAGTATTTCCGCCGCAACCTCTGGTACTCCAGCCAGCCGGCCGACGAGCCGGAGAAGCCCGAATACCTGCGCCAGAGCCTCGACTGGCTCGGCTGGGACCGCCTGCTGTTCGCCACCGATTATCCGCACTGGGACATGGACAGCCCCGAGCAGGCGTTCAAGTTCCGCATGACCGAGGCGGAGCAGCGCCAGGTCTTCGCCGACAACGCGCGCGCGGTCTACGGGCTCGCCTGAGGATGGCGCGCCACGTCGTCGCAGCGGCCGGCGAGATTCCGCCGGGCGGGCGCAAGCTGGTCACGATCCGCGGCCGCGAGATCGGCATCTTCAACCATGGCGGCGAGTATTTCGCGCTGTTGAACCGCTGCCCGCACCAGGGCGCCGAACTGTGCAAGGGCACCCTGATCGGTCTGGCCACCTCCCGCGAGCCCGGGCATTTCGAGCTGACGCGGCAGGGCGAGATGCTGAAATGCCCGTGGCATGGCTGGGAATACGATATCCGCACCGGCCAGTCCTGGTGCGACCCCAACGACACCAAGGTGCGCGCCTATCCCGTCAGCGTCGAGCACGGCGACACGCTGGTGAAGGGGCCGTTCGTGGCCGAGACCTTTCATGTGTCCGTCGAGCAGGACTACATCGTCGTCGACGTGTGACAATCGGGTTGCAAATGCCGCCGTTCGGCCCTGGAGCGGACGCCGACCTGACCGATGGCCGGGCGTCCGCTGCAGGTTCCTGATCCAGAACGCAAACTGTCCGACCGGACGTCTCCATCCGGTCGGACCCCGCTCTAGGCGCGCCGCACGCCCCAGAACACCGGCCAACCGTTCTGAATGCCGGTGATCGACTTGTTGAAGCAGGTGAAGCCCGTCCAGTAGCCGGTCGGGACGTAGGGGACGTCCTGGAACGACTGGCGCTGCAGCTGCTCGACGATGCGCTTCTGGTCGGCCACGCTCGTCGCCGCCAGCCACTGCTCGCGCAGCTCCTCCAGCTTCGGCGCGTCCGGCCAGCCGAACCAGGCGGCCGGGCCGGAGCGGATGCCGATCTGCGCCGGCACGAACACGTTGTTCAGGCTGGTGAGGTTGGTGATGAAGATGCTCCAGCCGCCCTTGTCGATCGCCTCCTTGCTCGCCCGGCGCTGCACCACGGTGCCCCATTCCAGCGACAGGTAGTCGAGGTTGAAGCCCATCCGGCGCAGCATGTCGCTGGCCACCAGCGACTGGGCATGCAGCGACGGGATGGTGGACGGGCCCAGCAGCACCACCTTCTCGCCCTTGTAGCCGGCCGCCGTCAGCTCCTGCTTCACCTTGTCGAAATCGGTGCGCCCGGCCAACGCCTCCACGCCCGCGTTCGTCGCCATCGGCATCCCCGGCGTGAACAGCCCGACGCCGGTCTTGTAGAGTTCCGGCTCCGCACCGGCGACCGCCTCGGCGAAGTCCTTCTGGTTCACGCAGGCCTGCACCAGGCGGCGGATCGCCGGGTTGTTGAACGGCGCATGCAGGTGGTTGAATCGGATGCAGCCGATGCCGCCCATGCGGTTGATGATGCGCAGGTCGAGGTTCTTGTCGCGGCGCAGCAGGCTGACCAGGTCGATCGACGGGCCTTCCAGCCAGTCGAACTCATTGGCCTGCATGGCCGCGGCCGCGGTCGCCGGGTCGGGCTGGAACGTCCAGACCACGCGGTCGAAATGCACCTGCTTCGGCCCGGCGAGGAAGCTCGTGGTGCCCTCGCTGCGTGGCACGTAGCCGGCGAACTTCTCATAGACCACGCGGCTGCCGGCCACGCGCTCGTCGGTCTTGAAGCGGAAGGGGCCGCTGCCGGTCGGGTCGGTGATCTGCACCGTCGGCTCGGTCTTGGCGATCCGCTCGGGCATCATGACGCAGGCCGGCTGGGCCAGCGCCTCGGGCAGCAGGGCGAAGGGCTGCTTCAGGCGGATGCGGATCTTCTTGTCGTCGACGGCGCTGATCTCGTCGGTGCGGGACTGCAGCACGGTGCCGTAGCTGTCGCGCGCCCACCAGCGGCGGATCGAGGTGACGCAATCGATGGCGCGGACGGGCTCGCCGTCATGGAAGCGCAGCCCGTCGCGCAGGGTCAGCTCCCAGGTCTTGCCGTCGGCCGAGGTGGTGGCGCCGGCGACCATCTGCGGGTGCGGGATGAAGTTCTCGTCGACGCCATAGAGCTGGTCGTAGACCATGTTGCCGTGGTTGCGGGTGATGTCCGCCGTGGTCCAGACCGGATCCAGCGAGATCGGGTCGGCATGCGGCATGAACCGCAGCACGCGCGAGCCCTGGGCCTGGGCGATGTTCGGCAGGGCCAGCGATCCGGCGCCGACGGCGGCGGATGCAAGCAGGCTGCGACGGCTGAGCGACATGAGAAAACTCCCTGTTATTGTTATGGGAGTATTTAGTGACGCATGCCCGCTCTGCGCAATCGTCGTTACACGGAAATTTTCGGGCGCCGGCAGCCGGAATGGCAGCCCCAAAATGTCGCCACAAGGTCAGGCGGCGTCGGACTCCGTTCGCAGGGCGGCGGCGCGAATAAGTCCGCGCTTGCTCGGCGCATCCATGAACGCCAGCACTTCGCCGACCAGCGCGTCCTGGCCATAGAGGCCGCGGGCCTGCTCCACGCGCTCGGCGAACACGCCGGGGCCGCGGAACATCAGCTCGAAGGCCGCGCGCAGCCGCCCCACCTGGTCCTTGGAAAAGCCGCGGCGGCGCATGCCGATGACGTTCAGGCTTGCCAGGCGGGCGCGGTTGCCGAGCACGGTGCCGAAGGGGATCACGTCGGCCTCCACGCCCGAGACGCCCCCGATCATCGCAGCCCGGCCGATCCGCACGAACTGGTGGATCGCCGCCGCGCCGCCGATGACGGCATAGTCGCCGATCGACACATGGCCGCCCATGACGACGTTGTTGGCCACGATCACGCCGTTGCCCAGAACGCAGTCATGCGCGACATGGGCGGTGGCCATCAGCATGCAGTCCGCGCCGACGCGGGTGATGCCGCGGCCATTGGCGGTGCCGCGATGGATGGTGACGTGCTCGCGCACCTGGGTGCGGGCGCCGAGCTCGGTGCGGGTGGGCTCGTCGCGGTATTTCAGGTCCTGCGGCGCCATGCCGACGGTGGAGAACGGGTAGAGCACCGCATCGGCGCCGATGCGGGTGTGGCCATCGAGCACGACATGGGAGATCAGGCGAGCGCCGTCCTCGATCTCGACATCGGGGCCGACGGTACAGAACGGGCCGATCTCGACATTCATGCCCAGCCGGGCAGCCGGATCGACCACCGCAAGCTTGTGAATCCGCACGCCGAGGCCCGCCACGGGGGGGTGCTCGGCAATGGCGGCGTGGGCAGGGAATGCGTCCATCGGCTGGGATCTTTCGCGGTCGCTCGGTGTGGCGCGCACCGCACACGGTTGGTGCACTGCACACTGACCCGAGCACACTAGGCCCGGGGCCACGCGGCGGCCAAACAATCATTGTTGCCGCATATTTCTCGGGATCGCCCGATAAGTCCCTGTTCCCGCGAAAAAATCTTGGCGGAAAGATGGCGGAATGATGGCGCGCCGGACCGGGCTCAGCCCTCCGCGACGCGGTCCATGATCATGGCGGCATAGGTCGCCTCGGCCACCGCGATCCCGTCGACCTTGGCCACCGCGCTGAACTTCCAGACATTGCCGCGGCTGCGCTCCTTGACGATGTGGATGCGCAACTGGTCGCCCGGCACAACCGGGCGGCGGAACTTGGCCCCTTCGATCGACATGAAATAGACCACCTTGCCGGCGGCCTCGGGTCCGAGCGTCTCGACCACCAGCACGGCCGCCGTCTGGGCCATGCTCTCGATGATCAGCACGCCGGGCATCACGGGGTGGCCGGGAAAATGGCCCTGGAAGAAGTTCTCGTTGACCGAGACATTCTTGACGCCGGTGGCAGACTGGTTGCGCACCAGGTCGACCACGCGGTCGATCAGCAGGAACGGGTAGCGGTGCGGGATCGCATGCATGATCCGCGCGATGTCGATGACGGCGACGGAGTCGCCCTGGGCTGCTTCCTGCGGGCCCGTGCTGTTCATACCCGTGCTGTCCATACCCGTCAGCCTCGATCCTTGTCCGTTGGCGCCGGGGTGCCGGCATTGCCAATGTTCCGTGTCGCATCGGCGCGGGCGGCCTGCTCGCGGGCCACCATGCGTCGCAGGGTGGCATAGTCGCGGAAGAACTGGCGAGACGGCACCGCCGGTGCGCCCACCACGTCCGCCTTGGCCGCCACGTCGTCCATCACGCCCGCCTGGGCGCCGACTCGCGCCCCGTCGCCGATCGTCAGATGGCCGGTGAGCCCCGCCTGGCCGCCAAGCTGGACAAAGTCGCCCAGGACGGTCGATCCCGAGATACCCGACTGCGCGACGATGACGCAACAGCGCCCAAGGCGCACGTTGTGGCCGATCTGCACCAGGTTGTCGATGCGCGACCCGGTGCCGATCACCGTGTCCTGGCTGGAGCCGCGGTCGATGGTGCTGTTGGCGCCCACCTCCACGTCGTCGCCGATCAGCACGCGGCCCAGCTGCGGCACCGTGGTGAATCCGGCGGGTCCAGGGGCGAAGCCGAAGCCCTCCTGGCCCACGCGGCTGCCGGGATAGAGATAGACGCGGGCCCCGACCAGGGCATGGCTGATGCTCGCGCCGGTGCCGATCCGGCAGTCCGGGCCGAGCACCACCCCCGCGCCCACCACGGCGAGCGGCCCGATGCGGCAGCGCGGGCCGATCTCGGCGCCGGCTTCGACCACGGCCAGCGGGCCGATCTCGGCGGTGGGATCGACACGGGCGGTGGGATCGACCACGGCGGCCGGGTGGATGCCCGGGCGCGCCGGCGGCGTGGGATGGAACAACGAAGCGACATGCGCCCAGGCAAGATAGGGCTGCGCGGTGCGAATGGCGACGGTACCGGCCGGCACATGGGCCGCCATGGCCGGCTGGACCAGCACCGCACCGGCGCGGGTCGCCTTCAGCGCCGGGAGATAGCGGCGATTGTCGAGGAAGCTGAGCGTGTCGGGCGTCGCGGATTGCAGCGGCGCGATGCCGTGCAACAGCTGCCCGGGATGACCGCCCTCGGCCTCGGCCCCGCTCCCCGCCGCGGCGAGCACGGCCGCGAGGGTGTGCGGGCCGGAGCGGGCGAAGAAGCGGGGATCCCCTGGCTGGGTGGCGGCCGGTTGGGCGGCACCGGACATCGGGTCGGCGCCGCCGTCAGCGCCTGGCCGGCGCAGGGGCCGCGGCAGGGGCGGGCGCGGGAATGGCCGGCGGCGGCGGCAGGGCGGCGGCTGGCGGCGTGGGCGGCACGGCGGGCGACACGCCGTCCGGCGGCACCTCGACCTTCGGCAGGATGCGGTTCAGCTCCTCGGCCACCTTCTCGCTGATGTCGAACTCGTTGACGTTCAGCGCAACCTGGCTGCGATGCAGCACCAGGTTCATGCCGCGGCTGTCGGCCACCTGGCGGATCACCGCGATCAGCGACGACTGCACCTGGTTGATGGCGAACTGGGCCGCTTCCTGGATGATGCGGTTGCGGTCGCGGAAGCTGCGCTGGGCGGCGGTGATGCGCTCCTGCAGCTCGCGCTCGCGCGCCCGGATCTGGTCGGGCGTCAAGCGCGCGCGATCACGGGCAAGCGCCTGCTGCAGGTCGCGCCAGACCATCTGTTCCTTCTGCGCATCCTCGTTCAGCTTCTCGCGGCGCTCGCCGATGATCCGGTCGGCATACTGCGCGGCGAGCGAGGCGCGCATCACCTCCGGCAGGCCGATCACGCCGATCGCCGCGGCAGGCGGGGCCTCGCCCTTGGGCAGCGCCGGCAGGTCGGGCACCGGCGGCAGCGGAACCTCGCCGAGGGCGCTTTCGTCGAGCTCCTGCTGCGGCTCGGGTGCGCGCTGCGGCTGCTGGGCGGTGGCCGGGGGGCGGGCAGGCGGGCGGGTCCCCTGCGCGGGCGGGGTGGCGCGCTGCTGGCCAGGGATGAAGAAATCCTGCGACTGCGCCAGCGCGGAGCCGCCGAGCAGGGTCGCGACAAGAAGGCCGCCGAGCAGCGCCGGGAAGGTCGGGATGCGAACCATGGAAGCTAGAACCTTGTGCCGAAGCCGAAGCGGAAGAACTGCGTCTGGTCGAATTTCTTCTTTACGACCGGGTAGGCGAGGTCGAGGTTGATCAGGCCGAACGGTGTCTTCCACGATACGCCGACGCCGGTGGCCACGCGCGGCGCCGCATCGTCGAAGATCTGGACCGGCACGCCATTCTGGCTGAGCGAGCTGACCCCGCTGAGCGAGCCGACATCGACGAACACGCGCCCGCGCAGGCCCAGGTCCTGGGACACCGGCAGCGGGAAGCGCAACTCGGTGCTCTGCGTCCAGACGAAGCGGCCGCCGATGCTGTTGCTGCCCTGCACCACGGCGTGCGGTCCGGCGCCGCCAACCGCGAAGCCGCGCAAATTGTCGCCGCCAAGGAAGAAGCGGTCGATGATCTTCTCGCGCGCGCCCAGCGTGAACAGGTAGCCCGCGCCGGCCGACAGCGCGATGGTCCAGTCCGGATCGCCGGTCAGCCGCTCCAGCGGGATGTAGTAGTTGGAGTCGAACTTGGCGCGAATGAAGCGGGCATTGCCGCCCAGGCCGGCGAAATCCGTGCCGACGCGCACGATGAAGCCCTCGCGCGGATCTAGCCGGCTGTCGCGGTAGTCCACCGTCAGCGTCTGGCCGACCTGCGACAGCAGCGACGACCCCTGGGCATCCTTCACGTAGATGCTGGCCAGCGCGCCGACATCGAACACCGAGCGCTGGATGATCGAGTAGGTCCAGACCTGGCGCAGGTGCTCGCTGAACTCGTAGCCCAGGCGCAGGCTCAGGCCGGTGCGGCGCTCGTCGTACTGCGCCACCTCCTGCAGGTTGTTCTCGATGTGGAAGATGTCGAAGCCCGCGACCAGGTTGCGGTCCAGGAAATAGGGATCGGTCAGCGAGAAGGTCACCTGGCTCTGCTTGGTGGCCAGGATGCCGTTGATGCCGGCGTCGATGCCGGTGCCGACGAGATTGCGCTCGCGCAGCCCGGCGGTGACCAGCGGGCCGATATCGGTGGAGAAGCCGCCGCCGAGGGTGAGCTCGCCAGTCGCGCGCTCCTCCACGCTCGCCGTCACCACCGAGCGGTCCGGCGCGGAGCCGGCGCTGGAGTTGACCGCCACATTGTTGAAGAAGTCGAGGTCGGCGACGCGCTGGCGCGACCGGCGCAGCAGCGAGGCGCTGAACGCATCGCCCTCCGCCAGGCGGAACTCGCGGCGCACCACCTTGTCCTTGGTCCGCACGTTGCCGATGATGTCGATCCGCTCGACATAGACGCGCGGCCCCTCGCCGACGTCGTAGATGATCTCGATCGTCTTGGCCTCGGCGTCGCGGCGCACGCGCGGCTTCACGTCGACGAAGGCATAGCCCTTGTTCTGCACCTCGGTGCTGAGCTGCTGCGTGTCGCGCTCCACCGCGTCGCCGTCATACCAGTCGCCGGCCGACAGCCGCAGCTTGCGCTGCAGCGCCTCGGCATCGACGTCCTTCAGGGTGACGTTCACCGAGGCGTCGCTGACCTTGTACCGCTCGCCCTCGTTGATCGTGAAGGTGATGAAGAACGAGGAGCGGTCCGGCGCCAGTTCGGCGCTGGCGGCCAGCACCTCGACGTCGGCATAGCCCTGGCGCAGGTAGTAGCGGCGCAGCAGCTCGCGGTCGAAGTTCAGGCGATCGGGGTCGTAGGTGTCGCTGGTGGAAAGGAAGCGGTACCAAGCCTGCTCGCGCGACCCCACCACCTCCTTCAGCCGGCTCTCGCTGAACGCCTTGTTGCCGACGAAGGCGATGCGGCTCACCAGCGTGTTGTCGCCCTCGGCGATCTCGAACACCACGTCGACGCGGTTCTGGTCGAGCGGGATGATCTTGGGCTCCACGCGCGCGGCGAAGCGGCCGCGGCGGCCGTAGATGTCCAGCATCCGCTGCCGGTCGGAGGCGGCCAGCGCCGGGGTGAACACGGCGCGCGGGCGCAGCTGCAGCTCCGGGCGAAGCTGGTCGTCAGTGACCTTGCGGTTGCCCTCGAAGGCGATGCGGTTGACGATCGGGTTCTCCGCCACCGTCACGACCACGGTGGACCCCTCGCGCCGCAGCGTCACGTCGGAGAACAGGCCGGTGGCGAACAGCGCCTTGAGGCTGCGGTCCAGCCGCTCGGGGTCGAACGGGTCGCCGGGCTGGACCAGCATGTAGGAGCGGATCGTGCCTTCCTCGATGCGCTGGTTGCCCACCACGCGAATCGAGGCGATGGCGCCGCCGGGAACGCCGGCCGCCTCGGGCCGCGCGCCGCGCCGCACCTGCTGCGCGTCGGAGGGAAAAGATGCAGCCAGCGGCAGGAGGATTGCCGACAGGATGAGGGCGAGGCGCATGACGACCAAAGCAGGATTCCTCCCATGCGGCGCCGCCCCACCAGCCGGGGCAGCCTACCCAGGGCCGCGAACCGGTATACAGGCCCGGCCCGGAGTCCGCTACCCGGCCCGCCCGATGCCCGTCAATCGCGCCGGCGCCGCCGGCCGATGCGTCATCCGAACAGGCCGGCCACCCAGCGGAACAGGCCGAGATGGCCGAGGTCGTTCCACGTGGCGAATACGAACAGCGTCAGGATCAGGGTAAGGCCGATGCGCATGCCGTATTCCTGGGCGCGCGGCGGCAGCGGGCGGCCGCGGATCGCCTCGGCGAGGTAGAACAGCAGGTGGCCGCCATCCAGCACCGGGATGGGGAACAGGTTGATCAGCGCCAGGTTCACCGACAGCACCGCGATGAACGACACCAGGCTGGCAATCCCCAGCTGCGCCACCTGCCCGGACATCTGGGCAATGCGCAGCGGCCCGCCCAGCTCCTCCGTGCCGCGCTGGGCGGTGATCATCTGCCACAGCCCACCCAGGGTCTGCGCGGTCACGTCCCAGGTCTTGACGACGCCCTCGACCGCGGCGGTGCCGATGCCAACCGGTTCGAACACCTGCGGCATCGCGGCACTGCGGATGCCCAGCATGCCAACCGGCGCGCCGCCGCCCGGCCGCGTGTCAATCGTCGCCGACAGCGCCAGCTGCGCCCCGCCACGCTCGACGCGCAGCGCCAGGGTGCGGCCGGGAGCGGCGGCGACGGTGCTCTGCAGCTCGCTGAAGCGGCTGATCGGCGTGCCGTCGATCGCCAGGATGCGGTCGCCCACCTGCAGCCCGGCGCGGGCGGCGGCGGAATTGGCCACCACCTCGCCGATCTGCGCCGGCGGGTCGGTGCGCTCGGACACCACCGGCCGGCCGAGCGTGGCATACAGCCCGGCGAACAGCACGGCGGCGAGCAGGAAATTGGCCAGCGGCCCGGCGGCCACCACGAAGGCGCGCGCCGCGACCTCCTTCTCGTGGAACGTCCGCCCCTCGATCCACAATGCCTTGACGTCCGACGACACATCCTCCGGCCGTTCCTGGCCGTGCAGCTTCACGTAGCCGCCCAGCGGCAGCCAGGCGAGCTTCCACACCGTGCCCTTGCTGTCGGTCCAGCTGGCGATGGCGCGGCCGAAGCCGATGGAGAACACCTCCACATGCACGCCGCACCAGCGCGCGGCCAGGTAGTGGCCCAGCTCGTGGATGAAGATGAGCACCCCCAGCACCACGATGAAGGCGAGGATGGAGTCGATCGGCGATGGCAGGAGGTCGAACACGGCAGCTCCAGGATGGGCCGGGCAGGTCGGTGTGCGGCATGTGCCGCAGGCGCCGGCGGTTGCCTACTGAATTCTTCGCAACGACGGGATGGCGGGGCGCGGGTCAGGCAGCGGGGCGGGCACCGGCGGCGGCCTTGCCGACCTCCTCCGCGGCGGCGCGGCGGGCGTCGGCGTCCAGCGCCAGCACCGCCTCCAGCGTGTCGGCCGGCGGCGCGCCAAGCGCCTGCATCACCGCCTCGACGACCGCGGCGATGTCCAGGAAGCCGATGCGCCGCGCCAGGAACGCCTCCACCGCCACCTCGTTGGCGGCACTCATGATCGCCGACGCCCCGCCGCCGGCGGCCAGCGCCTCGCGCGCCAGGCGCAGGGCCGGAAAGCGCACCGGATCGGGGGCGGCGAACTCCAGCCGCGCCACGGCAGCGAGGTCCAGCCGCGGGGCGTGCGTCGCGATCCGCCCGGGCCAGGCCAGCGTATGGGCGATCGGCACCCGCATGTCCGGGCTGCCGAGCTGCGCCAGCACGCTGCCGTCGCCGTAGTGGACCAGGCCGTGGATGACCGATTGCGGGTGGATCAACACCTCGATGCGCTCGCTCGGCAGGTCGAACAGCCGCGCCGCCTCGATCACCTCCAGCGCCTTGTTCATCATCGTGGCACTGTCGATGGTGATCTTCGCACCCATCGACCAGACCGGATGGCGCAGTGCCGCCTCGGGCGTCGCACGGGCCATCTCCTCGCGCGTGGCGGTGCGGAACGGCCCGCCGGAGGCGGTCAGCACGATCTTCTCGATGCCGCCGCGGTTGCCATCGGCCATCGACTGGAAGATCGCGTTGTGCTCGGAATCGACCGGCAACAGCGTCGCGCCATGCGCCCGCACCGCCGCCAGCATTACCTCGCCGGCGCAGACCAGTGCCTCCTTGTTGGCCAGCGCCACCACGCCGCCGCGGCTGATCGCCGCCAGGGTGGAGGGCAGCCCCGCCGCGCCGGTGATGGCCGCCATGGTCCAGTCCGCCCCAAGCGCAGCCGCCTCGGCCACCGCCGCGGCGCCACATTCGGCGCGGATGCCGGTCCCGGCCAGCGCGGCGCGCAACGCGGCATAGCCATCGGGATCGGCGATCACCGCGACCTCCGCCCCCAACTGCCGCGCCTGCGCCGCCAGCAGGGCGGCATTGCGCCCGGCGGCCAGCGCGCGCACGCGATAGCGCCCGGGCGAGGCTGCCAGCAAATCGACCGTCTGCGTGCCCACGCTGCCGGTGCTGCCCAGGATGGTGACGCTGCGCACCCCGCTCATCGCCACAATTCCACGCCCGGGCCGAGCGCCAGGGCCAACAGCACGGCAACTGGAGCCGCCGCCAGCACGCCGTCCAGCCGGTCGAACACGCCGCCATGGCCGGGGATCAGGTGGCTCGAATCCTTCACCCCGAAATGCCGCTTGCACGCGCTTTCCAAAAGGTCCCCAAGCTGCGAGGCCACCGACAGTCCGGCCGCGACAAGCAGCGCATGCAGCACCGGCCCCGGTGCCGCGAACCGCGTCACCACCAGCCCGATCGCCATCGCGCACAGCAGTCCGCCGATCGCGCCCGACCAGGTCTTGCCCGGCGAGATCGCCGGCGCCAGCTTCGGCCCGCCGATCAACCGCCCGGCGACATAGGCGCCGATGTCGCTGGACCAGACCACCACCAGCAGGAACAGCACGTCGATCAGCCCGACCGCGTCGTCGCTGCGCAACCAGTGCAGCGAGGCCGCGCCCACCATCATGTAGAGCCATCCGCCCAGCAGCGTCGGCACCGGCCAGCGCCCCGGCCGCATCTGCCACATCCGCCACCACTCCCACAGCAGCGAGGCGGTGGCGGCCAGCACCAGCAGCAACCAGGGCCAGCCGCCGATGAACAGGCAGGCCAGCGCCACCGGCAGCAGCACGACGGCCGAGAGGAAGCGCGTGCGCAGGTCCGACCAGCGCGAGCCCGGCGACGGCGCGGCCGGGGGGGCCATCTCAGCCGGGACGCGCGCCAAACCGCCGCTCCCTGCGGTTGAACTCGGCCAGCGCCTCGCCGAAATGCGCGGCGGCGAAGTCCGGCCACAGCACGTCGAGGAACACCAGCTCCGCATAGGCGGATTGCCACAGCAGGAAGTTCGACAGCCGCTGCTCGCCGGAAGTGCGGATGATCAGGTCGGGATCAGGGATACCGGCGGTCGACAGCAGGGCGGCAAAGCCCGCCTCGTCCAGCGATTGCGGATCGAGCGTGCCGGCCCGCGCCGCCTCCGCCGCGGCGCGCGCGGCCGCCAGGATCTCCGCCCGCCCGCCATACGACAGCGCCACCACCAGGTTCAGCCGTGCATTGCCCGCGGTGCGCGCCTCGGCGGCGGCCAGCTCGGTCTGGATGTCGCGGTCGAAGCGGGTGCGGTCGCCGATGATGCGCAGGCGCACGCCGTGCGAATCGAGCTCCGCCACCTCGTTGCGGAGGAAATGCCGCAGCAGCCCGGTCAGGTCGGTCACCTCCTCGGCCGGACGGCGCCAGTTCTCGCTGCTGAAGGCATAGAGCGTCAGCCACGCCACGCCCGATTCCATGCAGGCGCGGATGGTCCGCCGCACCGCCTCCACCCCCGCGCGATGGCCGGCCACCCGAGGCAGGGCGCGCCGCGCCGCCCAGCGCCCGTTGCCGTCCATGATGATCGCCACGTGGGACGGCACGAGCGCCGTCGCCTCCTGCGGCGCGGGGGACGCGGCATCGACCAGCCCGACCGTCAGGGGCGTGCGCAGGGACATTGGCCGCCTCAGACCTGCTTGATCTCGCGGTCCTTCTCCGCCAACGAGTCGTCAATCCGCTTGACGTACTGGTCGGTCAGCTTCTGCACCTCGTCGGACCAGCGCTTCTCGTCGTCCTTGCTGATCGTCGCCTTCTTCTCCAGCGCCTTGATCTGCTCCATGCCGTCGCGCCGCACGCCGCGCACCGCCACCTTGGCACCCTCGGCATACCGGTGCGCCGCCTTGGACAGCTCGGCGCGGCGCTCGCCCGTCAGCACCGGGATGGGCACGCGCACCAGCTGCCCGTCATTGGCCGGGTTGAGCCCGAGGCCGGAATCGCGGATCGCCTTGACCACGTTGTTCACCAGCGTGCGGTCCCACACCTGCACCGTCAGCATCCGCGCCTCCGGCACCGCGATGGTGCCCACCTGCGGCAGCGGCACCTCGCTGCCATAGGCCTCCACGCGGATCGGCTCCAGCAGGGCGGGACTGGCGCGGCCGGTGCGCAGGCCGCCGAAATCGCGGCGCAGCGTCTCGAGCGCCCCGTCCATGCGGCGGGTGAGGTCCTGCTTCAGGTCGTTCAGTTCCGCCACACCATCCTCCTCGCGGCCCCTCGGGCCAGAAGGCCCGTGAGCCCGTCACATCAATCCGAAATCAACGCCCTGCTGTATCACCGCTTCCCGCACATGCACCAGTGGGCGCAACCGCGCAATCAGCGCGGCGCGACGATCGTCGTGAACCGCCCCTCGCCGCGCATCACCGCGGCAAAGGCGCCCGGCGCGCGGATGTTGAAGATGACGATCGGAACGCCGTTCTCCCGCGCCAGGCTGACCGCGGCGGCATCCATGAACTTCAGGTCCTGCGCCAGCACGTCGTGGTAGGTCAGCTGCTCGTAGCGCACCGCCCCGCTCACCTTGCGCGGATCGGCCGAATACACCCCGTCCACCTGCGTGCCCTTCAGCAGCGCGTTGCACCCCATCTCGACCGCCCGCAGCGCCGCCCCGGTGTCGGTGGTGAAGAACGGATTGCCGGTGCCGGCGGCGAAAATCACCACCCTGCCCTTCTCCATGTGCCGCATCGCCCGCCTGCGGATATACGGCTCGCACACCGAGGCCATCGGGATGGCGGATTGCACCCGCGTCGCCACGCCGATCTTCTCCAGTGCGGCCTGCATCGCCAGCGCGTTCATCACGGTCGCCAGCATGCCCATGTAGTGCGCCTGCGCCGCATCCATCCCCTGCGCCGCACCCGAAATGCCGCGGAAGATGTTGCCGCCGCCGATCACCAGGCACACCTCCGCACCCAGCGCCACCACGTCGCCGATATCCGCCGCGATCGCCGCGACCGTGTCGTTGTCCAGCCCGAACTCGCGATTTCCCATCAGCGCCTCGCCGGACACCTTGAGCAGCACGCGCTTGTAGGTGAGGGGCTGGCTCATCTTCATCCTGTGGTGTGGCGAACGGGGCGGCACGTGCGCGTGAAGACGCCGCCGTGGTCCAGGGACCGACTCGGCGGCGTGTTCAGGCAAGCGTCAGGGTAGGCCCGGCGGGCGACGGCAACAAGGCCGGCGCGGCCGCCAGGGGATCACGTCCGGGGCCGGTCAGCCCACGCCGGCGGCGGCCTTGACTTCGGCGGCGAAGTCGCCCGCGGCCTTCTCGATGCCCTCGCCCAGCTGGAAGCGCGCGAAGCCCTTCAGCTCGGCGCCGGCCTTCTTGACCACCGCCTTCACCCGGCTCTCGCCGTCATGCACCCACACCTGCTCCAGCAGCACCACTTCCTCGTAGTACTTGCGGATGCGGCCCTCGACCATCTTCTCGATGATCGCGTCGGGCTTGCCGGAGGCGCGCGCCTGCTCGGTCAGCACCGCCTTCTCCCGCTCCAGCGCGGCCGGGTCGACGGCATTGGTGTCCAGCGCCTCGGGGCGGGTCGCGGCGACATGCATGCCGACCTGGCGGCCCAGCTGCTCCAGCACGGCCACCTCGCCCGCGCCCTCGAGCGCGGCGAGCACGCCGATCTTGCCCAGGCCCGGCTTCACCGCGGAATGCACATAGGTGGCAACCGCGCCCTGCCCGACCGCGAACACCTTCGCGCGGCGGATGGCCATGTTCTCGCCGATCGTGGCGACCATGTGGGTGAGCTCCTCGCCCACCGTGCGCCCGGTGCCGGGGAAGGGCGCCGCCTTGATCGCCTCGAGGTCCTCGCCGACCGCCAGCGCCACCTTGGCCACCTCGGCCACGAAGCCCTGGAAGGTCTCGTTGCGCGCCACGAAGTCGGTCTCGGCGTTCACCTCGACCATCGCGCCGCGATTGGCCGACGAGATCACACCCACCAGCCCCTCGGCAGCGACGCGGCCGGACTTCTTGGCCGCAGCCGACAGGCCCTTCTTGCGCAGCCAGTCGATCGCGGCTTCCATGTCGCCGCCGTTCTCGACCAGCGCCTTCTTGCAGTCCATCATGCCGGCGCCGGTGCGCTCGCGCAGATCCTTCACAAGCGCTGCGGTGATCTCGGCCATGGTCGGCTCTCCTCGAATTGTGCGCGACGGCCACAGGCGCCATGCCGGCGCGGGGCGATCAAGCGCAACTGTATGACATTTGTCCCCTCAAGGGGCGTGCCCCCCGGGAAGGCGGGCCGGCGGGGATGCCGCCGGCCCGGTTCGTCCGTCGCGGCGGTCAGTCGGCGGCAGGCTGCTCGGCGGCGGCCGGCTCGGCGTCCGGCATCGCCTCGATCGGCAGGTCCTCGGCAGCCCCGATATCGCGGCCCGAGGCCATCATCTCGGCGCTGATGCCGTCCAGCACGGCGCCCGAGGCCAGGTCGCAATACAGGGTGATGGCGCGGATCGCGTCGTCGTTGCCGGGGATCGGGTAGGTCACGCCCTTGGGGTCGGAGTTGCTGTCGAGCACCGCGATCACCGGAATGCCGAGCTTGTTGGCTTCCTCGACCGCCAGCTTCTCCTTGTTGGTGTCGATGATGAACAGGATGTCGGGCAGGCCGCCCATCTCCTTGATCCCGCCCAGCGACCGCTCGAGCTTCTCGCGCTCGCGCGTCATGTCCAGGACTTCCTTCTTGGTCAGCCCCTCGATGCCGCCACCAAGCTGCTCCTCCATCTGGCGCAGGCGCTTGATGCTGCCGGTGATGGTCTTCCAGTTGGTCAGCATGCCGCCGAGCCAGCGGTGGTTCACGTAATACTGGCCGCAGCGGTTGGCGGCATCGGCCACATGCTCGGCCGCGGCGCGCTTGGTGCCGACGAACAGCACGCGGCCACCGGCCGCCGTCACGTCGCGCAGCGCGCGCAGCGCACGGTCGAGCATCGGCACGGTCTGCTGCAGGTCGAGGATGTGAACCTGGTTGCGGATGCCGAAGATGTAGGGCCCCATCGCGGGGTTCCAGCGGCGGGTGTGGTGGCCGAAATGAACGCCGGCCTCGAGCAGCTGGCGCAGGGTGAATTCGGGCATCGCCATCGGCGTGCTCCTTTCCAGTATCCGGTTGATCCTCCGCGGGGCATTGCCAAGCGGCACCGGAATCCCGCCTCCGTATTGGAGGATGGAAAGGTGCCCCGCGTGTGAATTACCGACGGCCCTCCGCCGGCCCGCGCCATATGGCCGATCGGCGCCGCCATGGCAAGTCCGGCCTGCACGGGGCGCACTTAACGCATTGTAACTATTTCTCGACAATAAGTGACTCGCACCGGGTCCGGCGGGTCTGTTACGTATCGACATACGATGCACGGCATTGGCATCGAATACCTCTGTTCAGCAATCAAGGCATCCGATCGCATGCGTTTCCTGCTGCCATCCGTCTTGGGCTTCGCGCTCACCCTTGCCGCCGCAACCGTTCCCGCCCGCGCGGCACCGACCGCAAGCGACATCCTGACGGGCTTCAATGCCTTCGTGAACGGCAACTTCCATACCCTGCACGATGTCGAAGGGCCGGTCGTGGTCGGCGGGAACCTCTCGGGCAGCGGCATCTTCCAGAACTTCGGCGTGCCGCTCGGCGTCTCGCTGCAGGGCTTCGGCTCGGTGAACGTGTTCGGCAGCGCCGGCACCTCGTCGCACAACGCCAACGGGCTCACGGTGAAGATCGGCACCGCGAATGTCGGGAGCAATTTCTCGGGTGCGGCGAGCACCACCTACAACGCGACCTTCCCGGCCACCAAGGCCGAGATGTGGAACCAGATCACCGCCCTGTCCTCCGGCTTCGCGGCGCTGGCCCCGACCACGCCGGCCAACACGCTGCCCGTCGCCAACAGCAACAACGCGGTGCTGACCGCGGTGCCGGCCACGGTGAACGGCGTCGCCAACGTGGGCGTGATCGACATCACCGCCGCGCTGCTCGGCTCCTACACCGGCATCGCGGTGAACCCCAACGGCGCCAGCACCGTGATCATCAACGTCAGCGGCAACTACAACGCGCAGCCCAACTGGATGAACGGGCAGAACTGGCGCAGCAAGGTCATCTGGAATTTCGAGAACGCCACCTCGGTGTCGCTCGGCGCCACCGGCATCCAGGGCACCGTGCTGGCTCCCCTGGCCACGGTCACCATCAACAACCCGATCGACGGCGGCTTGTTCGCGCAGAACTTCGTGGGCGACGGCGAACTGCACTTCAAGCCGTTCACCGGCAACACCCAGGTGATCAACACCATCGTGCCGCCGGGTGGGCCAGCCCTGAACGTGCCGGAGCCAGCCAGCATGGCGCTCCTGGCCACTGGGGTTGCCGGCCTCGCGCTGCTGCGCCGGCGCCGCGCCGGCCGCGTCGCCGCGGGGGATTGACCCGCGGGCGGAACCGGCCACATGCCGGGGAATGACCGTATCGACCCTCAAGCAGGCTGACACCGGCGCGCCGCGCCGCCTGACCGGCCGCCGCGCCCTGGCGTGGCTGCCCGTGGTCCTTCTCGTCGCTGGCATCGCCTGGTGGAGCCAGTCGCGCCCTGCCCCGCCCGCACCGCCGCCAGCACCGGCAACACAGATGGGCGTCGGGGCGCTGGGGCGCATCGAGCCGGCCTCGCGGGTGCGCAGGCTGTCCCATCCCGGCGGCATGGCGGTCACGCGGATCGACACGCTGCTGGTGGCCGAAGGCGAGCGGGTGGCGGCGGGGCAGATACTCGCGACCTTTGCCGATGCGCCGCAGAAGGATGCCACGCTGGCGCAGGCTGAGGCGGCGCTGTCCGAGGCGCGGGCCAACCGCTCCCGCGTCGCCGCCGGCGGGCGCGAGAGCGAGGTGGCGGCGCAGCAGGCGCGGATCGATGCGCTGCGCGCCGACGAGGCCAATGCGCTGCGCGAGGCCGGGCGGCAGGAGACGCTGGTGCCCGGTGGGGCTGGCACGCGGGCCGGAGCGGAACGCGCCCGCTTCGCCGCCGATCGCGCCGCGGCGGCGCGGCGGGAGGCGGAGGCGGTGCTGGCGACGCTGTCGGCGCCGCGGGCCGAGGACCTCGCGATTGCCGAGGCGCGGGTGACCAGTGCCGTGGCGGCGGCGGCGAAGGCGCGGGCGGATGCGGCGCTGGCGCGGGTGACGGCGCCGATTGCCGGGACGGTGCTGAAGATCCATGCGCGGCCGGGCGACCAGCTCGGCAATGACGGGCTGCTCGATCTGGCTGATCTCGATCGGCTGGATGTGGTGGCGGATGTCTATGAAACCGATGTGACGCGGCTGCGGATCGGAGCGGCGGCGGAGGTGATCGTGCCGGGGGTGGCGACGCGTTACGGCGCGACGGTGCGCGAGATCGGCTGGCAGGTGCGGCGGACGACGCAGGCGGGCACCGATCCGGTGGCGGCGACGGATGCGCGGACGGTGGAGGTGCGGCTGACTCTGTCGGAGGAGGGGCGGCAGGCGCTGATGCGGCGGGTCAACATGCAGGTGCAGGTGGCGATTCCGCCATGATGGCGCTGCTGGCGGGTCGGCTGGCGTGGCGGCAGCTGGTGAGCAGCCGGGCGCGGCTGGTTTCGGCGATTGCGGGCGTGATGTTCGCCTGCGTGCTGGTGTTCATGCAGCTCGGGTTTCGGGCCGCGTTGTTCGAGAGCGCTTCCAACCTGCCGCGGGCGTTGCAGGGCGAGTTGTTCCTGGTCAACCCGCAGACGCTGGTGATGTTCCGGCCGGAGCCGATCGCGAGGGTGCGGGCGAGCCAGACGCTGGCGGACCCGGAGGTGGCGCTGGCGGTGCCGATCTACCTGGCGCAGACGAAGTTCCGGAACCCCGATACCGGCAAGCAACGCACCATCCAGCTGATCGGCTTCGACCCGGAGGCGGGGGCGGTGGATTTCGCTGGGCTGGCGCCGCTGGTGCCGGCGCTGAAGCGGATCGACACGATCGGGTTCGATCGGCGCTCGCGGCCGGAGTTCGGCGATATCGCAGGGAGGGTCGAGCGGGAGGGGCCGTTCGAGGTGGAGGTGGGCGGGCGGGCGGTACTGATCGCGGGGCTGGTTTCGCTGGGGACCAGCTTCGGCGCGGATGGCAACGCGGTGATGACGGAGACGAATTTCCGGCGGATCGTGAAGGAGCGGCAGGCGAACCGGACCGATCTTGTCGCGATCCGGCTGACGCCGGGGGCCGACGCACAGGCGGTGAAGGCGCGGCTGGCGGCGATCCTGCCGCCCGACGTGGTGGTGCTGACCGGGGCGGAGCTGATTGCCTGGGAGCGGGCCTATTGGGAGAACGGGACGCCGATCGGGTTCATCTTCAGCTTCGGCAGCCTGATGGGGCTCGTGGTGGGGATGGTGATCGTCTACCAGATCCTTTTCAGCGACATCGCCACGCATCTGCGCGAGTACGCGACGCTGAAGGCGATCGGGTATTCCAACCATTATCTGCGGCTGGTGGTGATGGGGGCGGCGCTGATGCTGGCGGTGCTGGGGTTCGTGCCGGGGTTCCTGGGGTCGACGGCGTTGTATGGGGTGGTGGCGAAGGCGACGCTGTTGCCGCTGGGGATGGCGGCGGACCGGGCGGTGGCGGTGTTCGGGATGATCTTCGCGATGTGCGCGGTGGCGGGGTTGCTGGCGATGCGCAAGCTGGGCGAGGCGGACCCGGCGGACATGTTCTGATGACGCCGGTCGAACTTTCGGGCGTCTTCTATACCTATGACAAGGGCGACCGGCCGGTGCTGCGCGACGTGGCGCTTTCGGTGGGGCTGGGGGAGATCGTTCTGCTGACGGGGCCCTCGGGCAGCGGCAAGACGACGTTGCTGACGTTGATCGGGGCGTTGCGGGCGATGCAGGCGGGGTCGTGCCGGGTGCTGGGGCAGGAGCTGGCGCGGGCGGGCGAGGCGGGGCGGGTGGCGCTGCGGCGGCGGATCGGGTTCATCTTCCAGCAGCACAACCTGCTGGGGTTCCTGACGGCGCGGCAGAACGTGGCGATGGCGCTGGAACTGGACACCGAGCTGGGGGAGCGGGCGCGGCTGACGCGGGCGGGGGAGATGCTGGCGGCGGTCGGGCTGAGGGAGAAGACGGAGAGCCTGCCGGGGCAGTTGTCCGGCGGGCAGCGGCAGCGGGTGGCGGTGGCGCGGGCGCTGGTGGGCGGGCCGGGGCTGGTGCTGGCGGACGAGCCGACGGCGGCGCTGGACCGGCAGAGCGGGCAGGATGTGGTGCGGCTGCTGACCGAGCTGGCGCGGCAGCGGGGGGTGCCGATCCTGATGGTGACGCATGATCCGCGCATCCTGGATATCGCGGACCGGATCGTGGCGATGGAGGATGGGCGGATCGCGGCGGCCTGAGCCATTCGGCTTTGCTGCGATATGGGCGTGCGTGTACGGCCCCGGACCGGGGGGTTTTGGCGACGGATGGGACATGGGCGGGGTGGCGGCAGGGGGATCGCGGGCCTGGCGGGGGCGCAGGGGGCGGGTGCGGGCCGGGCGGGCGCGGTTGCGCGGGGCCGGCATGTGGGCCAGGGCGATGAGGATGTCGGGCGAGCCGCGGCGCAGCGGGCGCGGAATGGGGGCGTCGGGATCCGACGAATTGGTGATCGCCAGGCAGGCGGCGAGGCGGAGGAGGAGGCCGGCGGCAGGGTCGGCGGGGCCGACGAACCAGGGGCTGGGAGCGGCGACATGGCGCGCGGCGAGGTGCCGGCGCAGGGCGGCGCCGTCGAGGCCGAGGACGCGCGTCAGCAGGGCCAGGATGAGGGCCTGGATCGCTGCGAGCGGACGCGAGTCGGCAGCTCGCGCATGCGCCGTGATGGCGATGCGCAGGGCGGCGGTGGCCTCGGTGCGGGGTGGAGGAACTGACATTTGTTGTTAGTTTAGGGGGCAGCAAGCGGCGGTGCAAGGAAATTTTTCCAGAACCGGTTGAGAGGCGGCAGCAAACAAGGCTGGGCTCCGCCCAGACCCGCCAGGGGCCGAGCCCCTGGACCTCAATGGTCGAAGAAGATGGGAGGCACGCCCGGCTTGACAGGCGTTCAGGTGGACCCTTATCGGTGGATCCATGGGTGACCTTCGCCTCCGCACCGCGAACCGACGCCGTCGCTGCTTCCTGGCGGCGGCTCTCGTGGCTGCGTGCAGAAAGGCCCCCTCCCGGTGACGTCCGCCGCTTAGCGGTCCACCCCCGAGGCGGCATCAGCCCGCTCCTTCGAACCCCCGCAGCCCTTGGCTTCGGGGGTTTTTCTTTGTCTTCACTCCAGCAACAGGAAACGTCCATGCGTATTCGCGTCGGCATTGTCGGGATCAGCGGTTTTGGTGGCGGCGAAGCGCTGCGCCTGATCGCGGGCCACCCGCAGTTCGAACTCATCTACGCCGCAGGCGACGGCAGCGCCGGGAGCCGGCTGGAGGACCGCTTCCCTGGGGTGCCGACCAGGCTGGCCGGGTTGGTGATCGAGAAGTGGGATCCCGCGACCTTGCCGAAGCTCGACGTGCTGTTCGCGTCGCTGCCCACGGGGGCCTCGGCCGAGGCGCTGGCGCGGGTGCCCGATCGCGTGAAGATCGTCGATATCGGCGGCGACCATCGCTACGTCGATGGTTGGAGGTATGGCCTGGCCGATGTCTGGCCGGCGCAGATCGATGGCCAGAGCCGGGTTGCCAACCCTGGCTGCTTTCCCGCGGCGACGCTGACCGCGCTGGCACCGCTACTGGCCGACAAGCTCATCGAGCCCGGCAACATCGTGATCGACGCCAAGACAGGCATCTCCGGTGCCGGCCGGGGCGGCGCCGACAGCAGGTTCGGCTACGCCGAGAGCAACGAGAACGTGGTGCCGTACGGGCTGCTCAAGCACGTCCACATGCCGGAGATGGCCAGGACGATCGAGCGGCTGAGTGGCGGCAGCGCGGCCGGGCTGGTGTTCACGCCGCATCTGGTGCCGATGACGCGTGGCGTGCTGGCCACGATGTATTGCCGCGGCCGCGCCACCACCGCCCAGTGCCTGGACGCGGGGCGGCGGTTCTATGCCGGGCGGGCGTTCGTGCGCGTGACCGACCAGCCGCCGCAGACCAAATGGGCGACCGGCTCGAATCTCGCCTTCGTCAGCTATGCGGCCGATCCGGAGCGCAACCTGATCATCGCGATGGGCGTGGTCGACAATCTCGGCAAGGGGGCGGCGGGCCAGGCGGTGCAGAATGCGAACCTGATGTGCGGGCTGACGGAGACGGCGGGGCTGGATGGCATGGCTGTGTGGCCATAACATTTTGTATATCGGGGTCTTTTTGATCCCGATACTGCAACCGTAATTGGCTCCCACTTGCTCCGGCGCGTACCTGCGCGCGACGGACCGAGCCCTGGACCCAACTCCTTGAGGGGATGGGGGTCTGGGGCCTCAGGCCCCAGCGGGCCCAGGGCAGAGCCCTGGCCATTGCTTTCCTTGTCCGCGGAGTCCCTCGCTACATATCCTCGACCCGTTCCACGCCTGGGAGGATTTTGAGGGCTTGGGCGAGGCGGGGGGTGACGTTGAAGGTGCCGGGGAGGGTGATTTCGACGTCCTGGTCGTCTTCGAGGCGGGGGACGAGGATGACGCGGCCGCGGCCTTGGCCTTCGCGGGCGAGCAGGGTTCGGATGTGGGGGACGGCTTCGGTTTGCTGGAGCCAGATGCGCATGCCGCCGCCGGCGCGTTCGGCTGCGGCGTCGAGCGCCTGGATGTCGGTGGCGGTGAGGCGGAGGGATTCGCCTTCCATCTTGAGGTCGGCGGTGACGACGATGGCGGTTCCGGCGACGAGGAGGTCGCGGGAGCGGCCGAGGGTTTCGCTGAAGAAGGTGACTTCGTAGCTGCCGCCGGAGTCTGACAGGCGGACCCAGGCCATGCGGCTGCCGGAGCGGGTGATGCGTTCCTTGATGTTGACGACGGAGCCGGCGAGCTTGACGCGGGCGGAGCCGCGGGCGGCGGTGGCTTCGAGTTGGGTGGAGGGGACGACGCGCAGGCGGGCGAGGGTTTGGGCGTAGGCGTCGAGCGGGTGGGAGGTGAGGTGGAAGCCGATGGCTTCGGCTTCGTAGCCGAGGCGGTCGAAATCCTCCCAGTCGGGGATTTCGGGGATGCGGAGCGGTTCGGGGCGGTTGCCGCCGGAGAACATGGTGATCTGGCCGCTGCCTTTTTCCTCGGCCTGGGCCTGGGCGCGGCGGAGGATGGTTTCGCTGGCGGAGAAGACGCGGGCGCGGTTGGGCTCGATGCGGTCGAAGGCGCCGGCGCGGGCGAGGTTTTCGAGCTGCATGCGGTTGAGTTGCTTGGGGTCGATGCGGGCGGCGAAGTCGGCGAGGTCTTCGAAGGGGGTGGTGCCGCGGGTTCGGGCGAGGGTTTCCATGGCGGCCTGGCCGACCTTTTTCACGGCGGCGAGGGCGTAGCGGATGGCGAATTTGCCTGGCTCGAGGCGTTCGAGGGTGAAGTCGGCTTCGGAGCGGTTGATGTCGGGGGGGAGAAGCTTGATGCCCATGCGGCCGGCTTCCTGGCGCAGGGCGGCGAGGCGGTCGGTGTTTGAGACGGCGAGGGACATGCAGGCGGCGATGAAGGCTTCGGGGTGGTTGGCCTTCATCCAGGCGGTTTGGTAGGCGACGAGGGCGTAGGCGGCGGCGTGGGATTTGTTGAAGCCGTAGTCGGCGAACTTGGCCATGAGGTCGAACACCTCCTCGGCCTTGGGGGCGGGGATGCCTCGGCCGGTGGCGCCGGTGACGAAGATTTCGCGCTGGGCGTCCATCTCGGCGCGGACCTTCTTGCCCATGGCGCGGCGGAGGAGGTCGGCGCCGCCGAGGGAGTAGCCGGCCATGGTCTGGGCGATCTGCATCACCTGTTCCTGGTAGACCATGATGCCGTAGGTCTCGGCGAGGACGCCGTGGATTTCGGGGTGGGGGGCTTCCCATTTCTCGCCGTGCTTGCGCTGGCAGTAGGCGGGGATGTTGGCCATGGGGCCGGGGCGGTAGAGGGCGACGGCGGCGATGAGGTCTTCGAAGCGGTCGGGGCGCATCTGGCGCAGGACGTCGCGCATGCCCTGGCCTTCGAACTGGAAGACGCCGCCGGCGTCGCCGCGGGAGAGCATTTCGTAGGTTTTGGCGTCGTCGAGCGGGAGGGAGTCGATGTCGACGTGGATGCGTTCCTTCTTGAGGAAGGCGACGGCGCGCTGGAGGATGGTGAGGGTGGTGAGGCCGAGGAAGTCGAACTTCACCAGGCCGGCCTGCTCGACGTATTTCATCGAGTATTGGGTGACGAGGAAGTCAGATTTGGGGTCGCGGTAGATCGGGACGGTTTCGGTGAGGGTTCGGTCGCCGATGACGATGCCGGCGGCGTGGGTGCTGGCGTGGCGGTAGAGGCCTTCGAGCTGGAGGGCGATCTCGAGCAGGCGGCGGATGGATTCGTCCTCGACGCGGAGTTGCTGGAGCTTGGGTTCGCCGTCGATGGCCTGTTGCAGGGTGACCGGCTTGGCGGGGTTGTTGGGGATGAGTTCGGCGACCTTGTTGACCTGGCCGTAGGGGAGGCCGAGGACGCGGCCGGTGTCGCGGACGGCGGCGCGGGCCTGGAGCTTGCCGAAGGTGATGATGCCGGCGACGCGGTCGGCGCCGTATTCCCGTCGCACGTAGGCGATGACTTCGTCGCGGCGATCCTGGCAGAAGTCGATGTCGAAATCGGGCATCGAGACGCGGTCGGGGTTCAGGAAGCGCTCGAAGAGGAGGTTGAACTGGAGCGGGTCGAGATCCGTGATGGTGAGCGCCCAGGCGGCAACGGAGCCGGCGCCGGAGCCGCGGCCGGGGCCGACGGGGATGCCCTGCCCTTTCGCCCACTGGATGAAGTCGGCGACGATGAGGAAGTAGCCGGGGAAGCCCATGCGGGCGATGACGTCCAGCTCGAATTCCAGGCGGTCCTGGTAGATTTTCTGGCGGTCTGGCGGGGCGCCGATCTGGGTCATGCGGCGGGCGAGGCCTTCGCGGGCCATCTGGCGGAGGGTTTCCTCCTCGGAGGCGCCTTCGCGGACCTTGGGGCAGACGGGGAGCATGGGTTTGCGCGGCTCGGCCATGATGGCGCAGCGCTGGGCGATGGCCAGCGTGTTGTCGCAGGCCTCGGGGAGGTCGGCGAAGAGGGCGCGCATGACCTTGGCGGGCTTGAACCAGGCTTCGGGGGAGACGCGGCGGCGGTCGCGCTCGGCGAGGGTGCGGCTTTCGGCGATGCAGAGGAGGGCGTCGTGGGCCTCGTGCATCTCGGGCTTGGCGAAGTAGCAGTGGTTGGTGGCGACGAGGGGGAGGCCGGCTTCGTCGGCGAGGCGGATGAGGCCGGGTTCGACGGCGCGTTCGTGGGGGAGGCCGAGGCGGTTGAGTTCCATGGCGATGCGGTCGGGGAAGGCTTCGGCGAGCTGGGCGAGGAGGTGCTGGGCGGCGGGGAGCTGGCCTTCGGCGAGGAGGCGGGAGAGCGGGCCGGAGGAGCCGCCGGTGAGGAGGATGAGGCCCGCGGAGAGGCCGCAGAGGCGGGCGAGCGGGAGTTGCGGCGGGAGGTGGGGGTCGGTTTCGAGGAAGCCGGCCGAGGAGAGGCGCTGGAGATTGGCGAAGCCCTCGGCGTTCTGGGCCAGGAGGACGAGCTTGTCGGGGGCGAAGCGGGGATTGTCTTCGCGGGCGAGGGAGATCTGGCAGCCGATGATGGGCTGGACGCCCTTGGACGCGCAGGCCTGGCTGAACTCCATGGCGCCGAAGAGGTTGGCGGTGTCGGCGATGGCGACGGCGGGCATGCGGGCGTCGGCGGCCAGCGCCGCGATCTTGTCGGCCTTGATGGCGCCTTCGCTCAGGGAATAGCTGGAGTGGACGCGGAGGTGGACGAAGTCGGCGTGTGGCATCTGGGGGTCCTGGCGAGTCGGGACCAGTGTAGCAGGTGGGGGCGGCGGAGTCGGATTGCGGCGAGGGCGAAGAGGGCGAGGGTCAGCGGTGCGGCGGGGGCGGGGACGGGTTCGGGGGTGTTGTAGGTGTAGTTGAACGGCGCGTAGTTGGCATCGCCGAAATAGGTAAGGAGCGTGTTGGTCGGCAGCCGGGTGCTGTCGATCTCGCTCTTGCGGGTGAGGGGGTTGATGAAGACCAGAAGGGAGATGTCGATCAGCTCGGCCTCGAGGGTCAGGATGTTGGTGATGGTGGCCTGGCCCGTGGGGCCCACGTCGGTCGGCAGGATGCCGATCGGGCGGAACAAGGGGGGGACACGGGGTTTGGGAACACGGACATCGGAGGGGACGATCGTGAAGTCGATTTCCGCCGTGACGGGCGGGTTGATGTCGTCGCCGTCATAGGCGGTGCTGAGGGTGTAGGTGCCTTCGGCGAGGGCCGGCACGTCGAGGCGCCAGGCGGCGGGGAAGTACCAGCGGTAGGCATCGACGTCGAAGTAGGCCAGCCCGACCGTCCCCAGGGGGGTGTTGTCGAGCAGGACGGGCAGGCTGAGGAAGCCCTTGGAGTCGCTTCTGGCCGCCATCTCCAGTTCGTGGCTGTCCCAGTCGCCAGTGCGGCGCACGTCGAAGCTGAAAGGCTGGCCGGCCAGCAGGGGGATGGTGGGCATGACGAATTCGAATGCCGTCGGGGCAGCCCGGGCGGGGTTGGCGAGGGTGATGGCGAGGGCCAGGAAGGCGATCAGGGCTGGGGCGCGCATGTTCGATCCATGGGATGGGTTGGGACGTGCCAGAAGGGGCCAATGCCCAATTCCAGGGTCGGGTTGTTGCGGGCGGGTGGGAACCCGGCCAGGAGCCGGAGGACGAGGAGAGGGGGCATTCGGGATCGCGATGCCGAGTGCGGGAGGCTAGGCGGGGGCGAGAGGGATGTCCTTGCCTGACCGTCCCGGAAAATTGACCCTGCGTTCCATTGTTGCATGACGCGACGAATTGTATCGTGTTTTCTCCGATGCCCCAGGACGCCGATACGCCCCTTCGCTTGCCGCACCTGCGTTTCGACACCGCGCACCTGCCGCGGCGGCGGCAGTTCGAGGCGTGGCGCGAGGCGGTGGGGGTGACGCACGAGATCGCGGCACCGGGGCGGGCCGAGCCGGACGGGTTGATCGCCTCCTCCGACGTGTGGCGGATGGGACAGGCGGTGGTGAGCCATCGGCGGTTTCCGATGCTGCACTTCGCGCGGCCGGTGCGGCGGGCGCGGGTGGACGGGCTGGACCAGTATTCGCTGTTGCTGATGCGCGAGGGGAGTTGGCAGGGAGCGGCGGGCGCGGCGGAGGTGACGCTGCGGCCCGGGGAGGTGGGGCTGTTCGACCTGGCGCGGCCGGTGGAGAACCTGGTGACGGACAGTTCAAGCCTGCGGGTGATGCTTCCGCGCGAGGCGGTGGATGCGCTGGTGCCGGGCGGGGCATTGGCGGGGCATGGGGCGCGGCTTGCGGGCGGGGCGGCTTCGGTGCTGGCGACGTTCATGGAGGCGCTGCTGCAGAACCTGCCGGGGTTGGCGCCCGGGCAGGCGGCGGGGATGGAGCGGGCGATGGTGGAACTGGCGGCGGCGTGCCTCGCCCCTTCGCGCGAGCGGCGGGAGATTGCGGCTTCGGCGATCGATGCCTCGCTGCTGTTGCGGGCACGGACGCATATCGAGGGGCGGCTGGCGGACGAGACGCTTTCGCCGGACAGCGTGGCGCTGGCGCTGGGGATGTCGCGTTCGGCGCTGTACCGGCTGTTCGCGACGCTGGGCGGGGTGGCGGGGTATATCCAGGCGCGGCGGCTGGGGCGGGTGAAGGCGCTGCTGGCGGATCCGCGGGAGGGTCGGCGGGTCTCGGAACTGGCGTATCTGCACGGGTTCGCGGATGAGGCGCATTTCAGCCGGGCGTTCCGCCGCGCGTTCGGGGTGTCGCCGCGGGAATGGCGGGTGGAGCGGGGCGGGGCGCGGGCTTCGGCGGGGGAGGCGCCGTTGTATCAGGCCTGGGTGCGGGGGGTGGTGGGATAAGGAAGCGGTTCTTTTTTGAAAAAAAGAACCAAAAAACTTTCTGTCCGTTTGCGCGGAGTTTGCGGGTTGGGCGCGGTGCAAGTGGATGAAAGTCTTTTTGCTTCTTTTTCTTCAGAAAAAGAAGAGCCTTATTTCACTTCAATTCTTCCTTCCCGCAGCGTGACCGTTCGGTCCATGCGGGCGGCGAGGTCGGGGTTGTGGGTGGCGATGAGGGCGGCGGCGCCGTGGGTGCGGACGATGGCGAGGAGTTCGTCGAACACGGATGCGGCGGTGGCGACGTCGAGATTGCCGGTGGGTTCGTCGGCGAGGATGAGGCTTGGGTTGTTGGCCAGCGCGCGGGCAATGGCGACGCGCTGCTGTTCGCCGCCGGAGAGTTTGCCCGGGAGGTGGGTGGTGCGGGCGGCGAGGCCGAAATCGGCGAGGAGGGCGCGGGCGCGGGTGGCTGCTTCGGCGCGGGGGATTCCCGCGATCATCTGCGGGAGCATGACGTTCTCGAGCGCGGTGAATTCGCCGAGCAGGTGGTGGAACTGGTAGACGAAGCCGATCCGGTCACGGCGGATGGCGGTGCGGGCGGTGTCGTCGAGGGTGGCGGTGTCGGTGCCGGCGATGCGGACCTGGCCGGAATCGGGCTTTTCCAGCAGGCCGGCGAGGTGCAGCAGGGTCGACTTGCCGGTGCCGGAGGGGGCGACGAGGGCGGTGATCTCGCCGGGGTTCAGCACCAGGTCGACGCCGCGCAGGACGGGGAGGCTGGTGTCGCCGCTGCGGTAGGTGCGGGTGACTTCGCGAAGTTCGAGGGCGGGTTCACTCATTGCGCAGCACCTCGACCGGGTCGGTGCTGGCGGCCTTCCAGGCGGGGTAGAGGGTAGCCAGGAGGGAGAGCGCGAGGGCGAGGGCGACGACCTGGGCGACGCTGGGCCAGTGGACCTGGTTCGGCAGGGCGGTGAGGAGGAAGACCGAGGAGTCGAAGACCTGGCCGCCGGTGAGGGATTCGATGAGGCGCTGGATTTCCTCGAGGTTCCAGCAGACGACGACGCCGAGGACGGTGCCGAGCAGCGTGCCGGAGACGCCGACGAAGGCGCCGCACATGATGAAGATGCGCAGGATCGCGCCGGAGCCGGCGCCCAGGGTGCGCATGACGGCGATGTCGCGGCGCTTGTCCTTCACCAGCATGATCAGGGACGAGATGACGTTGAAGGCGGCGACGACGATGATCATGCCGAGCACGATGAACATCGTGTTCTTCTGGATCTGCAGCACGGCGACGATCTGGTCGTTGGCGCGGGTCCAGTCGCGCAGGAGGAGCTGGCGGGTGCCGAGCAGGGGGCGGATGCGCTCGACCATGGCGCGGGCCTGCTGGGGGTTCTCGACGCGCAGCTCGATGCCGCTGACGGTGTCGCCGGCCTGGAGGAAGATCTGGGCGGAGGGCATGGGCAGGAAGACCACGCCGGTGTTGAAGGTGGCCAGCCCGGCATCGAACACGGCGGCGACGCGGTAGGCGCGGACGCGGGGGATGGTGCCGAAGGCGGTGGCGGCGCCCTGGGGGGAGACGAGGGTGAGGCGGCTGCCGGGGGCGAGGCGGAAATTGGCGGCGAGGCCCGCGCCGACCACGATGGCGTCCTCGCCGCGGAAGGCGTCGAGGCTGCCGGCGATGATACGCAGTTGCGAGAGGGCACGGAGATCTTGTTCGGTGATGCCGCGGACGAGCGCGCCGGTGCCGCCGCCGCGTTCGGCGGTGACCAGGACCTGGCCGTCGAGGACGGGGGTGGCGGCGAGCACGCCGGGGAGGGCGGCGATGTCGGCGGTGAGTTTCTGGTAGTTCTGGATTTTCTCGCCGGCAAAGGCCTGGAGGACGACGTGGCCGTTGGCGCCGAGGACGCGGCGGACGACTTCGGTTTGGAAGCCGGTCATGACGGAGGCGACGACGATCAGGGTGGCGACGCCGAGGGCAATGCCGACGAGGGAGAAGATGGCGATGATGGAGACGAAGCGCTCGCCCTTGCGGGCGCGGAGGTAGCGGCCGGCGACGAGGCGTTCGAAGGCGTTGAACATCAAAGGATTCTTCTTTTTCTGTAGAAAAAGAAGCAAAAAGACTTTTGTCCATTCGCGGCGGCGCGACCGTGACCCACGGCGGCGGCCACTGGCCAATGGATAAAGTTTTTTTGCTTCTTTTCGTTCACAAAAAGAAGACTCTTCCTTCTCAAGGCAGGATCTTCGCCAGCGCGTCTTCCACGGAGACTTCCGTGCGTTCGCCGGTCATGCGGCGCTTGAGCTCGACGCGGCGGTTGGCCGCACCGCGGGGGCCGACGATGATTTGCCAGGGGTGGCCCATCAGGTCGGCGTCGGCGAATTTGGCGCCGGCGCGGTCGGCGCGGTCGTCGTAGAGGGCGTTGCCGCGCAGGCCCGTGTAGGCTTCCTCGCAGAGGCGGTCGCAGGCGGGGTCGCCGACCTTGAGGTTGAGGATGGCGGCTTTCCAGGGGGCGACGGCGTCGGGCCACTTGATGCCGGCTTCGTCGTGGTGGGCCTCGATGAGGGCGCCGGCGAGGCGGGAGACGCCGATGCCGTAGCTGCCCATGTGGGGGACGACCATCTGGCCGTCGGGGCCGGCGACCTTGAGGCCCATGGGCTCGCTGTATTGGGTGCCGAAGTAGAAGATGTGGCCGACCTCGATGCCCCTGCCCTCGCGCTTCTCGGCGACGTTCGCCCAGGCGGCTTCGTCGTGCTTCTCGTCGGTGGCGGCGTAGGGGGTGGTCATGGTGGTGTAGAAGTCGGCGAGGTCCTGCTTGCTGTCGAAGTTGTAGCGGGCGGTGGAGACGTCGATCTTCTCGAAGGCGGCGTCGAAGTAGACCTGGGATTCGCCGGTGGGGGCGAGGATGATGAATTCGTGGCTGAGGTCGCCGCCGATCGGGCCGGTGTCGGCGACCATGGGGATGGCCTGGACGCCGAGGCGCTGGAAGGTGCGCATGTAGGCGAGCATCATCTTGCGGTAGGCGACGACGGCGCCTTCGTGGTCGAGGTCGAAGGAGTAGGCGTCCTTCATGAGGAATTCGCGGCCGCGCATGACGCCGAAGCGGGGGCGGACCTCGTCGCGGAACTTCCACTGGATGTGGTACAGGTTCTGCGGGAAGTCGCGATAGCTTTTGACGCCGGTGCGGAAGATGTCGGTGATCATCTCCTCGTTGGTCGGGCCGTAGAGCATCTCGCGGTCGTGGCGGTCGCGGAAGCGCAGCATCTCCTGGCCGTAGCCGTCGTAGCGGCCGGACTGGCGCCAGAGGTCGGCGGACTGGAGGGTGGGCATCAGGACTTCCTGGGCGCCCGAGGCGTCCTGTTCCTCGCGGACGATCTGTTCGATGTTTTTCAGCACGCGAACGCCGGCGGGGAGCCAGGCATAGATGCCGGCGGCGGTCTGGCGGACGAGGCCGGCGCGGAGCATCAGCCGGTGCGAGGCGATCTGGGCCTCGGCGGGGTTTTCCTTGAGCGTGGGGACGAAGCTGCGGGACAGGCGCATTGCGGTGGCGTATCCGAACGGTGGGGGGGCAACCTAACCCGCGCGGGGCGCGGAGGCCAGCGCTGGGGGTGGCTGAGAAATATTGTGCATCGCACAACTGCTTTCACGTAAAATTATGTCGTGTGTTGGCGATTGGGCGCACGAAATTACGTGACTCCCCTGCCTTGATTGACTAGACAAAAGAAGGCCCGCGCGCATGGCAGCGCAGCGGGCCAAGTTTGGGGAGGAAACGCCAGTCACACGGCAGGAAGAGGCAAGGCCTCTCCCTCGCCGTGATGATGGCTTCAGGGCCCCTGCCCGTCCACCGGAAATTTGCACCGATCCGACTGTTTTTGCGCCATTCAGGCGGGATTTGGCGCGTTTGCGGGCAGAGAGTGCCTTGGCTGCCTAAAATCCAGGCGCCGCCAGGATGCCGTCGCGGAAGCTCAGGGTTTCGCTGGTGATGGCGAAGTACAGACCCAGCCAGACGATGCCGGCCACGATGGTGGTGGCCAGGACCTTCATGCGCATCCGTGGCTGGGAGGGCACGCCGCGCCAGCCGGTTTGCGAATCCGGCTCGGCGGCCGGGCGGATGCCCCAGGGGAGCACCGCGAACAGGACGATCCACCAGGTCACGAAATAGATGGCGAGGCCGGTGAGCGGATGCACGGCGGCTAGACCCTCAGGAGGTGGACATCAACCAGTGGGCGCTTCTGGAGGCGGCGGCCCAGGGCCTTGCGCAGGGCGGCGCGGGCGGCCTCGGCCAGGGAGGCATCGTCGCGGCGCAGGCCGAGGGGGAGGTCGGCGAGGGCACCGGCGAATTCGGCCGCGATGCGGGCGGTTTCGGGGTCCTCGGGGTCGAGCAGGCCGGGGGCGGACAGGCGCGGGGTGCCGCGGACCCGGCCGGCCTCGTCGACGGCCAGCGAGGCGATGGCCACGCCGTTGAACAGCATGCGGCGGCGGGCGCCCATCACGTTGCCCTGGAGGGGCACGAGGCGGTTGCCGTCGATGACCAGGCGGCCGACCGGGGCGGAATCGGTCACTTCGGGGCGGCCGGGGGCCATCGAGAGGATGTCGCCGTCTTCCATGAGGATGGGGGTGACGCCGAGTTCCTGGGCGAGGGCGGCATGGGCGGAGAGGTGGCGCCATTCGCCGTGGACCGGGACGGTGAAGCGCGGGCGGACGAGTTCGTACATGCGGCGCAGCTCGTCACGGGCGGGGTGGCCGGAGACGTGCACGAAATGGTCGTGGTCGGTCATGACGGTGACGCCGCGGCGGACCAGGTTGTCCTGCACGGTGCCGATGGCACGTTCGTTGCCGGGGATCATGCGGCTGGAGAAGATCACCGTGTCCCCCTCGCCGAGCTCGACGCGGGGGTGGGTGTCCATGGCGACGCGGGCCAGGGCGCTGCGCGGCTCGCCCTGGCTGCCGGTGATGAGGATGAGGAGGTTGTCGTCGGGGATGTCCGCGACGTCGTCCTCGCCGAGGAAGGGGGGCAGGCCCTTGAGGTAACCGCACTCGCGGGCGGCGGCGTCGAGGTTGCGCAGGGAGCGGCCGACGATGGCGACCGACCGGCCGGCGGCACGGGCGGCGAGGGCCACGGATTCGACGCGGGCGACGTTGCTGGCGAAGCAGGTGACGGCGATGCGGCCGCGGATGGAGGCGATCAGTTCGGCCAGGCTGCGGCGGACCTCGCCCTCGGAGCCGGACTGGCCTTCGACCATGGCGTTGGTCGAATCGCAGACCATGGCGAGGACGCCCTCGTCGCCGAGCGCGCGCAGGGCGGCTTCGTCGGTGCGCGGGCCGATCAGCGGTTCATCGTCGAGCTTCCAGTCGCCGGTGTGCAGCACGATGCCGGCGGGGGTGCGCAGGACGAGCGCCTGGGATTCCGGGATCGAATGGGCCATGCGGAGAAACTGGAGGTCGAACGGGCCGAGGCGAAAGCTGCCGCCGGGCTGGATCACCGTCAGCTTCACGTCGTGGAGCAGGTGGGCCTCGCCGAGCTTGCGGCGCAGCACCGCGGCGGCGAAGGGGGTGGCGTAGATCGGGCAGCGGAGCTGGGGCCAGAGCCAGGCGACCGCGCCCAGGTGGTCCTCGTGGGCGTGGGTGATGACGAGGCCGACCAGGCTGTCCCGCCGTTCGGCGATGAAGGCGGGATCGGGGACCATGATGTCCACCTCGGGGTTCTCCGCCCCGCCGAAGCCCATGCCGCAATCTACCGCGAGCCACTTGCCGCCGCTGCGGTAGAGGTTGAGGTTCATCCCGATTTCGCCGGTGCCGCCGAGGGGCAGGAAGGCCAGGTCAGAATTTTGCGCGTCCATGCTTCGCCTTCAGCTCGCTCTTTACGCGTCCGGCAGGGCGTGGCCCCGGGACGAAAGCGCCTGCGTCGATCGCCACGGGACACGGCGATCGGCACAGGCGGGTCAATTGGAGTCCGGCACGCGCCGCGGCCGGCACGTGTAGTGGCGCCGGCGCGCCGGGAAAGTCAACGTCCGCGCTGCGGGAGCAACGCTTTCAGTCGCTTTCGGCCAGGCGCAGGCGCTCCCGGCTTAATATGGGTGCCGGGTTGCGCGCTGCCAACAGGCGCAGGCCTTCGAGGGTCAGGTCTGCGTCAATGGTCTGGATGACGGTGGTGCCCTCGGCGAGCAGCGGGGCGAGGCCGCCGGTAGCGATGACCTTGAGGCCGCCGCCGTATTCGGCCTGGATGCGGGCCACCAGCCCCTCGATCATGCCGACATAGCCCCAGTAGATGCCGGACTGCATGGCGGGCACGGTGGAGCGGCCGATCACCGCCTGGGGGCGGCCGATGGCGATGCGCGGCAGGCGGGCGGCGGCGCGGTGCAGGGCCTCGATGGAGAGGTTTATGCCCGGGGCGATGACGCCGCCAAGATAGGCGCCGTCGCGGTCCATCACGTCGAAGGTGGTGGCGGTGCCGAAATCGATCACCACGGCGGGGCCGCCGTAGCGCTGGTGGCCGGCCAGGGTGTTGAGCAGGCGGTCGGCGCCGACCTCGGCGGGGTTGTTGACCCGGATGTCGAAGCCCCAGTCCAGCCCGGCATTGGCGACCAGCGGCTCGACCTCCAGCCAGTCACGGCAGAGGCGGCGCAGGTCGTAGAGGGCGGCGGGGACGACGGTGCCGATGACGGCGGCGTTGATCTGGTCGCGGCTTATGCCGGCCTGGGTCAGCAAGGTGAGGAGCCAGACGGCGTATTCGTCGGAGGTGCGCTGCGCGTCGGTCGAGATGCGCCAGCGGCCGACCCAGCTTCGGCCGTCATGCACCGCCATGACGGTGTTGGTGTTGCCCGCGTCGACGACCAGCAGCATGGTTCGCGCTCCTCGTGTTCCTGACCGCCCGCAGGTCAGCGAGCCTCGGGCAGCAGCACTTCGCCGGTGGTGAAGCTCCGGACGGCGCCGTTGGCTTCCATCAGCAGGCTGCCATCGGCGTCGAGCCCGGCAAAGGTCCCTGAGAGCACATCTGCCCCCAGCTTGAGGCTCATCGGGCTGCCACGCGTCTGGGCGCGGGCGAGCCAGGCCTCGCGCACCGGGGCGAAGCCTTCCGCCTCCAGCACCGCGCACCAATGGGCCAGGCGGTCGAGCAGGCGCGGGGCGAAGGCTTCGGGGGAGGGGGCGGGCATGTGGTCGGCGAGGCAGGCGGCGACGCGGTCAGGCAGGATGGGGGCGTGGGCGAGGTTCACGCCGATGCCGGGGATGACCCAGGCTGTGCCGCCCTGCCCGTCGCCGTGGCTTTCAAGCAGGATGCCGGCGAGCTTGTTGCCGGCCAGCAGCACGTCGTTCGGCCATTTGAGCGCGAGCGCGGGGCCGGGGGGGAGGATCTCGGCCACCGCCTCGGCCAGGGCGAGGCCGGAGAGCAGCGACATGGCGGCGGCTTCGCGCATTGGCAGGCGCGGACGGAGCAGCATGGATATGGCGAGGTTGCCGGTGGGGGTGGACCAGGCGCGGCCGCGGCTGCCGCGCCCCTGGGTTTGGCGGCGGGCCATGACGGCGAGGCCGGCCGCCTCGCCCGCCTCCGCCCGGGTTCGCACCAGGTTGGAGGTGGAGGGCAGTTCGTCGTGGATTTCCAGCCGCCAGGCGAGGCGGCCGGGCTCAGCCATTCGGGAACAGCACCCGCGCCGCCGCCTGCGCGGCCGCGACGACGGGGGCGGGGAAGAGGAAGAAGAAGGTGGTGAAGATGCCGCTCGCCGCAGCGACGAAGGACAGCGAGACGGGCCGCGGGTCGAAGGCTTCGGCGGGCTCGTCGAAGTACATCACCTTGATAATGCGGATATAGTAGAAGGCGCCAATCACGCTGGTGAGCACGCCGATGACGGCGAGCGTCCACATGCCCTGCTGCACGGCGGCGGTGAAGATGAAGTACTTGCCCCAGAAGCCGGAGAAGGGCGGGATGCCGGCCATGGAGAACATGAACACGGCGATCGCCAGCGCCATCGCCGGGTCGGTGCGGCCGAGGCCGGCGAGGTCGCCCACGCCCTCCACGTTGCGGCCGCGGCGGCGCATGGCGATGATGCAGGCGAAGGTGCCGGCGTTCATGAACACGTAGGTGAGCATGTAGATCAGCACGCCGCGCACGCCGTCGGCGGTTCCGGCGGCCAGGCCGATCAGCGCGTAGCCCATGTGGCCGATCGAGGAGTAGGCCATCAGGCGCTTGATGTTGGCCTGGCCGATGGCGGCCAGCGAGCCGAGCAGCATGGAGGCGATCGAGACCAGCACGATCAGTTGCTGCCACTGGGCGAGCAACGGCTGGAAGGGGCCGGCGAGCAGGCGGACCAGGAGCACCATGGCGGCGACCTTGGGGGCCGTGCCCATGAAGGCGGTGACCGGGGTGGGGGCGCCCTCGTAGACGTCGGGCGTCCACATGTGGAAGGGCACAGCCGAGACCTTGAACGCAAGGCCGGCGACGATGAAGACGATGCCGACGATCAGGCCCGGGGAGGCGGCGTTCGGGGTTGCCATCAGGCGGGCGAGGGCCTCGAACGACATGGTGCCCGAGAAGCCGTAGACCAGCGTGATGCCGTAGAGCAGCAGGCCGGAGGCGAGCGCGCCGAGGACGAAGTATTTCAGGCCGGCTTCGGCGGAGCGCCGTTCGTCGCGCGCGAAGGCGGCGAGGACGTAGATCGACAGGCTCATCAGCTCGAGGCCGACATACAGCGTCATGAGGCTGTTGGCCGAGACCATCAGCATCATGCCGATCGACGAGAACAGCATGAGGATGGGGAACTCGAAGCGGCGCATGTTGGCGTGCTCGTTGTAGTCGAGCGACATGATGACGCCGAGGGCGACGGCGACCAGCACCAGCAGCTTGGCGAAGCCGCTATAGGCGTCGACCACGAACTGGCCCTGGTAGCCGGTGCCCGGCACGCCGGACAGCACCAGCACGCCGGCGACCAGCAGCGCGCCGATGGTCAGCATGGAGCAGGTGAGGAAGCTGCGCTCCGGGCGGGCGAACACGCCGTAGATCAGGATGGCCATGCCGGCGCAGGCCAGCACGATCTCGGGAAGGGCGAGGAGCCAGTTCACGGCGCGAGCACTCCGGCGAGCTTGGTGGTGGCTTCGAGGGCCGCGAGGTGCTTCGAGACCATGGCCTGCACGGAGGCATCCCAGAACACGGTGAAGCTGGACGGGTAGATGCCCATCCAGAGCGTGAGCACGACGAGCGGGGCGAACACCGCGATCTCGCGCGGGGAGAGGTCGAGGATCGACTTCAGGTCGTCGCGGGTGATGCGGCCGAAGATCACGCGGCGGTAGAGGTAGAGCATGTAGGCGGCACCGAGGATCATGCCCATGCTGCCCAGAAGTGCGAGCCAGAAGCTGACCTTGAAGGCGCCGACCAGGACGAGGAACTCGCCGACGAAGCCCGCGGTGCCGGGCAGGCCGACGGAGGCCATGGAGAACAGCATGAAGGCGAGCGCGTATTTCGGCATGCGGTCGGCCAGCCCGCCGTAGCGCGCGATCTCGCGGGAGTGGATGCGGTCGTAGATGACGCCGACGCAGAGGAACAGGGCGCCGGAGACGACGCCGTGGGCGAGCATCTGGAACAGGGCGCCGGAGATGCCCTGCTCGTTGACGGTGAAGATGCCGATGGTGACCACGCCCATGTGGGCGACGGACGAATAGGCGATCAGCTTCTTCATGTCGGTCTGCGCCAGCGCCACCAACGAGGTGTAGATGACCGCCACGACCGAGAGCGCGAAGACCATCGGCGCGAAATAGGCGGTGGCGTCGGGCAGCATGGGGACGGAGAAGCGCAGGAAGCCGTAGGCGCCCATCTTCAGCAACACGCCGGCCAGGATGACGGAGCCGGCGGTGGGCGCTTCGACGTGCGCGTCGGGCAGCCAGGTGTGGACGGGCCACATCGGCACCTTGACCGCGAAGCTGGCGAAGAAGGCGAGGAACAGCCAGGTCTGCATGGCGGGGGCGAACTGGTGGCGCATCAGCGCCTCGATGTCCGTCGAGCCGGCGGCGTACCACATGGCCAGCAGGGCGAGCAGCATCAGCACCGAGCCCGCCAGCGTGTAGAGAAAGAACTTGATGGCGGCATAGACGCGGCGCGGGCCGCCCCAGACCCCGATGATGAGGTACATCGGGATCAGCACGCCCTCGAAGAACATGTAGAACACGACGAAATCGAGTGCGGCGAACATGCCGACCATCATGGTTTCGAGCACCAGGAAGGCGAACATGAACTCGCGCACGCGGGTGCCGATGCTTTCCCAGCTGGCGAGGATGCAGATGGGGGTCAGCGCGGTGGCGAGCAGGACGAACAGCACGGAAATGCCGTCCACGCCCATCTTGTAGCTGATGCCCCATTGCGGCAGCCAGGCGGCTTCCTCGACGAACTGGAAGCCGGCGCTGGACGTGTCGAAGCGGAACCACAGCACGAGGGAGAGAACGAAGACGATCAGGCTGGTCCAGAGCGCGGTCCAGCGGGCGTTGGAGGCGACCGCCTCCTCCGAGCCGCGGATGGCCATGATCACAGCGCCACCGACCAGCGGCAGGAAGGTGAGCAGCGAGAGCAGCGGGAAACCCGCGACGTTGGCGTTCATGGCGGCGTCACCGGATGATCAGGTAGAGGCTGACGAGCACGACGACGCCGATCAGCATGGCGAAGGCGTAGTGGGCGATCGATCCGGTCTGTACCTTGACCACGCGCCCGGCCCCCTGGGCGGTGAGCGAGGCCACGCCGTTGGGGATGCCGTCGATGATCGTGGCGTCGCCGACCTGCCAGAGGGTGCGGGCGAGGGCCATGGTTGGGCGGACGAAGATGCGGTCGTAGAGCTCGTCGAAATACCACTTGTTGAGCAGGAAGCGGTAAATGCCGCCGAAGCTGCTGGCGAGCTGTGCCGGCAGCGAGGGCGCGCCCATGTAGACCGCATAGGCCAGCAGGATGCCGGACAGACCGACGATGGCGGGCAGCGCGATCACCCAGCCGGGAACCTCGTGCATCTCGTGCATGACGTGGTTGTGTGGGCCGTTGTGGATCGCGGCACCCCAGAAGGCCTGCCAGTTGTCGCCCAGGAGCTGGGGCGCGAAGACGAAGCCGGTCAGCACCGCGCCGGCGGCCAGGATCATCAGCGGGCCGGTCATGACCAGCGGGCTTTCATGGACATGGTCCATGGTGTGCTTGTCCGCCCGCGGCGCGCCGTGGAAGGTGAGGATGATGAGGCGCCAGGAATAGAAGGCGGTCAGGAAGGCGGCGAAGATGCCGGCCCAGAAGCCGAACTGCGCGAAGCCGATATGCGACGCGTAGGCCGCCTCCAGCACCGCGTCCTTCGAGTAGAACCCGGCGAAGGGGAACACGCCGGCCAGGGCCAGGCTGCCGATCCACATCATCGCGTAGGTGAGCGGGATCTTCTTCCAGATGCCGCCCATCTTGCGGATGTCCTGCTCGTCGGACATGGCGTGGATCACGCTGCCGGCGCCCAGGAACAGCAGCGCCTTGAAGAAGGCATGGGTCAGCAGGTGGAACACCGAGGCCTGGTAGGCGCCGACGCCGGCGGCGATGAACATGTAGCCGAGCTGCGAGCAGGTCGAGTAGGCGATGATGCGCTTGATGTCGTTCTGCACGCAGCCGACGGTGGCGGCGAACAGCGCGGTGCTGGCGCCGACCAGGGTGACGAAGGCCATGGCGTAGGGCGCGTATTCCAGCAGTGGCGACATGCGCGCCATCAGGAACACGCCGGCGGTGACCATGGTGGCGGCGTGGATGAGGGCGGAGACCGGGGTCGGGCCCTCCATCGCGTCAGGCAGCCAGACATGCAGGCCGAGCTGTGCCGATTTGCCCATGGCGCCGATGAACAGCAGGATGCCGATCACCTCGTAGGCGCGGAAGGTGGTTCCGAAGACGCGGTAGCTGTCGTTGGTGTGCTGGCCGATTGCGGCGAAGATGGTGTCGAAGGTGATGCTGCCGAACACCACGAAGATCAGCGCGATGCCGAGCGCGAAGCCGAGATCGCCGATGCGGTTGACAACGAAGGCCTTGATCGCGGCCGCGTTGGCGCTGGGCTTGTGGTACCAGTAGCCGATCAGCAGGTAGCTCGCGAGGCCCACGCCTTCCCAGCCGAAGAACAGCTGCAGCAGGTTGTCCGACGTCACCAGCATGAGCATGGCGAAGGTGAACAGGCTGAGATAGCTGAAGAAGCGCCAGACGCTGCCGTGCGGCTCGTGGCTCATGTAGCCCACGGAGTAGATGTGGATGAGCGTGGCGATCAGCGTGATCATCGCCACCATGACGGCCGACAGCGTGTCGTAGCGCAGCGCCCAGGAGACGGTGAAGTCACCCGAGGACACCCAGGTGCCGAGCGTGATGACGCCCGGCGCGCCGCCGCCATAGACCAGCGCGATGAAGGCGGCGCTGCCGCAGATGGCCGCCAGGATCATGCAGATGATGGTCACTGCCTGGGCGGCGCGGTCGCCGATCTGCTTGCCGAACAGCAGGGCGACCAGGGAGCCGAGCAGCGGTGCGAAGACCGCGGTTGCGAACAGCATCGTTGCTCAGCCCTTCATCAGCGTCACGTCCTCGACCTGGATCGAGCCGCGGTTGCGGAAGTAGATCACCAGGATCGCAAGCCCGATCGCCGCCTCTGCGGCCGCGACCGTGAGGACGAACATCGCCAGCACTTGGCCGGCGAGGTCGCCGAGGGCGGCGGAGAAGGCGACGAGGTTCAGGTTCACGGCAAGCAGGATCAGCTCGACCGACATCAGGATGATGATGACGTTCTTGCGGTTGAGGAAAATCCCGAAGATGCCCATCACCAGCAGGATGGCGGACACGCCGAGATAGTGGCTGAGGGGAACCGGCAGCAGCATCTCAGTGGTGCCCCTTGTTGTCGTCGTCGTGGCCGTGGGTGTCGTGGCCGATATGGGCTGGCTCGGCTTGCGGCAGGGCTTTCGGCTTCGGGCGCAGGAAGCCGATGCCCTTGATCCCGACGCGGCTCGGCACATCGACCAGTTCCAGCGTGTCGGCCGGGGTGCGCGCGATCTGGGCGGCGACGCTTTGGTTGCGGGAGAAGCCGCGGTCGCGCAGCGTCAGCACGATGGCGCCGATCATCGCCACCAGCAGCACCAGGCCGGAGGCTTGGAACGGCAGGATGTAGTCGGTGTAGAGGATACGGCCGATCTGGACCGTGTTGGTCACGTTCGGGTCGATGGGGGCGGCACGCAGCGCGCCGGCCTGGGGGGCCAGGCTCCAGCCGCCGAGCACCAGGGCCAACTCGATCAGCAGCACGGCCCCGATCGTCGCACCGATGGGGAGATAGCGCTGGAAGCCTTCGCGGAGCTGGGCGAAGTTGATGTCCAGCATCATCACGACGAACAGGAACAGCACCGCGACCGCGCCGACATAGACGATGACCAGGATCATCGCCAGGAACTCGGCGCCGGCCAGCAGGAAGAGGGCGGCGGCGTTGAAGAAGGCGAGCACCAGCCAGAGCACCGAGTGCACTGGGTTGCGCGCGGAAACCACCATGCCGGCCGAAACCAGCAGGATGCCTGCGAACAGGTAGAAGGCGAGCTGCGCGATCATCGGTACGGCGCATCCTGTTGCAGGCGGGCCGCCATCGCGGGCTCCCAGCGGTCCCCGTTCTCGAGCAGCTTAGCCTTGTTGTACATCAGTTCCTCGCGCGTCTCGGTGGCGAACTCCAGGTTCGGTCCCTCGACGATCGCGTCCACCGGGCAGGCTTCCTCGCACAGGCCGCAGTAGATGCACTTGGTCATGTCGATGTCGTAGCGCGTGGTGCGGCGGCTGCCGTCTTCGCGCGGTTCGGCCTCGATGGTGATGGCCTGGGCCGGACACACCGCCTCGCACAGCTTGCAGGCGATGCAGCGCTCCTCGCCGTTCGGGTAGCGGCGCAGGCCGTGCTCGCCGCGGAAGCGCGGGCTGAGCGCCTGGCGCTCGAACGGGTAGTTGATGGTGGCCTTCTTCTTGAAGAAGTATTTCAGCGTCAGCGCCATGCCGCTCACCAGCTCGAAGAGCAGGAAGCTGCGGGCGGTGCGGTCGAGGAATGCCATCGGGGTATCCTCTTTCAGGCGGAAGTGGGCAGCCAGCCCATCGCCAGCAGCACGCCGGCGACCAGGACCAGGTAGAACAGCGAGAACGGCAGGAACACCTTCCAGCCCAGGCGCATCAGCTGGTCGTAGCGGTAGCGCGGGAAGGTGGCGCGGACCCACACGAACACGAACATCACGGCGCAGATCTTGAGGATGAACCAGATCGGCCCCGGCACCCAGGTGAACGGCTCGATGCCGAAGGGGGGCAGCCAGCCGCCGAGGAACAGGATGGTGGTCATCGCCGCCATCAGGAACATGTTCGCGTATTCGCCCAGGAAGAACAGGGCGAAGGACATCGAGCTGTATTCGACGAAGAAGCCGGCGACGATCTCGCTCTCGCCCTCGGGCAGGTCGAACGGCGAGCGGTTGGTCTCGGCCAACGTCGAGATGAAGAAGATGACCGCCATCGGGAACAGCGGGATGATGAACCAGACGGTCTGCTGCGCCATCACGATGGCATTCAGGTTCATCGAGCCGACGCAGAGCAGCACGGTGACGATGACGAAGCCCATCGAGACCTCGTAGCTCACCATCTGGGCGGCCGAGCGCAGCGCGCCGAGGAACGGATACTTCGAGTTCGACGCCCAGCCGGCGATGATGATGCCGTAGACGCCGAGCGAGGAGATCGCGAACAGATAGAGGATGCCCACGTTGATGTCGGCGATCGCCCAGCCGTCGTTCACCGGGATCACCGCCCAGGCGATCATGGCCAGCGCGAAGGTGAGCATCGGCGCCATCAGGAACAGGATGCGGTTCGCCCCTGTTGGGATGATCGTTTCCTTCATGATCATCTTGATGGCGTCGGCGAAGGGCTGGAACAGGCCGAACGGGCCGACCACGTTGGGGCCGCGGCGGAGCTGGATGGCGGCCATGATCTTCCGCTCGGCCAGCGTCATCATCGCCACGGCCACCAGGAGCGGGGCCAGGATCAGCAGCGCCTTGAGCACCGTGAGGATCAGGATGCCGAACGGGTTCGTCGTGAAGAACTCGACCATCGCCGCCTACTCCGCCGCCGCGGCGCGGGGAGGCGAGACGAAGGTTTCGGTGCATTCCGCCATGGTCGGGCTCGCGCGGCTGATCGGGTCGGTCTGGTAGTAGTTGGCGACGTTCTGGCGGAACGGCGCGACGGAGAGCGCCGTGGGGTCGCCGGCGGGGCCGGCAGGGTCCGTGCAGCCGAAGCGGGGCAGGATGTCGAGGCGGGCAAACACCGAGTTGGCCTGTTCCAGCCGGGCGCGCAGCGCCTCGAGGCTGTCATAGGGGAGGGTCTTGCCGATGACGGCGCTGAAGGCGCGGATGATCGCCCAGTCAGGCCGCGCGTCGCCGGGCGGATGGATGGCGAGTTGGCCGTGCTGCACCCGGCCCTCGGTGTTCACGTAGGTGCCGTTCTTCTCGGTGTAGGCGGCCCCCGGCAGGATCACGTCGGCGCGGGCGGCGCCACGGTCGCCGTGGTGGCCCTGGTAGATGACGAAGGTGTTCGGGCCGATCCGGGCGGTGTCGAACTCATCGGCGCCGAGGAGCCACAGCACGTCGACGCCGCCGCCGAGCATGGCGCCGAGATCCTTGCCGCCCGGGCCGGGCATGAAGCCGAGTTCGAGCGCGCCCACGCGGGCGGCGGCGGTGTGCAGCACGTTGAAGCCGTGCCACTCCGCGGTGAGCATGTTGGTCTCGGCGGCGAGCGCCCAGCAGGCCGCCAGGATCGCGGCGCCGTCGGGCCGGGCGAGCGCGCCGGCGCCCACGATCACCATCGGCTTCTTCGCCGCCTTGAGCGTGGCCGCGAAGGGGTGGCTGCCGTCGCGCAGGGCGGACAGCGTCGCCGGCGTGTCGCCGAGGGTCTCGACGGGATAGGTGAGGTCGGCCGCAGGTGCGATCGCGCCGACGGTCAGCCCGCCGACCAGCCAGCGCTTGCGGATGCGCGCGTTGACCAGCGGCGCCTCGGTGCGCGGGTTGGTGCCGACCAGCAGGACGGCGTCCGCCTCCTCGATGCCGGCGATCGAGGTGTTGAAGGTGTAGAAGTCGCGGCGCGCGGTGTCGAAGGCGGCACCGTCCTGGCGGCAGTCCAGGTTCGGCGAGCCCAGCCCGGCCATCAGGTCCTTCAGCGCCAGCATGCTCTCGGCATCGGCGAGATCACCGGCGACGGCGCCGATTCGCTCGCCGGCGACGCCCTTCAGGCGCTCGGCGATGGCGGCGAAGGCCTCGGTCCAGCTGGCCTTGGCCAGCCTTCCGTCGCGCTTCACCCAGGCGCTGTCCAGCCGGCGGCGGCGCAGGCCGTCGATCGAGAAGCGCGACTTGTCGGCCAGCCACTCCTCGTTCACGTCCTCGTTCAGGCGCGGCAGCACGCGCAGCACCTCGGTGCCACGGGTATCGACGCGGATCGCCGCACCGACGGCATCCAGCACATCGACGCTGTCGGTCTTCTTCAGCTCCCATGGCCGCGCGATGAACGCATACGGCTTGGAGGTCAGCGCGCCGACCGGGCAGATGTCGATCAGGTTGCCCGACAGTTCGCTTGAGAGCGCTTTCTCGACATAGGTGCCCACTTCCATCGTCTCGCCGCGGGCGGTGGCGCCGAGTTCGGACACGCCGGCGATCTCGGAGGAGAAGCGGATGCAGCGCGTGCAGTGGATGCAGCGCGTCATCGCGGTCTTGATCAGCGGGCCGAGGTTCTTGTCCTTCACGGCGCGCTTGTGCTCGTCGTAGCGCGAGGTGTCGCGGCCGTAGCCGACCGCCTGGTCCTGCAGGTCGCATTCGCCGCCCTGGTCGCAGATCGGGCAGTCGAGCGGGTGGTTGATGAGCAGGAACTCCATCACCCCCTGGCGCGCCTTCACCACCATCGGCGTGTCGGTATGGACCACCATGCCGTCGGCCACGGGATAGGCGCAGGAGGCGAACGGCTTGGGCGGGGCCTTCTCGATCTCGACCAGGCACATGCGGCAATTGCCGGCGACCGAAAGCCGGTCGTGGTAGCAGAAGCGCGGCACTTCCTTGCCGGCGGCCTCGCAGGCCTGCAG
>CAMDGX010000026.1 GCA_945897825.1 Asaia bogorensis | reverse complement strand
CGCGACAGGCTTGAAGTGTGGAGGCAGGACTACAACGAGGAACGGCCGCACGGGTCACTGGGAAACTTGACCCCGCGGGCGTTCGCTGAGCAGGCTCAACAAGCCCGACGAGTTGCATAGGACCCGGACCACAGAAGGGGGCAGGACCATCGGGCAATCTTGCCCTATTGCGGGTGGATCACTTCAAGGGGGGCAGGCCATCAGGGTGTCCACGGAAACGCGTCAACTCCATCATCGCCACCACCAGCATCCTTGACCAGGCCCCTATCCAAACTGGGAGCCATCGTGAACCCCATCAGCAGAGGGGTCCCTTTTGGACGCCGATCACCCCTCAAATGGAGTGGGCCCCAGGGGCCGGACAGGGTCAGGCGGCGATCTTGACCGCGGCCCGGGTTTGTTGGTCCTCGAACTGCACAGTGCTCAGGTAGCCGAGCGCCGAGTGCAGACGGCGCCGGTTGTAGACGTCCTCGATGAATTGGGGGTGATGGTCGGCGACGTCCTCGAAGCTCTCGAAGGCCATCGGGTAGACCGCTTCCACCTTCAATGTCTTCATGAAGCTCTCCGCCTTGGCATTGTCGTAGGGATTGCCGCGCCGCCCCATGGAGCCGTCGAGGCCATGCGCGGCCAGCAACCTCCGATACGCCTCCGCAGCGTATTGTGCCCCCCTGTCGGAGTGATGCATGCAGCCCGCAGGGGGACTTCGCGACGCGATCGCCGCTTTCAGGGCAGCCAGCGCCAGCCGCACGTCGATGGAACGCCCGATGGCGTAGCCAATGACGCGGCGCGACCAAGCGTCCAGGATCACCGCCACGTAGGTGAACCCGCCCGGGATCACGAAGTAGGTCAGGTCCGCCACCCAGAGCTGGTCGCGGCCGGTGAGCACGAGATCCTTGGCACGGTCGGGAAAGATCGGGCCGTCGTGGTCGCTGTTGGTCGTGGCGACAAAGCGCCGTCGCCGCTTCGGCTGCAGCCCGTGCTCGCGCATCAGTCGACGAATGCGCTTATGGTTGGCGAGCACGCCTTGCTGCCGCAGGGCGGCGCGGACACGACGCCAGCCATAGGCTTCGAACTCCTCGCAGATGGCAGTGATCGCAACGAGCAGCTCGGAGTCGCCACGCGTCTGCATTGGCGCGTCGTAGTAGGTCGAGCGGGCAATACCCATCAGCATGCATCCCCGCGCGACTGTGACTCCGCGGGGCCGATGATCAAGGTTGTAGGAGCGCTTCTCGGCGGCCGTCCGGAGCGTTGCGCCCCCTTTAGAAACTCCAGTTCCAGAGCCTGCTTGCCGACCAGCCGTTCCAGCGCGGCGATCCTCGCCTCGTAGCCCTGCACCAGGTCGGCGGCCGCGGCGTCGTCGTCGAACGCTCCGGCCTCATACTTCTCAACCCAAATCCGGATCAGGTTGCGCGACAGGTCGTGGCGGTTCGCCAACCCGTGCAGAGTCTCGCCGGCCAGGAACTCCTGGGCCACCTGCCGCTTGAACGCGACGCTGTGGGATCGATGCCTCGCCATGGCTTCCCTCCTTCCGAAAGCCCGGCACCCCGGTCAATTCAGGCTCGCCACCCGGTCCGGCCCCAGGGGCCCACTTCAATGAGGGGGCACTCTTGCGTGCCGATTGACACGTCAGTGTGCGTCCAACAGCGTCCAAGGTTCTCCCGGATCGCACCTTAATGGCCAAGCGTTGCGTGTACGCACATTCGGCTCCAGACCCATCTCGGCGCGCAGTGCCCTGAACAGCGCCCCATGCGCGACAACGAGGACCAGACCAGGCTGCTCCAGCGCGCGATTGACTGCTGCGACCGCACGCGCCCGCAGATCGGCAAAGCTTTCGGCATCCGGTGGCGTGTAGGTTCCTTCCACCCACCGGCTGAACCACTCCACCATCGGCTGGCCCTCCTGAACGCCGAACGAGGTCTCCCGCAACCCCTCGTCCAGATGAACCGGCAGCCCCAGCAATTCGGCCGCAACCTTTGCCGTATCGTGTGCGCGAGAAAGTGGGGAAGCAACGATCGAGGCAATGCCACGGTTCAGCAGCATCGGCGCCGCCGCCTGCGCCTGCGCAATACCGTTGGCATTCAGTGGGATGTCGATGTTCCCCTGACTGAGCCCCTGGGCATTCCAGTCCGTCTCGCCGTGGCGAAGGAACCAGAAGCGTTGCCGGGTAAGGGTCACTGGCGGGTCTCCGTTGATCGGCTTGAGGGACGTGATCAATCGAACAGCGAGCTGACAGATCGCTCCTCGTGGATGCGCGCCATGGCATCCGCGATCAACGGCGCAATCGACAGCTGCCGGATGTTTCCGGCCAACCGCACAGCCTCGGTCGCGAGGATGCTGTCCGTGATCATCATCATTTCGACAGGACTTGACGCGATACGCGCGACCGCTCCGCCTGACAGTACGCCGTGCGTCACATAGACGCTTGCCGATTTCGCGCCGTTTTCAATCAGCGCACGCGCCGCATTCACCAGTGTGCCGCCGGAGTCGACGATATCGTCCACCAGGATGCAATCGCGCCCCTCGACCTCGCCGATCACATGCATCACTTCCGAAATTCCAGCTGCCTGCCGGCGCTTGTCGATGATTGCCAACTCGGTGCCCAGCCGTGTCGCGATCGCCCGCGCCCGCACCACGCCGCCGACGTCCGGGGATACGATCATCACGTTGCGCCCAGTGTAACGCTCCTTGATGTCGCGGGAGAACAGCGGGGCTGCCTGCATGTTGTCCACCGGGATGTCAAAGAAGCCCTGGATCTGCCCGGCATGCAGGTCCATCGTCAGCACGCGATGCGCGCCGGCCTCGGTTATCAGATTTGCCACCAGTTTGGCGCTGATCGGGGTGCGCGAGCCTGACTTGCGATCCTGCCTCGCGTAGCCAAAATACGGGATGACTGCGGTGATGCGCCGGGCGGAGGCCCGCCGCAGCGCGTCTATCGTAATCAACAATTCCATCAGGTTGTCGTTCGCGGGATAGGATGTGCTCTGCACGACGAACACGTCCTCGCCGCGGATGTTCTCGTGGATCTCCACGAACACCTCCATGTCAGCGAAGCGCCGCACCGAGGCCCGAGTAAGCGGCAAGCCAAGCGCGGCCGCGACCGCCTCAGCCAGAGGGCGGTTGCTGTTACAGGCAACAATTTTCATCGACGTTATCCAGATGGGGCGATCCGGGTCGCGCCCGGCAAGGCAACGACGCGGCCGCGGCGGCAGTCAGGCGGCGGGGCGCCGGCGTTCTAGCAACAGCCCGTCCCTCTGTCCAACGAGGCTAACCGTCAGCGTGGTGGCACGTCCCGACGTGGCCCGGTCTGGTTCGAGATCACATCACGGACGCCCCCTGCCGCCTCTTGCGCTACTACCATCGCAATGTCCGCCCATAGCCCTGCCAGCGCGCCGCGGGGCACTGAATTCAGTTGGGCGACCTGTCCAGCCTCAGCGCCTTTTGCATCTGCGACTTTCCAGCGTATCTCTACCCGTTGCTGACCTCGAGGGAGGTCCGCGAGGGAGACCTCCCCCGCCACTGCGTAATCGGCTCTATCAGCCCCTTCCTGGACCACCATGCCCAGCTTTGTCAGCTGGTCGCGCATATGCCGTGCCAGCGAGCGATTGCCGTCACCAGGTGCACCGCGCACCTCGCGCAGATGAATCCGCACCGGGCGGTTCACCAGGCTGTCCGGATCAGCCTCCCGCCGCGCCGCCTCGATACCGGCCAGCAGCGCCGCGATCGTTGGCGCTGCCTGCTGGCTGGCTTGGCGAAGCGTCTCCGGTGACGCCCCGGTCCATGCGTCGGCTGCAACCGAACGTGCTTCAGCCTGACCACGCTCAGTGCCTGTGGGATCCCGCACCAGGAATTTTGGCACCACACGGCCATCTCTCAATTCCGCCAGAAGTTCGAGCCTCCAGTCACCCGGTTGTGCTGCGTCGGCCACCGCCGGCAGCGCCTCCTCCTGCATTGCCGAGGCAACCGCAGCGGCGTAATCCGCCGCTCCTGCATCGGTCAGGTAGGCCCCGGTTGGCCGTAGAACCGCCAGCCGCGCTGGAGGGGGCTGCGCCAATCGCGCTGCTGTTGCGCCCGGCCGTCCTTCGAACGGCCGCGGCAGGTCGCCACACGCAACCGGCAGGAGCAGCAGCAAAATCCAGAGGCTAGACCAGCGCACAGGACACCAGCGTCGCAAAAACGATCATGACCATGAACATCCAGAGATAGGGCATGCCGCGCTTATAACCCGTCTTCCGGAAAGATGAGCAGATAAGCTGGCAATGCTAAAGCGTGATGACCGACATCTGGTGGCCGATTGCCCCGCCGCCAGCCAGGGTGCGCCGCCGATGGCTAAAGAAGCGTTCTTCCTCGGCCATGGTGTCAAGACCCAAGGCCGACACGCGGCCGACTCCGGCCGTCTGAAGCCGACGGACGCAATAGCCAGCAAGATCGAATTGCCATCGCTCAGGCCGGCGTCCATTTCCGAAGAAGCGCGCATCGTTGGCGTCGTGCGCCAGAACCGCCTCCCGCAGATCGGCCGCAACCTCATAGCTCGCAACGCCGATACAGGGTCCGACTGCAGCTACAATCCGCTCGCGGCGGGCGCCAAGCGTTTCCATCGATGCCAGCGTCGCCTCCAGCACGCCGGCCAGGGCCCCGCGCCAGCCGGCATGGGCACCGCCCACAACCCTAGCGACCGGGTCGGCGAACAAAACAGGCGCGCAGTCAGCGGTCACAATGCCAATGGCAATGCCGGGCCGGTCCGTGACCGCCGCGTCGGCCCGGGGTCCGTGGCCGGGCAGCCAGGGCGCTTCCACGCGCGTAACCTCGATCCCGTGCACCTGGGTGAGGCCGACGAGGTAAGCAGGATCCGCCCCCAGAGCCCGAGCCGCTCGAGCCCGATTCTCAAGGATCGCCTCACGCGAATCCTGTCCAGCCAGTGCGCAGTTCAGGCTGGCATAGGGGCCCATGGAAACGCCCCCCCGACGTGTGAAGAACCCATGCCGGGCCGGCAGGTCGCATACCGCAATGAATTCGGCATCTGTCATGCGGAAAATCCCGGCATTGAGGGCAGGGCAGGGTGGCAAACAGCCATCGCCTTGAACAGCCGGCCCATGAGGTGGGGCTCGACCAAACGTTGGGCCGCTTCCATCATTGCCCCAGCGCGAGGTGGGGGCTGTGTGTTGGCAAGCGCCCGGCTCCGCTCGAAAAGCCCAAGGCGGATCAGAAACGCACCCTGCGGAACCGGCCCCTGCACGGTGGCACCGGCTAGGCGCGCCACGTCGGCGAGTGTCTCGAAGTCCACATGGGCAGTCAGATCCGCGCTTCCGGGCTCAGCCAGCGGATCAACCGCCTGCCCGCTGCGCAGTGCCTGTAGGCTGTCGCCCGGGGCGGACCGCGCCGGGCCATAGTCGATGAACAGTGCGACCCCTCCAAGTGCTGCGATCCGATTCGCAACCCAGCGCGTCAGATCTCTCGCGGCGTCACTCCATTCCACGATCGCGCCATCTGGTGCATCCACCGTGGGCGGGGCGGGGCAGGGGATATCGACGAAGGTGCCACCTGCCACGTGCCGCTCCGACCAGCCGGTCGCGTGTCGTACACATTGGCGGATTGGCAGTGCGTCCAGGAACTCGTTGGCCAGAAGCAACAGCGGGCCCTCGGGCACGGTGTCGACTCGGTGATGCCAAGTCGCACCCGGCACCAATTGCGCCTGCCGGGCACGCAGGCTAGGCGATGTTTCTAGGAAGTGGACATTCGCGGCAAGCGACGGCGCGGCCCGGCGCAGTACTCGGAGCGCATCCGCCATAAGCGTTCCCCGTCCCGGCCCGGCCTCGACCAGGACAGCATCGGTTGGGCAACCCATCGCCTGCCATGCCACAGCTGTCCAGGCGCCCAGAACTTCTCCGAAAACCTGCGAGATCTCCGGCGATGTTGTGAAGCCTGCCAGTGGATCCGAACCGGCATAGTAGGCGGCATTAGCCCGGGCCATGAAGGCGTCCAGCCGCTCCATCAGCGAAGGCGGCTCATCGCGCGCGCCAGATCAGTACCAGCCCAAATGCCAACATCGGCAGGCTGAGCAACTGGCCCATGGTCGCTCCCGCATACAGGAAGCCTAGGAACGCGTCGGGTTGGCGAAAGAATTCCCCGACTGTCCGAGCGATCGCGTATCCGACTAGAAACGCTCCGGCGGTCAGCCCTGTCCGCGCACGGATTGCGTCACTGCGGTTCAGCGCGACCATCACTGCGAGTAGGACGGCTCCTTCCAGAAACGCCTGGTAAAGCTGGCTTGGGTGGCGCAACACGTCGCCAGCACCGTGGAAACGCATGGCCCACGGTAGCCCAGGCGGCGCCTCCCGCCCCCACAATTCACCATTGGCAAAGTTTGCCAGCCGCCCCAAAAGCAGGCCCACCGGCGCGACCACGGCAATGCGGTCGGCAAAGCCCCACAGTGATATGTCATGCCGACGGCAATAGAACAGAGTCGCCAGCGCGACGCCGATCATCCCGCCATGGAACGACATGCCACCGTGCCAGACGGCAAAAACCTCGACCGGCACGGCGAGGTAGCGGCTGGGCTGGTAGAAAAGCACGTAACCAAGCCGCCCACCCAATACCACACCAGCTGTCGCCCAGGTCAGAAACTCGTCCACCTGCACCGGAGTAGCAATCGCCGGCGGTTTCTGTGCCAGCACCCGCATCCAACGCCATCCGATCACGAGCCCGCCGATATAGGCCAACGCATACCAACGTAGTACCAAGGGCCCGAGCACCAGGAAGGTGGTGTTGTCAGGGAACAGTTCGAACGTCATGCACCTTGGCCCGAGTTGGCACGCAGGATGTCGGCATAGCGCGCCACGCCATCCTCCAGAGTTGTGAACGGCCCACCGTAACCGGCCGCGCGTAGCCGGCTCATCGGAGCCTCTGTGAAGCTCTGATAGTGGCCTTTCAGCGCGGCGGGCATGTCAATGAACTCCACCGATGGTGCGACGCCCGACGCCCGACATACGGCCTCGGTAACCGCCCGGTAAGTCCGCGCAACTCCTGTGCCAAGGTTGTACAGACCGCTCACCTCCGGATGGCCCAGCAGCCAGAGCATCACGTCGACGGTATCACCCACCCAGACAAAATCCCGACGCTGCTCGCCATCCGCGATATCCGGTCGGTCAGACCGGAACAAGCGCGGCGCCCGCCCACTCCGCACTTCGTCCAGCTTTACCTTCACCACGGAGACCATGGGTCCTTTGTGGGTCTCGTTAGGCCCATAAACATTGAAGAACTTGAGGCCGGCCCATTGCGCGGGGCATGGTTCGCCGATCCTGACGGCCCGAGCAACTGCGAGGTCGAAAGCATGCTTGCTCCAACCATACAGGTTTAATGGTCGCAGCCGCGCCAATCCTTCGAGGCCATCACCAAAGCCTTGGCCACCGTCTCCATAGGTTGCTGCCGACGATGCGTAGATAAAGCGTACCCCCCGCGCCGCGCACCAACACCACAACCTCCACGGCAGCTCGACATTCACCGACCAAACCAGATCCCCGTCCAATGCCATGGTGCTGCTGATCGCGCCAAGGTGGAACACCATCTCAATCGGTGGATGGCTGGCCAGGAAGTCGTCCAGCGACTCGGGATCGATCAGGCGAGAAGGCGGATGGGAGGCAAGGTTGCGCCATTTGCCGTTGGCCCTGAGCCGGTCGACAATCACAGTCTCATGCCCACGCTGCACTAGAGCCGCGTGAAGATTCGATCCGATAAAGCCGGCGCCACCGGTGACCACGATCATGGTGGCAGGGTATAAGGCTCACCGCGCGCGTCGCAAAGCGGACAGGAGCTTACCATGGCCGAAAGACCACGACTGCTGGACGATCTGGCCGGGATGGCTGGAGGCGCGGTTTCCGCCATTGTCGGTATCCGCAACGAGGTCGAGGCAATGGTCCGTGCCAGGGTGGATGAGGCCCTGCGCCGCCTCGACCTGGTGCGGCGCGAGGAGTTTGAGGCCATCGCCGCGATGGCCGTCCAGGCGCGCGATGCTCAGGAACAGGCCGAACTGCGCCTTGCTGCCTTGGAGGCGAAGCTGGAGACGCTCATCCGGAAGCCGGGCGGGGGTGGTCCGGGGATGGTTGTATGAATGCGGGGACGCGCCGACCTAAGACAGCGGATTAACTTCGTGGGCCTGTCACTTGATTCGGTCTTGCGACACCCCTGTCTCCATGCGTAGGGTTTCATGTGGCGACCTCCGAGTCGTGGCGCCGTTCCACCATTGGGGAGACACCGCATGTCAGCCCATGCCGCCAGCTTTGGCGACATCGCAGCCAACCCCTTGGACGTGATCGAACAGATCGTCGCTGCCAACGACTGGATATGCGACCGACGTAGCGATTCTGAAATGGCGGCCGAGGCACCTGGCCGTTGGTGCGACTATGGGTTGTATTTCAGTTGGTCGAATGAAATCAGCGCGATGCATTTCACGTGCGCGTTCGACTTAAAGGTGCCGGAGAAGCGCCGCGGTGCCCTCTACGAGTTGCTGGCCCTGGCCAATGATCGCCTATGGATCGGCCATTTTGGCCTCGACGCGGCCGACGGCATGCCGGTGTTCCGGCATTCCGTGTTGCTGCGCGGTGCCCCCGGCGCTTCGGCCGAGAGCCTCGAGGACATGGTTGACATCGCGATCAGCGAATGCGAGCGCTTCTTTCCTGCATTTCAGTTCGTCCTTTGGGGCGGCAAGGCCCCCGCGGAGGCGTTGCAGGCCGCCATGCTGGAGTGCGTTGGCGAAGCCTGACAAGTTGGCCGGCGTCGGCGCGACCGACCAATCCCGTGCGAGGCACAAAAAGCAATGAGCGCCATCCCTTCGATCCTGCTCGTCGGCCTCGGCAAGATGGGCGGCGCAATGCTTGCCGGATGGCGGGAGCGCGGCTTGGCACCATCGGTCGCCGTCGACCCGATGCTGCCGCTCTCTCCTGGACCGGAGGTGACCGTTGTGGCAGATGCGGCGGCCATCCCAGCAGGGTTCCGTCCGGCCGCTGTCGTGCTGGCGGTCAAGCCGCAGAGCGCTGCCGATACGCTGCCGCTGTATGCCAGGTTCGGCGGATCGGCGGTGTTTCTGTCGATCATGGCCGGCCGCACCCTTTCGGGAATGCGCTCTCTGTTGGGTGAGGGGTCGGCAGTGGTGCGCGCTATGCCGAACACACCGGCGGCAGTACGTCAGGGGGTTACCGTAGCGTGCCCAGGTCCCGGCGTAACGATGGTGCAGCGGGAATTGTGCGACGTGTTGCTCGCCGCCATCGGCAAGGTGGCTTGGGTCGAGGATGAGGGCTTGCTGGATCCGGTGACGGCGGTTTCAGGCAGCGGCCCCGCCTATGTTTTCCTGTTGGCGGAGTTGATGGAACAGGCGGCCATTGAACAGGGCATTCCGGCCGGCCTCGCCCGCATGCTGGCCCGAGAGACCGTTTCGGGTTCAGGCGCGCTGATGGCTGCCAGCACCGAAGATGCGGCGCAATTGCGCAAGAACGTCACCAGCCCGGGGGGAACGACCGCCGCTGCCTTGGCTGTGCTGATGGACAAGGCGGCGATGCCAGAGGCCCTGTCGCGGGCGATCGCGGCGGCAACGAAGCGATCACGCGAGTTGGCCGGCTGACCGATTCTGGATGACAAGCCAGGGCCGGTTCCCCATGTTCTGCACATGGATGCTGCCCCGAACCATCACCATGATGCGGCACTGATTGCCGCCTGTTTTGCCCAAATCGCGGCGCGCGGCTGGGCTAGGCTGAGCATTCCGCTGGCCGCACGCGACGCCGGTATTCCGCTCGAGGTCGCTCGCCGACGTGTTCCTGGCCGTTGCGCTTTGCTGATGCGGTTCGGCGCTCTTGCCGATGCGCACGCTCTCGAGGGTTTACCAACGGTGGGAGAGCCTCGCGATCGCATTTTCGATCTCATAATGCGACGCATCGATTTCCTACAGACGCACCGCGACGGCGTGATCGCGCTGCTGCATGCCATTCCGTTCGACCCACTGGCAACGGCCATGCTCGGTGCGGCGACCCTGCGCAGCATGGGGTGGCTGCTCGAAGCGGCTGGCATCGAAGGCACGGGGGTGCGCGGGGGGTTGCGAGTGGCCGGGCTGACTGGGGTTTGGGGCTGGACAGTCAGGGCTTGGCAGCGTGACACTAGCGACGACTTGGCTGCGACGATGGCGGCGTTGGATCATGCCCTACGCCGCGCGGAGAGCGCCGACGGTTGGCTTTCTGGTGGCCGGCGCGGACAGCCCACTGCCGAGACCCCGTCAGGGGACGTTTCCTTCACGGCACAGGAATAGGAGCCGTCGTAATGCCGAGCGATGCTAAGAAGCCACTGGCCAGTTGGCCGGGCGTCGAGGAATTTCAGAAGATGCTGGGTGAGCTGAAAATGCCGGGCGTGCCCGATGCTGGTGCCTTGATGCGCGCCCATCAGCGCAACATTGAGGCACTGTCGGATGCGAACCGCATTGCCCTGGAGGGCGCACAGGCGGTGGCAAAGCGACACATGGAAATCATGCAGCAGACCATGGGTGAGCTGACCGAGACGATGAAGGCTCTGGCCGGCGGTGACGCGCCGCAGGACAAGGCAGCGAAGCAGGCGGAACTGCTGAAGGCGGCCTACGAGCGGGCGGTCGCCAACACTCGCGAAATGGGTGAGCTGATCCAGAAAGCCAACGGCGAAGCCATGAACGCACTCAACCAGCGTGTGTCCGAGTCGATCCAGGAACTGAGCCAGCTGATTGGGACGACCCGCAAGCCCTGAACATCACCGGCACCTGGACCGCGGTTTGCAGAGACGACGGCGAGGCAGTTGCCCACAAGCTCCGCGGATCTGGGCGGCCGACCAAACCGTAGACAGAGGAGAGTTAAGTTTTTTCGAGAAGCACACGGGTAACTCCGTCGGTCCCGGTTTCCTCCCCAATGACTATATGGCCATGCTCCCGAACGCTACGTGGGACATTCCGCCGCGGCTCCTCTCCCTTCAGCAAAACAAGAAGCCGGGACCCGGGCGCGAGCCGATCCAATGCAAGTCGCGTTCGTACGAAGGTCATTGGGCATATGTCTCGCGTGATGTCCAGCGTCTGCTCCGCCGCGAGAGTGTTCTCCGGATTAGGGTGGCTCATATTTTCAGGCACCGTATCTGTTGTGGATCCCAAAATAGTCTATTGCGAAGTGGGATAGCTAGAATCTATATGGACCAAATCGTCGTAACGAAGGGATCGGTGAATGAGCGAAGACGTCGATACTCCGGAAGTGCTTGAGATGGAAGTTCTCGGGTTGACCGCACAGATCGTGTCGGCGCACGTTTCGAAAAACAGCGTGCCGCCGGACGCGTTGCCGTCCTTGATCCTGGATGTCTACCGCACCTTGTCGACCGTCGGGCATGAGCCGCAACAAGCTGAGAGGCCACAACCAGCTGTGCCGGTCAAGAAGTCGGTTTTTCCCGACCACATCGTCTGCTTGGAGGACGGCAAAAAGCTCAAGATGTTGAAACGCCACCTCAATACCTCCTTCAACATGACCCCAGATCAGTATCGGGAGCGGTGGGGTCTGCCGCCAGACTATCCCATGGTTGCACCGAACTACGCACAACATCGATCGTCGCTGGCGAAGAAGATCGGTCTGGGAACGAAGCCGCGCGGACGCGCATAGCATCGGGATGCCCCTACCAGATCCTTGAGGGTCAATCCGGACTGGGACCTGACATGGACAGGTCCCTACCCGATCGGCTACGCCTGAGGTGACGGATGCCGACCAGACATCGGCTGTCCCCTACCCCGTTCGGCGTGGGACACGTGCTCTGGATGATCCGAATATTGGCGCCTCGGCGCATTGGCACGGGAGACCGGATGGAAAGCCGAATCGAACGCCTTTGCGTCGAACGTGGCCTTAAGATGACTGGGCAGCGCCGGGTGATTGCGCGCGTCTTGTCGGATGCTGACGACCATCCCGATGTCGAGGAGCTATACCGTCGCGCCGTAGAGCTCGACGCGCGCATTTCCATCGCTACTGTCTATCGTACCGTGCGCCTGTTGGAGGAGCGTGGGATCCTGGAGCGCCGCGACTTTGGCGGGGGCCGCGCTCGCTATGAACCGACCGAACACGGCCACCACTACCACCTGATCGACATTGACACAGGTAGGGTCATTGAGTTCGAGGACGCTGAGCACGAACGGGTGCTTGCCGCCATCGCCAGCCGGCTGGGTTTCGACCTGGTCTCTCATCGCCTTGAGCTGTTTGGTCGGCGTCGGGACGTCAACGCTGACGATAAGCCCCCGCCCCCACCGGGCAGGGCATCGTGAGCGTATCACGCCACCCACCCGTCAGAGACGTGGCTGACCCGGACGCGGGCTTCGGTGAACTGCGCAGCGGCACGCTGGGCGTTCGCATCGCAACCACCCCTTCCGAGATCGATGCGGCCCAAGCGCTGCGCTACCGGATCTTCTACGAGGAGATGGGTGCCCATCCCGATGCGCCGACCTTCGCGGCTCGAAGGGACAGTGACCGATTCGACCCGATCGCCGACCACCTGCTGGTGGTGGACCATGCCATCGGCGCAGGACCAGAGGGGGTCGTGGGCACTTATCGTCTCATTCGCGCTGAGGCCGCTGCCAAAGTGGCCGGTTTCTACTCAGCCGATGAATACGATCTCAGTGCCGTGTTGTCCTTTCCCGGCAAGGTGATGGAATTGGGCAGGTCCTGCGTGGACGTGCAGTACCGCAACCGGGCGGTGATGCAGCTGCTATGGCGCGGCATTGCCGCCTACGTGTTCAAGCACGAGATCGGGCTGATGTTCGGGTGCGCCAGCCTTCACGGGACCGACCCCGAAGCCTTGGCGATGGAACTCACGTATCTGCACGTACACCATTTGGCGCCTCCTGAGCTTAGGCCACGGGCAGTGCCGTCGCGCTACGTCGAGATGCGGCGACAGGATCCTGCGACGCTGGAGCCAATGCGGGCGCTGGCGGCGTTACCCCCGCTCATAAAGGGATACCTGCGGTTGGGTGGCTTTGTCGGCGACGGTGCGGTCATCGACAGCCAGTTCAATACCGTGGATGTAGCGATCGTCGTGAAGACGGACTTGGTGACCGACAAATACCTGAAGCACTACGAACGCACGACCCGCGAGCCTGGAGCATCAGCTCCATGACCGATTTCCAAGTCATCATGACCTCTCCGCGCTTGGCGGAACCGGCCGTCGCGGTTCTGGAGAGCGCAGGATGCACGATCCACTACATGCCGCCGTATCCGTCTGCGCAGGCCGTCGAGGCACTGACACGGCAAGTGCAGGCTCACGCCATCCTGACCCGTCAGGGGCCGGTCACTGCTGCGGCAATGGATGCGTCCGCGCGGTTGCGGATCGTGGCCCGCCACGGGGTCGGCGTGGATGACGTCGACCTGGATGCGGCCCGGGCGCGCGGCATCGTGGTCGCCCGCGCCCCGGGCTCGAACACCCTGGCCGTGGCCGAGCACACGATCGCAATGATTCTGGCGATGGCAAAGGATTTTCGGGCACTCGGGGAGATGATCGCAACCGGAACCTGGCGTGGCGGAGCCACAAAGGTGCGCGACATCCACGGCATGCGCCTCGGCTTGCTTGGCTTTGGTGCGATCGGGCTGCAGGTGGCAAAGCTGGCGCAGCCCTTCGGCATGGAGGTCATGGCACTATCTCGTCCCGGTACAGGCCTTCGCCCAGCGGAGAATGTGGCGCGGGCTCCTGACCTGCAGACTCTTCTGCGGCACAGCGATGTCCTGTCAGTCCATTGCCCGTATACGCCCGAGACGCACCACATCATCAACGCCACTGCCTTCGCGACCATGCCAAAGGGCAGCTACTTGGTGAACACCGCTCGTGGAGGCATTGTTGACGAAGCCGCCCTGGCCGAGGCGCTGGACACGGGCCACATTGCGGGCGCAGCGTTGGATGTGTTCGAGGTTGAGCCGCCAGCGCCGCAGTATCACCTGCGGCGGCACCCAAAGGTGCTGGCAACACCGCATGTTTCTGGCGTGACAGACGGGTCTCTCGTCAACATGGGCCTAATGGCAGCGGAGTGCATTGCTGCCTGTCTGACCGGACAGGCTATACCTGCCGAACGCGTGGTGGTGGGGTAGCGCGCTGCTGCGCATCGCTCTGGATTGCGCCCACCCGGTCGGCGGTGTAGCCGCCGTGCATGGGCATGATGGTCATGAGTTCTGTTCTACGATGGCGCGGAGGATGGCTCGCCGCCGGCGCGGCACTCCTGGGCGGCTTTGCTGCGCTCGCGTTGCCACCACTTCATCTGGTGCCGTTGCTGTGGCTGGCTGTGCCCGCCCTCCTCGTACTGCTGGACGGCCAGCCGCCGGGATGGCGTGCCTTTAAGGTCGGGTTCTGGTTCGGCTTCGGCCACCATGTGATCGGTTTGTACTGGATCACCGAGGCGATCTTGATCGAATCGGCGCGATACTGGTGGCTTGTACCGTTGGCTGTGCCGGCTCTTGCAGCGACCATGGCGGTGTTCATCGGGGCAACCTGCACAGTCGCCCGATGGTTTCCAGCGGGATGGCCCCGGATTGCGGCTCTCGTGGGAGCGTGGGGCCTGACCGAACTGGCGCGGCAATTCATCGCGACGGGGTTTCCTTGGAATCCCTGGGGTAGCGCTTGGGCAATCCCAGGTGTAGCCGGCGACGTGATGCTGCAACCTGCGGCATGGGTGGGTGTCCATGGGCTAACGCTGCTGACTCTGGCAGTGGCTGCATTGCCACATCTGGGATGGCGAGCAGGTGCCGGTGGACTGGCAATACTGGCGATTTGGGCAGGCCTGGGTATAGCGCGACTAAGCCAGGAGGACCCAGCTGCACCAGACCTTACTGTCGTCCTGGTGCAGGGCAACGTCCCGCAGGGCCAGAAATGGGACCGCGGACTGATGGCCGCGATCTTCGAACGATATCTGGTGCTGACACGCGATGCGGTCGCTCGCACTGCTGGACCGGCGGTGGTGGTATGGCCGGAGACGGCGAGCCCTTATCTGCTCGACAGGGATCCCGCTGCACGGGCGATGATCGCCGAGGCGCGCCGACGCCCGGATGGAGCCGTGGTTCCTGGCCTGATAGGTACAATCCGGTTCGATTCCGACCGGCGACCCCTGAACAGCATGGTCGCGGTTCTGGACGCGGGACCGCCGATTGCAACGTACGACAAATTCCATCTGGTTCCCTTTGGTGAATACCAGCCACGCTGGATACCGCTTCCGTTGGAGTTCGGACCGGGCGGCTTCGTCCCTGGGCCTGGGCCCCGAACGCTGCATGTACCGGGCCTGCCGCCATTCTCCCCGCTGATATGCTACGAAGTGATCTTTCCTGGATCTGTGATTGACGAAACCGACCGGCCTCAATGGATGGTGACCGTTACCAACGACGCATGGTTCGGCAACTCCACCGGGCCGCGGCAGCATCTTGCCGCCGCGAGGATGCGTGCGGTGGAGGAAGGCCTGCCGATCATGCGGGCGGCGAACACGGGCATATCGGGTGGTTATGACGCTCGCGGGCGGGAGTTGGGAAGGATCGGTATGGGAGTGACGGACACACTCTCGCTCGCCCTCCCAGGCGCCTTGCCCGCAACCGTGTTCGCCCGGTACGGATTGCTTGGTCCGGCGTTCTTGTCGCTTGCCTTCCTGGTGCTCGGGGTTTGGGGGGCAAGAGCGTCATGGAGTCTCGTTTCGAGAGACAGACCGCGGTGTGTTTCATAATTTGTTGACGATTTCTGGTTGTGTGCCTATGATTTTTATCAACCAGATACCTTAGATGCCATGTCAGGGCATCGGGGGACGTGCGAGCGGAACGGCGATAGCAAGGACAAGGCGCAGAATGGCGGGAACGGCGAATGAGGGAGAAGAGGAGGCTGGTGCGCGACCAGAGCGGGAATCGCGTGCAAGTCCGATCGATGCCCATGTCGGGGCCCGTATTCGGTTACGGCGCACGTTGATGGGCATGTCACAGGAACGATTGGGTGAGGCGCTCGGTCTCACATTTCAACAGGTGCAGAAATACGAACGTGGCGTAAACCGGGTGGGAGCGTCCCGTCTTTTCGATCTGTCGCGTGTGCTGGACGTGCCGATCAGCTTCTTCTTCGACGATATGCCTGAGCCCCTGACAGCGACGTATGGTGGCCAAAGCTCACCCCTAGGGGCACGGCGCAGTTTCGGGTTCGCCGATAGCCAGGACAGCTTTGGTGCTGTTGGTGGAGATGAGGCGATGAACCGGCGCGAGACGCTGGAACTGGTAAGGGCCTACTACCGGATCACAGATCCAGCAGTACGAAAGAGAGTATTCGAACTCATCAAGTCGCTCGTCCCAGAAGGCAGTGAGTAACTTCAAATTGACCAGATAGAAGGACCCACACTATTTGCAACCTCGTGGCTTTCTGGGCCATTCTTTGCGACCCATGGACGCGCGTCAGCGGCAATGTGCCACGCATAGGCATCGATGACGAACGCGACGTCGATTATGCCGGTCCATGTCGCCACATAGGTGAAGTCCGACACCCATAGCGCATCGGAGCGCGGCGCCCGGGACACGCGGTTCTCGCGGTTCACGCGATCCAGCGGGCAGATGGCCGCCTCTCTTGCTGATTGTGGTCCTGACCGGCTTGCCACGGATAACGCCTTGCAAACCCATCGCCTGGATCATGCGCGCCACGTTGCAACTGGCAACTGGGTGGCCCTCGCGCAGCTACTGGCGCCAAACGTCGCGCACGCCATAGACGCGGAAATTCCCTCGAGCACCAGCGAAATCTCGGGCATCAACGTCGCATCGCATCCCATTGCCCCCGCGAAGGCTGCTTGGCAGGGTCACTGCGCCGGACCGCGCTGGCAGGCATCGCGCGGGATCAGAGCCTCAAGTCCGAGGCCCTCGAGATCTGGTTCGCGGATGTGGCCAGGATAGGTCAGAAGTACAAGATCACCCGCCGCTGGGCCCGCGTTGCACAAGGCCGATGGCGCCGCAGGACCAACGCTACGCCTTCGCCTACATCTTCGGCGCGGTGTGCCCGCAGCAGGGAAAGGGTGCCGCCCTGGTGCTGCCCCACAGCAACACCGAGGCGATGAACCTGCGCCTGGCCGAGATCGCCATCATGGTCAGCCCCGGCCGGCGCGCGCTGCTGCGGCTTGGCCAGGCCGGATGGCTCCTCTCGGCCGCCCTCACCCTGCCGCCCAATATCACCCTGCTGCCGCTGCCGCTGCCGCTGAAGTGCCGTGAGCTCAACGTCATGGAGACCGTATGGTAGTTTATGCGCGCCGATCGGCTGTCCAAACGCGTCCTCGCCATCTACGACGACATCGTCGCCCACTGCTGCGGAGGCTGGAACAGGCTCATCGATCAGCCCTGGCGCATCATCTCAATCGGAATGAAAAATTGGAGGTGTCGGTACTAAGCCGCGGGAATCGATATAAAATCGCCACAATCAAGATCAGGATACACTCTGTCCACGCGGCTTAATCCATACCCAGTATTCGTTTGTCGAGTTGGGGTAAATTCAACACCTCATCCAAATGGGCGCAGACCATGACCGAACACGACCAACTGGATCCTGAATCCCTGGTACGTGAAGCGACGCGGGTCCTCGCTCAAGGGGGCAACGTAGCGTTGCTGGCACGGCTGGCAGCGGCATGGCGCGTTCATCCGGCGCATTTCGGGCTAACACTGCGCTTGGCCGACGCGCTGCAACTGTCAGGACGTCGCGACGAGGCCGTGGCTGCCTATGCCGCGGCGCTGGAGTTGAATGGGATGTCCTTTGAGGCCTGGTACGGGATGGCGGGGGCACAGATAGCCCGAGGCGCCTACGCGGCGGCGCGCGACGCGGCGGTGCAAGCGTTAGGTCTGATGCCCGGTGCCGAAGGAGCTCGCTGCCTGCTTGCAGAGGCGTTGTTCAACCTTGGCGAGGTCGATGGCGCTGCGGCCGCATATGGCAGGGTGATTGCACGCGGAGAACCGGATGTTCGGGATTCAGCGTTGGCAAGCCTTGCAGTGCTAGTTCCTGGCAGCCCTGCCGCGAAGCACGCGGATGTCCGGTCGGTAAGGGCTGCGTGGATCGCACGTGCCGGAGGGGCTATTCGCCCGCTGCGACCCCAAGCATCCGACGGCTACCGTAGCGCGGCGACACGCAAGATGCGGATTGGATACATGTCGGGATTCTTCGGCGCGCGGAATTGGATGAAGCCAGTGTTCGCCGTGATCAACCGGCATGATCGGGCGCGCTTCGAGATCCATCTGATATCTGACGGCGATGATCCCTGTGCCGCGGCTGGCTATGCCGAGCATCAACAAGATCGGATCTGGCAGGTGCGAGGCATGCCGAATGGCGACTTGGCCCGCGCGATCGCGCAGGCGGAGTTAGACGTGTTGGTCGATCTGAACGGATACAGCCTGCCAGGGCGTCTGGGGGTGTTCCCTTATCGCCCGGCTCCCTTTCAGTTGGGGTGGTTCAATAGTTTCGCCACCACCGCGGTGCCTGGGATGGATGCACTCGTTGGTGATGATACGGTGATCCGGCCAGGGGAGGAGCTTTCCTATAGCGAACGCATTTTGCGTGTGGCCGGCAGCTATCTCGCGTTCCAGGTGACTTACCCGACACCGGAGGTGGCACCACTACCTTGGCGGGCAAATGGCACGCCGACTCTGGGATGCCTTGGGTCGGCCTACAAGCTTACGCCTGGTACACTGGAGGCCTGGGCTGCGATCCTGCGCGGAGTGCCACAGGCTCGGTTGCATGTCGGCAATCCCCTGCTGGACGAGGAGTCGAATCGGGCCGAGTTGTTGCGCCGATTGGCTAGTCGGGGGGTGGCGGCCGGACGGGTGACACTATCAGGCCGCGCAGAGCATTTTGAGTTCCTGCGCGGCTACGATGGTATCGACATCGCTCTAGACACCTTTCCTTACAACGGAGGCACGACGACAACCGAGGCCCTTTGGCAAGGAGTGCCGGTCTTGACGTTTAGTGGGGACCGCTGGGCCGGGCGGACCAGCCGGTCGTTGCTGCTTGCGGCCGGTCTGGGCGACTGGGTGGCCGATGACATGGCTGGGTTCGTGGAACGTGGCATCGCATTGCTGACCGATCCAGAAACGCCAGTGCGGCTAGCAACCTTGCGCGCGGGGTTGCGGGAGCAGTTGCAGGCGAGCCCGGTCTGCGACAGTGCAGGTTTGTGCAGGGCGCTGGAGGCGATCTATACCGGGGGACTTGCCGGCGCTTGACGGCGCCCCGCTGCATCAAGGGAGGATCGGCCATGCGCCGCCTGCTACGCCTCGCCACGTTTGCGCTTGCCGCCCTACCGGGACTGGCCCTGGCGCAATCACCTGCCACTCTGCGTGTCGTGCTGGTGAACGACCTCGCCAGTCTCGATCCCGTGGTGTCCACCGCCGCCTTCGTGCGCAACCATGGGTTCATGAACTATGATCAGCTGTTCGCCCTGGACTCGAAGGGCGAGGCGCAGCCGCAGATGGTCGGAGCGTGGAGCCGTTCGCCGGATGGGATGAGCTACTCCTTCACGCTGCGGGACGGATTGGCTTTCCATGACGGCACCCCGGTGCGGGCCGCCGACGCGGTGGCGAGCGTCAAGCGATGGGCGCAGCGCGACGTCGTGGGCCGGGCACTGGCGGCGGCAACTGCGAGCATGGAGGCGACTGATGAGAAGACCTTTACGCTGAAGCTGTCGCGCCCGTTTGCGCTGGTCACCGAAGCCTTGGCCCGGCCGACCGCTAGTGCGTTGTTCGTGATGCCTGAACGCGTCGCCAGCACACCGGCCAACCAAGCCTTCACCGATCCGATGGGCTCCGGCCCGTTCGTCTTCCAGAAGGACCTTTGGCGGGCGGGGGACCGGGCGATCTATGTTCGCAATCCGGCCTACAAGCCGCGCCCCGAGGCGGCAGATGGGCTGGCCGGGGGCAAGGTGGCGAAGCTGGAGCGGATCGAGTGGCGGGCGATTCCCGACCAGGCGACGGCGGCAGCGGCGTTGCAGGCAGGCGAAATCGACCTGATCGAGCAGCCTTCGCCGGACATCCTGCCGACATTGGAGCGACATCCGCAGATCCGCACCATGGCGTTGAACCCGATCGGGTCGATGGTGTGGCTGCGCCTGAACCATACGCAGCCGCCCTTCGACAACCCGAAGGTCCGCCAGGCGCTGCTGCACCTGGTTAACCAGAAGGAGAACCTGGATGCGGCGGGCATCCGGGCGAGCGAGCAGGTGCCGTATTGCCCCGCGTACTTCCTGTGCGGCACGCCCCTGGAAAGTGCGGCTGGCGCGCAGGGGCTGCGCGAGGCGGACATTGCCAAGGCGAAGGCGTTGCTGGCCGAGGGCGGGTATGCCGGGCAGAAGGTGGTGTTCCTGAACGCGGCGGACAGCCCGATCAACAATGCGGTCACGCTGACGATGGCCGAGGCGATGAAGCGGGGCGGGATCAACGTGGACGTGGCGACGACCGACTGGGCCACGCTGACGCAGCGGCGGAACAAGCGGGAGCCGGTGGAGCAGGGCGGCTGGAACATCTTCGTCACGGTGGCGAATGTGCTGGATGGCGGCTCGCCGTTGACGAACCTGTATCTCGCCAGCCCCTGCCAGGGCGGGTTGGCCGGCTGGCCGTGCGACCAGCGGCTTGAGGACCTGCGCCGGTCGTGGTGGGAAGAGGGCGATCCGGCGAAGCGGCGCGGGATTCTCGATTCTGTGCATGCGCGGGCCTACGAGGTGCTGCCGTATATCAACGCGGGGCAGTTCCGGACTTTGGCGGCGTATCGCAGCAACGTCGTCGGGCTGCGGGCGACGACGATCCCGGTGTTCTGGGGCGTCGAGAAGCAGTGATGATCCGCCGCGCCACGCCGGACGATGCCGGCGTGGTCGCGGCGATCAGCACGACCTCCCGCCATGCGGCGATGCCGACGATACGCTGGGCGCATACCGCCGAGGAGGACCGATGGTGGGTGGCGAACATCCTGCTGCCGCAGGACGAGGTTTGGGTGGCCGAGGCCGATGGGGTCGTGGTCGGCTTCCTGGCGCTGCATCGTGACGGCGATGGCAACTGGATCAGCCAGCTTTACCTGCGCCCGGGCACATGGCGGCGGGGTGTCGGCTCGGCATTGATGATCCATGCCAAGGCGCTGCGTCCGGGCGGACTGCGGCTATACTGCTTCCAGGTGAATGCGCGGGGACGGGCATTCTACGAGCACCACGGGTTCGTGGTGGCGCGGATGGGCGACGGGTCGGATAACGAGGAACGCGAGCCGGATATCCTGTATGTCTGGGCGCCTGATCGTTCCTAATCCGGAATCACGACGGGCATGAGTCGGCATCCTCCGGTGGAGGTGCTTTCGCGCTGATGGGGGGCCAGAGCCGGCGCGGCGGGGCCCGGACGGCGATGGCGGACGGGCGGCGCGGGGGCGCGGGCCTCGCGGGGCGCATGCCGCGGTTGCGGATTCCGGGCAGGATCCAATCCGGGACCAAGCCATACTCAACCACGGCGGCATGCGGGGCGCGGCCCATCACGGGCAGGGCATAGGCCCCGCAATATTCCTGAGTCGTATCATCGTCCTGGGGGAGGGGCGCCTCGCCCTGGCAAGCCAGGAATGCGCGCATGGCTCCGCCTGCTGCCCATCGGGCAGCGCGTAGCTGGGCCGTCAAGGCGGCCACGAGGGAGAGAAAAAATAACACCGCCGGTTTTCTGCTAACTTGACCGGCCGATGGGAAGGAAATTTTTCAGGGAAGGGGAAGCGCGTCTCTTTTAAAAAAAGCGTTTTCCTTGCCTTGTACTCTGCCTAGTCGGCGGCGAGCTTGTCGAAGCGGGACCAGGCACGTTTGAAGGTGGGTCGGATGCTGGAGCAGGTGAGTGCGCTGGCGCGGGCGGCCCACTTGGCTTCGGCGGTGGCGGCGTCTTTCCAGCAGGATTCGGCGATCTTGCGGCGAGCCTTCGTGCCGTCGGGGCCGGGGAGGGTAAGGACGGATTCGACGCGGGCGCGGAACTCGGCTTCGAGGGCGTCGCGTTCGGGGCGGAACCAGGCCATGGCGGCGGGGTAGTCGCCCTGGACCATGGCGCGGTGGAGCTGTTCGTGGCGCCACCAGAGGGAGGCGGGGTCGTTGCGGTCGCCGGGGCGGGCACCTTGGGGGGGGAGGCCGGCATCGAGGAAGACCGGCTTGAAGAGCGAGGTACAGGGGGCGGAGGTGCCGGTGACCCAGTGGACGGCGCCTTCGGGACGCAGGTCTCCGACCCAGGCGGCGACGGATTGGCCGCGGCGGGTGCCGTCGCCGGCGTGCATGCAGATGGTGACGCCTTCGATCTGTTGCGGGTGGAAGCCGGCGTTGTTCTCGGCGGCGGCGCCGTGGTCGCGCAGATTGGCCATCATGGCGGCAGGGTCGATCTGGCCGGATTGGCGGGCGAGGAGTTCGGTGGCGCGGGCGCAGCGGCCACGAGCGCCGGGGAGGCCGGGGTTGTCGGGGTTGGTGACGGCGGCAGCGAAGTCGAAGGGTTGGTTGTTTTGCCACCAGCCCTGGGCGCGGGCGAAGGCTTCGAGGTCGGGGGAGGCGGCGGTGATGTTGGTGCCGATGGTGTAGGTGTTGGAGATGGCGCGGGTGGGGCCGGCCTTTTCCACGGCCCAGCGGCGGCCGATGGTTTCCAGGACGTAGACCTCGGTGCGGTCGGCGATGATGAAGGAGTTGTCGTAGTAGCGCTTGGACATGTGGCCGCAGCTGCCGCCCTGGCCGAATTGCTCCAGCAGGGATGTGATGACCTGGACCGCCTCGGCGGCGGAGGTGCTGCGTTCGAGGCCGAGGCGCAGGAGGTCCATGCCGATCAGGGTGGGCTTGCGCTGGGGCAGGGCGCGGGGGTGGACGGCCTCGTTGCCGATGACCACGCCGTGTTCGTTGGCGCCCATTTCGGCACCCCAGATCCAGAACGGGCGGGAGAGCAGGACGGCGTGGGTGCGGGCGGCCTGGGGGATGGCGACGTAGGTGCAGCGGACGACGGCGCCGCGGCCGTAGGTCTGGGCGGGGAGCATTTCGAGGAACTGGGCCTCGTTGCGCTCGCGGTCGCTGTTCTTGGCGAACAGCGTGAAGCCGGTGGTGGTTGCCGAGCCGGTGGCGGCCATGGTGTCGCACATGTTGGATCCTCCGTGGGCGGGATTGCGCCCGAGGTGGAGGCTGGCGTCAATGTGGGGGAGGGGAGGAAGGAAGAATCTTCTTTTTCTGAAGAAAAAGAAGCAAAAAGACCTTATACATTTGCACCGAGGTAGGCCGATCGAATCGGGTGCAAATGGACGGAAGTTTTTTGGTTCCTTTTTTCAAAAAAGAATGGCTTTCTTACTTCAAGGCTTCGGCGATTTTCGTTGCGTTGTGGCGCATCATGGCGATGTAGCTGGAGGCTGGGCCCTCGGGTTCGGACAGTGCGTCGGCGTAGAGGCGGCCGCCGATGGCGACGCCGGTTTCGGTGGACAGCGCGCGCAGGCCGGTGCCGGTGCCGGCGTTTTCCAGGAAGAGGGCGCGGATATTCTGGCGCTTGACCTGGGCCGTAAGGGCGGCGAGTTCGCGGGCGGAGGGTTCGGCGTCGCGCCAGGTGCCGGAGACGGCGAGCATGTCGATACCGTAGGCCTCGGCGAAGTAGGCGAAGGCTTCGTGCGAGGTGATGACGCGGCGGCGGGGGCGGGGAATGGGGGCGAGGAGGGCGCGGATTTCGGCGTCCAGCGCGTCGAGCTCGGCGGTGTAGCGGGCGGCGGCTTCGGCGTGGGCGGCGGCGCGGGTGGGGTCGGCGGTGGCGAGGCCGTCGCGGATGTTGGCGACGTAGAGCTTGGCGTTGGCGATGCTTTGCCAGGCGTGGGGGTCGAGGCTGCCGTGGGCGTGGCTGTGGCCGTGGGAATGGCCGCCGTGCTTGTGGGCGGTCTTGAGGGCTGTGACGCCGCGTGTGGCGACAACGGCCACGCCCTTGAAACCGGCAGCCTTGGCGATGCGGTCGGCCCAGCCTTCGAGGCCGAGGCCATTGGTGACGAGGAGGCGGGCCTGGGCGACGGCCTGGAGGTCGGAGGGGAGGGGTTCGAAGCCGTGCAGGTCCTGGTTGGGGCCGGCGAGGGCGCGGATGGCGACACGATCTTCGCCGATGCGCTGGGTCATGTCGGCGAGGATGGAGAAGCTGGCGACGACGGCGATTGAACTGGGTTGGGCGGTGGCGGGGCGGGCGAGGGGGGCGGCCAGCAGGGTGGCGAGGGCGGCGCGGCGGGTGAGGGCCATGGTCAGAACTCCAGTCCGATCGGGAACGCGACCCTCTGGCGCGGGGATGTGCCGAGGCCTCGAAGAGATGTAATACTATAACATCACGACCGCGGGCCAGTGCAAGTCTGGGGGTCAGTTGGGGCCGAGGTCGCGGACGATGTCGGCGAAGAGGCGGGCGGGGAGGCCGCCGCCTGTGACCTTGTCCATGGGGCGGTTGTCATCGTTGCCGAGCCAGATGCCAATGATCCGACCGCCACCGCGGCTGTCGGCCCAGCCGATGAACCAGGCGTCGCGGTGGTCCTGGGTGGTGCCGGTTTTGCCGGCGACGGCGCGTCCGGGGACGGCGGCGGGGCGACCCGTGCCGCGGGCGACGACGGCGGTCATCATGCGCGCCATCATGGCGGCGTGGTTGGGGTCGACCGCGCGGGAGGGCGCGGTGCGGGGGACGGGCAGGGGGCGGCCGGCGGCGTGGAGGCTGTCGATACCGGTCGGTTCGACGCGCAGGCCGCCGTTGAAGAACGCGGCGTAGGCGGCAGTCATGTCCAGGAGCCCGACTTCGGTGGTGCCGAGGGCGAGGGAGTCGTTGTTCGGCAGGCGTTCCGTGAGGCCGAGGCGGGCGGCGGCGGCGGCGGTGGTGCGGGGGCCGCCGGACTGGACGAGCAGGCGGACCGCCGAGGTATTGACGGACTGGGCGAGCGCTTCCTCCATCGTGATCTCGCCGCGAAACCGGCCGTCGAAATTGGCGGGGGACCAGGCTCCGCGGCGGATGGGGGCGTCGAGGACGGTGTCGTCGGGGCGCATGCCGCTTTCGATCGCGGCGAGCCAGACGAAGGGCTTGAAGGCGGAGCCTGGCTGGCGGCGGGCGGTGACGGCGCGGTTGAAGGGGCTGGTGCGGTAGTCGCGGCCGCCGACCAGGGCGCGGACTTGGCCGGTGGCGGCATCGAGCACCACGGCGGCGCCCTGGGAGGCGCCTTGTTCGGAGCCAGGACCGTCGAGCAGGGTGCGCAGGCGGGTTTCCACGATGGTTTGGATGCGGGCATCGAGCGTGGTGCGGAGAACGGCGTCGGTGCCGTCGGGCAGGAGGGGTTCGGCCTGGTCGACCACCCAGTCGCTGAACCAGCCGGCAGCGCGCGAGGCGCGGGGGGGGAAGGCGATCTGGTGGGCTGCGACCTCGGCCAGTTCCGCGCCGATGGCGCCGGTGTCGGCCATGGCGGCCAGGACCTCGCGCCCGCGGGAGGCGGCGGCCTCGGGGTTCACGCGGGGGTTGATGCGGGAGGGGGCGCGGGGGAGGCCGGCGAGGACGGCGGCCTGCCAGAGGTTCACCTGGCGGGCGGGGACGCCGAAATAGACGCGGGCGGCGGCGTCCATGCCGAAGGCGCCGGAGCCGAGGTAGACGCGGTTTAGCCAGATCTCGAGGATTTCGGCCTTGGTGAACTGGCGTTCCAGCCAGAGGGTGAGGAGCAGCTCCTGGATCTTGCGGCGGAAGGTGCGGGCGTTGCTGAGGAAGAGGTTCTTGGCGACCTGCTGGGTGATGGTGGAGCCGCCCTGGACGACCTGGCCGGCCTGGAGGTTGACCCAGGCGGCGCGGGCGATGCCGATGACGTCGAGGCCGGCGTGCTGCCAGAAGCGGCGGTCCTCCACGGCGACGGCGGCGGCGGGAAGGAAGGGGGGCATGTCGCGCAGGCGCAGGGGTTCGCCGACGAGGTCGCCGTAGGTGGTGATGATGCGCCCGGCGGAGTCCTGCAGGGTGATGCTGGGGCGGCGGGCGGCGTCGAGCGCCGATTCGGGGCGCGGGAGGTCCCAGGAGAAGACCAACACGACAAGGCCTGCGAGCAGGGCGCCCCAGATTGCCAGCACGATCGACCAGCGGAGGAGGAACAGCAACCAACTCCGTCGGCGGCGACGGGTTGGCTTTTCGACCGGGGGGCGGTGGTCTTCCGGTTCCACACGCAGGATGCGGCCGGCGGTCATCCTTGCGGATTGGCCCGGGGCGGGGGCACGATCATTGCCCGACCCTCTGCGAAAGGACTCCCATGAAGGGGCTGTTTGTCGACGCCACGGATGAGCTGGCCGCGATTTTCCGCCGCATGCTGCGCGCGGGCGATCCTGAGGTCGGGGTGAACATCCAGGAGGAGGTGACGCCCGAGCAGTTGCCGGGGCTGCTGGCGGGGCAGGATTTCGTGCTCAACGACCGGACGTACATGCCGACGGAGTGGATGGCGAAGTGCGCGGGGCTGAAGCACGTGATTTTCCTGGGCACCGGGGCGCGCAGCTACATGGACCCGGAGGCGTTGGCCGAGCTTGGGATCACGGTGCACATCATCAAGGGCTATGGCGACACGGCGGTGGCCGAGCATGCCATAGCGCTGATGTGGGCCGGAGCGCGGGGGCTGGCGCTGATGGACCGCGGGGTGCGTCGGGGGCAGTGGTTGCGCACCGAGGGGATGCAACTGACCGGCAAGACGATCGGGCTGGTCGGGTTCGGGGGGATTGCCGGGGAGGTGGCGCGGATTGCCGGGGGCTCGGGCATGCGGGTGTTGGCGTGGAACCGGACGCCGAAGAGTGCGCCGGGGGTGGAGTTCGTGGGGCTCGAGCGGCTGCTGGCTGAGAGCGATGTGATCAGCCTGCATTTGCTGCTGACGGACGAGACGAGGGGGTTCATCTCCAGGGAGCATATCGCGCGGATGAAGCCGGGGGTGCTGCTGGTCAATACGGCGCGCGGGGCGGTGATCGACGAGGTGGCGTTGATTGAAGCGTTGAGATCGGGGCAGATCGGTCATGCGGCGCTGGATGTCTTCGTGGAGGAGCCGCTGCCGCAAGGCAATCCGTTCGCGGACCTGGAGAACGTGACGCTGTCGGCACACAGCGCGTTCCGTACGCCTGAGGCCAGCGAAACGCTGCTGCGGCGGGCGCTGGATATCGCCGTGCGGGTGTCCGGGAGCAGCTAGTTGCACCAGCGCGCCCATCCGGCGGCGCGGAGCTGGCAGGCGGGGCAGGTGCCGCAGCCGTAGCCCCAGGGGTGGCGCTGGGTTCGGTCGCCCAGGTAGCAGCTGTGGCTGTGCTCGACGATGAGGTCGACCAGGGGAGGGCCGCCGAGGGCGTGGGCGAGGGCCCAGGTGCCGGCCTTGTCGGTGAACATCAGCGGGGTTTCGAGGACGAATCGGCGGTTCATGCCGAGGTTGAGGGCGAGTTGCATGGCCTTGATGGTGTCGTCGCGGCAGTCGGGGTAGCCGGAGTAGTCGGTTTCGCACATGCCGCCGACGATGTGCTTGAGGCCGCGGCGGAAGGCTAGCGCGGCGGCGTAGGTAAGGAAGAGCAGGTTGCGGCCGGGGACGAAGGTGCTGGGCAGGCCTTCCTCGGTCATGGTGATTTCGGCGTCACTGGTGAGGGACGTGGCGCCGATGGAGGCCAGGGCGGGGCCCATGTCGATGGTGTGGTCCGGGCCCAGGCGGGTAGCCCAGGTGTTGAGGGTGGCCATGCCGCAGCGCAGGGGTTCGCGGCAGGCAAGTTCGACGGCGTGGCGCTGGCCGTAGGCGAAGCCGACGGTTTCGACTCGAGCGAAGCGGGCGAGGGCCCAGGCGAGGCAGGTGGCGGAATCCTGGCCGCCGGAGAACAGGACGAGGGCGCCGGCTTCGGAGGCCGGCGTGTCGGATCGCTGGGTCATGGGCGGGCTCTACCACATCTGCGTTCGCGCGGCTTCTGGTGCGGGGCGGGAGGCCCTATGTTGGGGGGATGAACCTCGATTTCACCGAAGACGAGATCGGCCGCTACTCGCGCCACATCCTCCTGCGCGAGGTGGGGGGCACGGGCCAGGCGAAGCTGCGCGAGGCGCGCGTGCTCCTGGTGGGAGCAGGCGGACTGGGCAGTCCGCTGTTGCTTTACCTGGCGGCGGCCGGGGTGGGCACGATCGGGCTGGTCGACGACGACGTGGTCGACCTGTCGAACTTGCAGCGGCAGATCGCGCATACGACGGAGTCGCTGGGGACGCCGAAGGTGGAGTCGGCGATGGCGCGGGCGGCGGCGATCAATCCGCTGGTGCGGATCGTGCCACACCGGATGCGGCTGGCGCCGGACAACATCCTGGAGCTGTTCCGGGAGTACGACATCGTGTGCGACGGGACGGACAATTTCCCAACGCGGTTCCTGATCTCGGATGCCTGCGTGCTGGCGAAGCGGACGCTGGTGTCGGCGGCGGTGTTGCGGTTCGACGGGCAGCTTTCGACGTTCAAGCCGCATGCGGGGCCCGGGTGCCCCTGCTACCGCTGCCTGTATCCGGCGCCACCGCCCGACGGGTTGGTGCCGACATGCAGCGAGGCGGGGATTCTGGGGGCGGTGACGGGGGTGATGGGGACGTTGCAGGCGACCGAGGTGCTGAAGGAGATCCTGGGGATCGGGGAGTCGATGTCCGGGCGGGTGTTGATCTGGGATGCACTGTCGGCGCGGTTCCGGACGATCAAGCTGCGGCCTGATCCGGCCTGCATTGCCTGCGGGCCGGAGGCGACGCTGCGCGACCTGTCGGCGCATGGCGATGTATCGGGGCCGGCCTGTGCCGTCTGATGCGAGAGGTCCGTCCGAAGTGGGGGCATTGGGCATTCTGCTGGTGTCCGGGGGGCATGAGCGCGCGCACTATGCGTTCATGATGGCGGCCGGTGCGGCGGCATTGGGGCGGCGGGTTGTCGTTTTCGCCACCAACGAGGGGTGCCGGGCGTTGATGCCGGGGGCGCTTGGGGATGATCCGCGGGAGGCGGTGGCCGAGGCGCGGGGCGTTGCGGGGATTGGGGTTCTGGCGGAGGCGGCGGCGGAGCTGGGTGTGCGGCGGATTGCATGCGAGGCCGGGCTGCGGATGATTGGCTTGGTGACGGCGGAGCTTGCCGCGGGGGTGGAAGTGGCGGGGATCGCGACGTTCCTGGAGGCGGTGGGTTCGGGCCAGATCGTGACGCTGTGATGAAGGTTCTTGACCTGCACACGCCCGGCTTGGGAGGGAGGAGCGTGATGAGCATGCGGACGGCCGTTCTGCTGGGCGTGATGGTGGCGGGTGGTGCGCTGGTTCCATCCTTGGGGCTTGCCCAGATGTCGCCACCACCCGGAAATCTCGCGCTTCCGCCGGCGCGCGGCAGCCAGCCGGCGGCACCCTCCACTCCTCCGTCCGCACCGGCGGCGGTGCCGCGCGCGCCGGTGCAGCAGGTGGCGCCGATGTCTTCGCCGGTGTTGCCGCAGGCGCCGCGTTCGGCCTTGGGCAGTTCCGCGCCTGGCAAGCCGGCGGCGGCGCCGGCTGCGCGGACGCCCGTGGTCGCGCCCAAGCCTAATGCCGGTCCGCAGAAGCAACCGATTCCTCCGGCGCGAGCCGGCGTGGCAGCGGGAGCGGCGGCGGGTGTCGCGGCGGGAGCGGTGGCGGGGGCTGCGGCGGCGCGGCCAGGCGAGGCGAAGCCTACGGAGAAACCGGTGGCCAAGCCCGCCGAGCCGACGAAGGGGAGCGATACCGGGCAGCCGTTGCCGCGGTGGGCGGGCATTCTGTACGACGGGGTGAAGCTGAGGGTGGGGCCCGGGCAGCGCTATCCGGTGGAATGGATCTATCGTCGGCCCGACCAGCCCGTGCGGGTTCTGCGCGAGTTCGACAACTGGCGGCTGATCGAGGATCACGAAGGCGTGAAGGGCTGGGTGCACCAGTCGAACCTGACCGGGCGGCGCAGTTTCATGGTGCCGAATGAGCGGACGCTGCGGCGTTCGGCCTCGGAGGAGGCCACGGCGGTGGCGGTGCTGCGGCCGGGCGTGGTGGGGCGAGTGCGGGGGTGTGGTGCGGGTGCTGCCTGGTGCGAGGTGCGGGTGGGCGAGCATCGCGGCTGGATCCGGCGCGACGGGCTGTGGGGCATCTCGGCCGGGGAGGCCATCGGGAATTGATGGCGTGCCGCGCGTTACGGCAACTGGTGATTCCCGCCGTGGCGCAAATGACGCTATTCTGGCGGCATGAGCACAGAAACCCCTGTTCCTGATCCCTCCACGCTGCCCGAGGCGCGGCCTCGGGCGATGCACGACATGGGGGGCGTGTCGAAGTTCATGTGCGATGCGGTCGATGTGGAGCCGCATGCGCTGGATGAATTCGACCGCGAGGTGGATGCGATCCGTGGCCTGCTGGGCGCCAAGAAGGTGATGAGCGTGGACGAACTGCGCCGGGGGATCGAGGCGATCCCGGAGAGCGACTATCTGCGGCTGACGTATTATCAGCGCTGGATCCGCTCGATCACCGACAACATGCTGGCCAAGGGCGTTTTCACCGAGGCGGAGCTACGCGCCGCACTTGAGGGTACGAAATGATGTTGGCGCCGGGAACGACGGTGCGGGTGCGCGACGACTGGCCGGAGACGCGCGGGCCCTGCCATATCCGCACGCCGCACTACCTGCGCGGGGCGCGGGGCGTGGTGGAGAAGCATCTGGGGGCGTTTCCCAACCCGGAGGACCTGGCGTTCGCGCGGCCGGCTGCGGTGCTGAACCTGTATCATGTGCGCTTCAGCCCGCAGGCGATCTGGCCCGATGCGAAGGGTGATGCGCTGGTGGTCGAGTTATACGAGACATGGCTGGAGGCGGCGGCATGAGCACCCTGCTGGAAACTCCGTCCGACAGGTTGCTGGCGGCGGTGCGGCAGCTGTTGACCGATAAGGGTGTGGTGACGCGCGACGAGATTGCCGAGCGCATCCGCACCACGGACAGTGCCTCGCCGGCGCAAGGGGCGCGGATGGTGGCGAAGGCGTGGGTGGACCCGGCGTATCGGGCGCGCATGCTGGCCGATGGGGCCAAGGCGGCGGAGGAGCTGGACATTCCGATGCGCGGCATGCCGCCGCTGGGGGTGCTGGAGGATACGGCGGGAGAGCACAACCTGGTCGTGTGCACGCTGTGTTCCTGCTACCCGCGGGCGGTGCTGGGGTATCCGCCGTTTTGGTTCAAGTCGGCGGCGTATCGGGCGCGGGCGGTGCGCGATCCGCGCGGGTTGCTGCTGGAGTTCGGTACCGCGCTGCCCGAGGGGGTGAAGCTGCGGGTGGTGGACAGCACGGCGGATTACCGCTGGATGGTCCTGCCGCTGCGCCCTGCGGGCACCGAGGGCTGGAGCGAGGAACAGCTCGCGGCCATCGTGCGGGAGGGTGACATGATCGGGGTGACCTTCCCGAAGCGGCCGTGATTCGCGCGGCCTTCGTCGGAATCTTGCTGCTGGCGGGTGTGCCCGCCTTCGCGGCGTCGCGTCCGGCCGTTGAGGCGGAGGGCGGCATGGTGGTGTCGGCCCAGCATCTGGCGACCCAGGCGGGGCTGGAGCTGCTGCGCGCCGGCGGCAATGCGGTGGATGCGGCGGTGGCGGTAGGGTACGCACTGGCCGTGGTGAACCCGTGCTGTGGCAATATCGGCGGTGGCGGGTTCATGACGCTGCGGCTGGCCGACGGACGGACGACCTTCCTGGATTTCCGCGAAACCGCGCCGGCGGCGGCCACGCGGGACATGTATCTGGATTCCGAGGGCAACGTGGTCCGTGGCGCCAGCCTGAACGGGTGGCGGGCGGTGGCGGTGCCGGGGACAGTGGCCGGGCTGGAGGCGGCGCTCGTTCAGTACGGCACGCTGCCGCGGGCGCAGGTCATGGCGCCGGCGATACGGCTGGCGCGCGAGGGGTTCGTGCTTGTTCGGGGCGACACCGACATCATGGCTGCGGCCGCCGCGCGGTTGCGGCGCGATCCTGAGGTGGCGCGGATTTTCCTGCGGCCGGACGGCTCCGTGCCGCAGCCGGGGGAACGCTTGGTTCAGCCTGAACTGGCGCGCACGCTCGAGGCGATCGCCGCGCAGGGACCTGAGGCGTTCTATCGCGGGGTGGTGCCTGCTGCCGTGGAGGCAGCCGCGCGGGCCGGCGGCGGGGTCATCGCGGCGCAGGATTTCGCTGGCTACAAGGTGCGGGAGATGGCGCCGCTGTCCTGCCCCTATCGCAGTTGGACTGTTGTGTCGGCGCCGCCGCCATCCTCCGGGGGCACGGTCATCTGCATGGTGCTCGGTATCCTGGAGGGGTATGACCTGCGGGCGGCCGGGTTCAATTCGGCGCGCAGCGTTCACCTGATGGCCGAGGCGATGCGCCACGCCTTTCTGGACCGTAACACGCATCTGGGCGATCCGGACTTCGTGCGCAATCCGTTGGAGCGGCTGCTGTCGCGCGACTACGCCGTGGCGATCCGCGAGCGCATCGACCCTGAACGTGCCACGTCCTCGCGGGACTTGGCGCCAGGGACGCCGCCGCATGAGAAGCCGGAGACGACGCATTACTCAGTTGCCGATTCGGCCGGCGCGATGGTTGCGGTGACCTATACGATCAACGGCGGGTTTGGGGCGGGGGTGATGGCACCCGGAACCGGCTTCCTGCTGAACAACGAAATGGATGATTTCACTGTCAAGCCGGGTGTCGCGAACCTGTTCGGCCTGGTCCAGGGCGAGGCCAATGCGATCGTGGCGGGCAAGCGGCCACTGTCGTCGATGTCTCCGACCTTGCTGCTGCGCGATGGGGAGCCCTATGCGGTGCTGGGTTCGCCGGGAGGCGCGCGCATCATCTCGATCACCCTGCAGGCGATCCTGAACCTGGTCGATCATGGGATGGAATTGCAGGAGGCGGTGAATGCGCCGCGCATTCATCACCAATGGCTGCCCGACGAGCTGTTCGTGGAAACGCGGGCTCTTTCGCCGGACACGCGGCGGTTGCTGGAAGCGATGGGGCATAAGGTGACGGAGCAGTCCCCTTGGGGAGCGGTGGCGGCGATCGTGCGGCCGCGGGTGCCGGCGGCGGGGGCGGGTGCGACACCGGGTGTCGCGGATGCCGCACAATCTGGCCGTATGCGGCCCGGCTTCTTCTATGGCGCGAACGACGATCGGCGGCCTGCAGGGCTTGCAGCCGGCCCCTGAGGATCCGAGGGGCGCGGCTGCCAACGGCGGCGTGACCTGCGGTAGCCGGAACTTTGATTCCGGTAATGCGTTGCCAATCCGAACAGCCCCTACGGAAGCCTGTCGTGGCATGACGCAGGATGCTGCGCAGCGTGTATCCGATGACAAGGAGGAAGAAATGCCCTCGCCCGGTGTTGCCGTTCTGGCCCTGGTAGCCGCGTGCTCGATGCTTGCGCTGCAAGCGCCGGGGAGCGTCGCCCAAACTGCCGCACCGTCGGTCATCGTGCCGCAGTCGACCACGGCTCCGCCTGTCGTGGTGATTGCGCCGACCGCGCCTCCTGCTCCGCAGGTGGAAGTGGTGCCTGCGCCACCGGTCGGCCAGGAGAGGGTGATGGTCTGGCAACCGGGGCGCTGGGCATGGCGGGATGGCGCGTGGTCCTGGCAGGTCGGTTCCTACGTGATGCGGCCCTCGGAATCCTCGACCTGGATTCCTGGTAGATGGGAAGTGCAGCCGAACGGCCGCTACATCTGGATCGAGGGTCGCTGGGGCTAATCGGAGGGTGTCATGCAAAGCCGCTTCCTGTTTGCCATGCCAGCGCTGCTCGCCATCACCGCCTGCGAGGGCCCGCCGCAACCGCCTGCGGTCGCGAGCGTGACGCCACCGGCGGTCGTTGCCCAGGCGCCGGTCGTGGTGCCTGGACCTCCGCCGCCGGCACAGTCGGAGTTGGTACCCCCACCACCGGTCGGCTTGGGCAATGTGGTTTGGCAACCAGGACATTGGCAGTGGACCGGGCAGTCGCCTCAGCCCTGGCAGTGGCAGGCTGGGCGCTACGTCCAGGCGCCTATGGGCCAACGCATTTGGGTGCCTGGTCGATGGGTTCAGGCCCCGACTGGCGGCTGGACCTGGATCGACGGGCACTGGCTGTCCTGACTAGGGCGACGTTCGTAACTGACAACAAGTATGTGGAGCCTTTACCCTATCCTCGCAAGAAGCTTTTCCGCGGTCCAGTCGTCATCTCGGACCCTTTCAGGAGTTCCCCTTATGAATCTTGGCACCATTCTGATCATCGTGTTGTTGCTTGCGCTGATCGGAGCATTGCCAAACTGGCAGTACAGTTCCGGCTGGGGGTACTATCCTAGCGGGATTTTCGGAATCATTCTTGTGGTGGTGGTAGTGCTGATACTGATGGGTCGTCTATAATAGCTTTGCGGCAGGGCGGAGGCGCTGGATGGGCGCCAGGCGGGTTCTGGTCAGCACCGCACTGAATGCTGAGCCGCCGTGGTTGCAGGCCCGGATGCCTGCGACTACGGCCTAGCGCTGACAGCACGTGGACGGTGGAACCGGGCAGCGAAACTGGCGTTGTTCTGCGCGCCGGTAGTTCGCCGGACGAGTGCGCGGAGGCCGGCCTAGTGGAAAGAGTGGTGAGATATGCGCGAACGGCAGCTTTCGCTGAGTGCGTGATTGAGTCTCCGTCTGTCAGCTGATCATGTTGCTGCCGCTCGTGGCCGTAGCACGGCCGGGAGAGCAGCGTGACCGCTGGTGAAGAAGCGGATGCCAGATTGCTGGAGGTGCGCGGTCCCGAACGGGCTGCGCGAGCCTTTTGGCAGATTACGCGGCGTTGGCTGTCGGCGCCTGACCGGGGCAATGCCCGGCTGTTGCTGTTCGGGGTGATGACACTGACGGTCGTCCAGGTGGCGATCCAGATTCGCTTTAATCTGTGGAACCGAGATTTCTTCAATGCGCTAGAGAACCGCAACGGCACGGCATTTCGCACCCAGATCCTGATCTTCCTGGGGCTGGCTGCGTTGTCCATGACGGTCGCGGTGTATCATCTTTACGTCGCCCAGTTGTTGAAGCTGCGGTGGCGGGAGTGGTTGACGCGACACCTGCTGGAGGCATGGCTACGCGACGGACGGCACTACCAGTTGGAGCTGGCCGGGGCAGGGGCCGACAATCCTGAGCAACGCATCGCCGAGGATGTGCGCGCAGCGACCGATCTCGCGGTCGAATTCGCGACGGGATTGCTGACGTCGGTACTGATGTTGACCGCCTTTGTCGGCATCCTGTGGACGATATCGGGGCCCCTGCGCTTCAACTGGGCCGGCAGTGAGATCGTGATCCCGGGCTACATGGTCTGGGCGGCGCTTCTGTATGCGGTGGTTGGAAGTTCGCTGACCTATATCGTCGGGCGGCCGATGGTGCGGCTGAACATTGCCCGAACGATGGCGGAGGCGGATCTGCGCTTCGGGCTGACGCGTGCGCGAGAGAGCGGAGAGGGGATCGCGCTGATCCGCGGTGAGGCGGATGAGCGGCGGGGAATTGCACGGCTGTTCGATACAGTGATCGAGGCGACAAAGGGGTTGATGCGCAGCCAGCGCAATCTGATGTGGCTGACAAGCGCCTACACCACGTTGGCCATGATCTTCCCGACCATTGTAGCCTCGCCCGCCTACTTCAGCGGTGCGATCACTCTGGGCGGGCTGATGCAGATCGGGGCGGCGTTCGGCCAGGTGCAACTGTCGCTCAGCTGGTTTGTCGACAACTTTCCCAGGATTGCCGAGTGGCGGAGTGCCGTAAGCCGCGTCGTGGTGTTCCGGGACGTGATCGAGGACCTGGATACGCTAATCGCCGACCCGTCGCAGCCGACGATTGCCATTCGCGAGGGTGAGCCGGATCAGTTGGTCTTTCGCAATCTGGAAGTGGCCTTCGCGAACGGTACGACAGTGATTGCCGATGCATCCGCGGAAATCCGGCAAGGCGAGAGGGTCCTGATCCAGGGCGAGTCCGGCACCGGGAAATCCACCCTGTTCCGGGCCGTGGCAGGGCTGTGGCCCTGGGGCGCTGGAGAGATCGAGACGCCGCCGCGCGCGGAGATGATGTTCATGCCACAGCGGCCTTACCTGCCTTTAGGACCGTTGCGCGGGGCGGTATCCTATCCGCTGCCGCCCGATCATTTCCAGGACCCGGACATCGTGGCGGCGCTAGGGGCCGTGGGGCTGGAGCGGCTGGCTGCCGAGTTGGACCACGATGACCGGTGGGATCGCATCCTGAGCCTGGGCGAGCAGCAGCGCCTGGCATTCGCGCGACTGCTGCTGCATGGGCCGCGGTGGATCTTCATGGACGAGGCGACGGCGGCGCTGGACGAGGCCAACCAGGACGCGATGATGCAGTTGGCGATCGATAAGGTGCCAGGCGCATCGCTGATCTCGATCGGCCATCGGCCCGGACTCGCCGCGTTTCATACCCGTACGTTGCAATTGGTGCGAACAGAGGGGGGTGCGCGCCTGACGCGGCAGAAGCGGCGCAGCGCGCGGGACCGCGAGTGGAGCCGCCGCCCACGGACCGGGCGACGGGTGTGGTATCGGCCCTGGAGGATCCGTCAGGGCTGATAGAGCACTTGCTCGCCTTCACGCCCGTTACTGCCGCCCTGGATTGACCGCTCATTTCGACACAGCGCAGGGCCGCGGCATCACTGCCGGCGGCCCTGTTTGAATGGTGACGATCAAACGACGGCTAGAGCTGCGGTATGGCTCGGTACTGCCCGAAGGTTCAGCGCGGTCGCGGGCGGACGGCAGTCGGGCGGTCGGTGTCGAGAGCACGGTCAATCGTGCGGCCAGCTGCGGTGCCTGGTGGATTGCCTGGCGTTCCGTCGGATTGCGACGGGTAGGCGCCGGACACGTTGGTCCCGCTGGTACGATCAAGGGCACGACTCGCTTCGGTGCCTGGCGGGTTGACGGCTGTTCCGTCGGTTTGCGCGGGATAAGCGCCGGAGACGTTGGTGCCCGCTGCGCGGTCCACCGCACGGCCCGCGGCGGTGCCTGGCGGATTGGTGCCTGGAGGCGCGCAGGCAGCCAAACCCGTGACGAGAGTAGCGATGGTGATGAGTCTGGTCGGGAACATGATGGGTCTTTCCTACTGAACGGTCAGAGAGTCGCCGGTGATACCGCTGCGGGCGCGGACCGGCGGCTTTGCGGCAACGTTCGGTGGGAAAAATAGTTGCCGGGCAACCGTGCACGACTTCAGACGTTCATCGAGAGCTGAATTGAAAGGAGAGCTTCATGCGCGGAATTTTGTTGTGGCTGATCGGCATACCCATTCCGATCATTATTCTGCTCTATCTGTTCGGCGTGTTCTGACCAGTATGCGCCGCACTGCTGCGATGCAGAGCGGCTCAGAGAACGCGCGGGACGGCGGTGCGGCCCCGGTGCCGCACCGCCCAGACAGATCAGCCGCGCCGGAGCGAGTCGTAGGTGAAGGCCGGACGGCCCTGGAGGGACTCCTTGGATGCGTTGGGCATGATGATGCGCTCACGCTCGGCATTCCACTGCAGCTCGCTCAGCGGCACCATGACCAAGCGGCCGCCCATGCCAAGAAAGCCACCGACCTGAATGACAGCCATGGGGCCCTGCTGTATTCCAGTGGCCGATGTGCCCGGCATTGGCGTGGTCGTACCAGTGGCACCCGTGGTGGTGGTGGTCGTGGTGGAACCCGTGCTTGAACCCTGCGTCGTGCTGGTGGACGCGAGCCCGGCTGGGGGCGCGAGCACGATGTCGTCGACTTCGCCGATGGTCTCATTGCGGTCGTTGTAGACGTTCGTGCCAATCAGTTGGGAAAGGCGCGGGCGGAACATCAGGACCGAATCGGCTCGTCCGCCCTGCATGGCGCCGGCAGCGGCACCGGTAGAGCCTGTACCCACGCCCGGAGTGGTGGTGACGGTGGATCCGCCGGCGGCGCCAGGAGTGCTGGTCGATTGTGCCAGCGCTGGGCTGGCCGCCAGTGCTACTGCAAGTAACGCAGGCAGAAGCAGCTTGTCCTTGTGCTTCATGATGAGATCCTCTCTGGAGTATGCGTATCTGCTAGGCGAACGCGAGCATGCGCACGCGGCAAACTACGTGAATGGCCAACGCACTCGGACGTCGTGGGTTGCACCTGCAACGCTTTCACAACCGAACACGAAGGGCCCAACCGTTGACGGACGGTCGGGCCCTTCGTGCCGATGACGCGCGTTCAACGACGGGCGATGGCACGCACAAGCGATTCGGCGAGCATGCCGCCGATCTCGTGCGCCGGGTGATTGCGTCGCGCCAGGCGTACGACGTCGCCCAGTGCCGAGCCGACACTGAGCTCCTCGATCGCGCGGCGACGGATGCGCAGAGCCTCCAGTGCGATGGGATCAGGCTTCCTACGACTTGCGAAAAAGAGCACGGCAGCCAGGACAATGTCCGCCAGCATCACCCATAGTGCAGCGGCGGTGGGGCTGGAGTGCTGCGCGAGCCACAACAGTGCTGCGATATGCAACAGCGCGAGCGCGAACAAGGCAAACAGTCCGGCTGCCGCCATGAGCGCGGACATGCGCGCCATCCGCTTGCCTTCCTGTTTCAGGCGCAGCAGTTCGGCCTGGGCGGCGACTTCCAGCAGTCTGAGGCTCGACACCGCTCAGCGCCTCATGAGGGCCGCCAGCACGAAGCCGGCGAGCGCAGCAACTCCCAAAGCGGTCAACGGCTGCTCTCGCACCGTGTCGGAGAGTCGGTTCACCTGGTGGCGAACCGTGTCGATGGATGCCTGCGCGGCAGCCTGTGCCTCGTCGGCAAGTGCCGTGACGGCGGGCCCGACGCGGTTCTGCATCAGCGCATCGACCTTCTCACGCAGGGCAGCGATTTCTGCATGGGCGTCATTGCCGTAGGGATTATTGGATTCGATTGCCATGAAGTCCTCCTGGAATGGTTGTGGCCCGGGCCCGATTACCAGCGCCGCTCGAGATCGACCTGCCGCGGCGATGTCAGCGCACCTGTGGCTGCGCCGGCCGCTCCGCCGATCGCAGCACCGCCCAGCAAGCTGCCGCCGGTGGCGGCACCGACCGCTGCCCCGCCGAGTGCGCCAATTCCCGCACCGGACACCGCACGCTCGCCGGTGGTCTGGCCGCAGGCGGTAAGGGCAAGCACGACGACGCCTACGGCCGCCCATGCACGCATCATCATGCAAACTCCTGTCTGGAACCGGATGAAGGCGCAACGCGCGGGACCGTTGCGCGTTGCATCCCGGCCCGAATGAATCGGGCGGAAGGACTGCCCATGGCTGCGCTCCGCCGGCCCCGTACGCCCGAGATGGGCGGGCCCGCCAGACTCATGCTGATCGGCGGGCTGCTCGCGGCGCTCTATTTTGGGCGCGACCTGTTTGCGCCGCTGGCGCTGGCGATGCTGTTGACAGTGGCGTCGCTACCGTTGGTCACCTGGCTGGAGCGTGTGAGGGTACCGCGGATCGCTGCGGTGCTGGTTGTGTTGTTGCTGTTGCTCTCTCTGGTTGCGCTGCTCGTGTATGTGGTGGTGAGCCAGGCGCTGTCGTTGGCCAACGAATTGCCGGGCTACGAATCGGTGCTGCGCGAGAAGCTTGCATCGATCAGCAAGGGGTCAGGGCCAATCGAGCGGGTGGTGCAACTGATGCATCGGCTGGCAGGTTCGGTATCGACCAGCGATGCCTCGCCGACTGCAACAGTGGTGATGGCGGCGGCTCCGGAGGCACCCTTGGCGAGCCTTGTGGCACTGGCAACTTTGGTGTTGGCGCCGGCTGCGACCTTGGCGGTCACGGTGCTTCTGATGGCCTTCATCCTGGCGCAGCGCGAGGACGTCCGTGACCGCACGCTGCGACTGGCGGGGCTGCACGAGATGCACCGCACGACGGTGGCGATGACCGATGCAGCCAGCCGTGTGGGCCGGTTCCTGCTGATGCAGGCGGCGATCAACGGCGTATTCGGCGGCGCCATGGGTGTCGGACTTTGGCTGATTGGCCTGCCGAATGCGCCGCTTTGGGGTGTATTGGGTTTCGCTCTGCGCTTCATCCCCTACCTTGGGGCGCCCTTGTCGGTGCTGTTCCCGCTGTTGCTGGCATTCGCCACCACGGAGGGGTGGAGCACGGTTCTGTTGGTGCTCGGACTGTTCCTGATCGTGGATGTGGTCGTGAGCTATATGCTGGAGCCGTGGCTCTACAGCGCCAGCATCGGCATCACGCCGCTGGCGCTCGTGTTGTCGAGCACGTTCTGGGTGGTGCTGTGGGGACCGGTTGGGCTGATCGTGGCACCTGCGTTCACTGCCTGCATGGCGATCCTGGGGCGGCACGTGCCGAGCCTGGGGTTCCTGGAGGTGATGTTCGGCGATACGGCGCCGCTGCCGGCGCCGGCGCGGTTCTATCAAAGGTTGTTGGCACGAGACACGATGGGCGCTGCGCGCCTGTTGGCACGGGAGAGTGAACGGCTAGGCAACCGGGCGGCTCTGGAGCAGTTGGTGCTGCCGGCGATCGCCAGGATCGGTGGTGGCCGCGGCGAGGCTGGCTTCGGGCCGGCGCTGGCGGTGCAGGCGGCACGGACGTTGCTGCGCGCCTTGGAGACGGTCGCTGATCCGCCAGACGAGCGCGGCGATATTGCGGTGCTACCGGTGGGAGGGGCGCTGGACCGTGCCGCCGCGGCGGCGCTGGTGGTGGCGCTGCAGGATGCGGGTCTGTCCGCCGTGCTGTCGCCGTCGGCCGGCGGTGCGCACCCCGTGGCGGTATTGGTGGCGGCGGATCCGCCTACGACGCAGCGTCTGACGCGGGCGATGCGCGAGGCGAACCAGATCGCCGATGTCGTACGCTGCTTTGTGGCGACTGATGAGGCCGAGGCCGTCTTAAATGCGGGCGAAGCGGTCGTTCCGCCGCGTAGCGCAACGCTGGAAGCGTTGCTGGGTGAGATGCTGGAAGTGCTGGATGCGCTGATTAGCCCCGAGGGGGCGCACCGGTTGGCTGCAGAGACGGTTCGGGCAGGACCGCCGTCGTGACGTCGACTTCCATGGGTAGGGCATCGCCGGGCTGCCCGATGAAGCCGCCGGCCATGGGAATGGCCTGCTCCGGCGTGCGCGTGCTGCCGACGCGGACGAGATTGGTGCCGGCGATCAAGCCATTGGTGGGGTCGAACTCAACCCAGCCGGCGCCAGGCAGGTACACGCTGCACCACGCGTGGGTGGCGCCGCCGCCGATCGTTTCGTGTGCATCGGTATTGTAGAGGTAGCCGGTGACGAAGCGTGCGGCGAGACCGAGGCTGCGCACTGCCTCCATCATCAGCAGGGCGAAATCCCGGCAGGTGCCGTGGCCGCGCTGCAGCGTTTCGGTAGGTGGTTGCGTGCCTTCGGCGTAGCGGGCTTCATAGATGAAGCCTTCGTGCACTGCCTGCGTCATTGCCTCCAGGAGCTGCAGCGTGGGCAAGCGGGAGCTGGCGAAGCGCCGCGCCCATGAATCAACAAGGCGCGCCGGATCCGGCACTTGGCGTTCGGCGAGGCGCGCGAGATCGGGCACTTCCTCGACCGCATAGGAGAAGGGGAACTGCTCGGCTGCCGGATCGAGGGTTGCGCGTGGCAAGGCTGGCCCGGCCGGGTAGTGGGTCAGATCGAGTTGCGAGACAATCGAAAGGTGATGGGTGCGCATGCCCTCTCGCCATTCGAGGAAGCAGATCGAGTTGCCGAAGACATCATGCGCCCAGCGGGTTGTGGCCGGCACAGGGTCCACCGTGAGCGTCGCCGCGTGCAGGCGCAGGTCGTGGCTATCCTGGGGCCGAACCATCAGGCGGTGCGCCGTCAGCGCCACCGGGGCGTGGTAGCGGTACAGGGTGCCATGGGTGATCCGGAGTGTGGGCATGGTGGGACCTCTCGGCGAGCCGGGGTGCGGGTGCTTGCAGGCAGAAGGGCACCTGGGCGGCCGCTGCGCGGAGCAGTGGTGAAGGGGCGATCTCGACCGGGGTGGACAGCATGCCATGCCGCCGCAGCCAGGCGCCGGCCCGAATGCTGGATGAAAGCACCAACAAGGGTGCAGCTGTAATGAGACCGACCAGAACGGGCGCCATCCATGCGGCAAGGAGCGGTGCCACCGCGAGAGCGAGGATCAGGAGCAAGAGGCCGAGCGCGACATGCAGACGGGCGAAGCGCCAGGCCTCCCGCCATGCTGTACCACCACTGTCGCGCCGCTGTGCCTGCCAGCCGCTGTCGGCGCCGCGGAGCACCTGAATGAACTGGCGGGCTTGGGTTACCATCGTGATCGGGGAAAGCAGCGCGGACAGCACGATCTCCAGCGCGACACCGGTGAGCAGGCGGCGGGCGCCGCCGAAACTGCCGGACCGACCGCGCAACAGCAGCGCTGCGACGGCCAACAGCTTCGGCGCCAGCAGCACCAGCAGGGTGGCGACGAGCATGTGCAGTGCGCGTTCGGGATCGACAACCGGCCATTGCGGGAACAGCGTATGGGTTCGGGGGAAGTACTCGGGCCGCAGGAATTTAGCCTGGAGCGCGACGGCAATACCGAGCAGAAGGAAGCCAAGCCACAGTGGCGCACTGGCATAGGCTGCGATGCCGGTTGCCATGTGCAGCCGGCTGACCCAGTGCAGCCCGCGCGCCGGCAGCACTGCCGCGTGCTGCAAGTTGCCCTGGCACCAGCGGCGGTCGCGTGCCGCCATATCGGGCAGTGTGGGCGGGCCGGCCTCATGGCTCCCGGGCAACAGGGGCAGCATACGCACTGCCCACCCGGCACGGCGAAGCAGCGCGGCTTCCACAAAATCATGGCTGAGGATTGCGCCGCCAAAGGGCTTGCGGCCGGGAAGGTGAGGCAGGCCGCAGGTGCTGGCGAAGGCCCGGGTCCGGATCAGCGCGTTGTGGCCCCAATAATTGCCCTCGGCGCCGTGCCAGTCGGCGATGCCAGCGGCAATCAAGGGGCCGTAGGCGGCGCTTGCAAACTGCTGGAGGCGGGCGAACAGAGTTTCTCCACCGGCCAGTACGGGCAGCGTCTGGATCAGGGCGGTGTCGGGCTGCCGTTCCATCATGGCGACGAGAGCCCGAAGGGTTTCGGCTTCCATCAGACTATCGGCGTCCAGGATCAGGAATTGCGGGTAGGCTGCGCCGAAGCGGCCGACCCATTCGGCGATGTTGCCGGATTTGCGGTCGGTGTTGTTCGATCGGTGGCGATAGTAAAGTGCCGGTCCGGGGGCCGCGCCGACAACGCGGATTGCGGCCCATTCGGCTTCCTGCCTTACAGGGTCGGTGCTGTCGCTGAGGACGAAGAGGTCGAACCAGGGAGAGGCGTTCGTGGCGACCAACGCGGTGCGCATGGCGGCGATCGCCGGGGCAATGCGGGCTATGTCTTCATTGTACACCGGCATCAGGAGTGCGGTACGTGTGCGCGGAAGTGTCGGTGCGGGTGTTTGCTGTCGGAACAGCAAGGCAGGCAGGCCGGCGAGTGCGCTGGTGAAGGAAAGTGCGAGCCACAGGAACAGCAAGGCGAACAACGCGGTAAGTGCCAGTCCGGTGACCGTGAAGCGCGCGAGCCCCAGGACCTTCGACATCTCCGTCGTGGCCGCCACGGTCAGCGCCAATGCGCCGCCGACCACCAGGAGACGGCGCAACCACATCAGCGGAGGCGCCGGCGGATGTTTGTGGAATGGCGGGGCGCGGGCGAGATCCTGGACGGGCATGGCCAGCGGTGCTTCCGCGGGCAGGATCTCGCGGCTGGCGCGCGAGGTCAGGGTGTCCATCGGTAGACCCAGGTTTCCGAAGCCGGCTTGCCGCCACGCGCCAGCCTGGCGCGCAGCTCCACCAGGCGCGCTGTGCCAGGCCGCAATTCGAAGACCAAGCGCAGCCCGCCTGTTTCAGGGTTCGGCTGCACCACCACGTTGTCGACGGCACCGGCGCTGGCGGTCACCTCGGCAGTGGGCAGCGGCGTTGCGGCCCCCTCGCCGGGGGTGGTGTCCAGTACGAAGCGGCGCACCTTCGCTTCGTCGACGAAGCCTTGCCGGGTGGCGGCGAATCGGAGAAGGCGGCCGTCGCCCAGTGCCTGACCTAGCCAGTACATGCGGTAGTGCAACGTGGTGGGCGTGTTGGCCCGCAGTCCGTCGCGAGGGGACCATGCGGCGACGATGTTATCGTGGATCTCGCTGCGGGTTGGGATCTCCACCAGCGTGACTTCGCCGGCTCCCCAGCTTTCGAGTGGTTCGACCCAGAGGCTTGGCCGACGGTGGTAGGCGGCCTCGAGATCGTTGAAGTCGGCGAAGGTGCGACTGCGCTGCATCAGCCCGAAGCCTTGCGGGTTGTCGTCCTGGAAGCCGCTCAGCTGGAGTTGTTGCGGATTGGCGAGGGGACGCCAGAGTTGCTCGCCCGCGCCGGTTCGGATCAGCAGGCCATCCGAATCGTGCACCGCCGCGCGGTAGTCGGAGATTCGATCGCGGTCGTGGGGCGCGAAGAAAAACATGCTGGTGGCGGGTGCCACGCCAATGCGTCTGACGTCGCGCCTCGGGAACAGTGTGGCGTGTGCCTCCATAACGGTGGCCTCGCCGGGGACGATGTGGAAGCGCCAAGCGCCGGTTAGGCTGGCGGATTCCAGCAGCGCGTGGACCACCACATGACGGTCCCCCGGGGTTGGGCGTTCCAGCCAGAAGGCGGTGAAGGCGGGGAACTCCTCGCCGGCCGGATCGGCGGTGCCGATCGACAGGCCGCGCGCCGACAGCCCGTAGACATGGCCGCGGCCGAGTGCACGGAAATAGCTGGCGCCGAGAAAGCTGCAGACCTCGTCGAAGTGGTCCGGGCGGTTCAGTGGATGCAAAAGCCGGAAGCCAGCGAATCCGAGATCTCCGGGGCCATCGGGAAGCGGGCCATCCTGGAGTTTCCGCCCGTCAAACGTGAACGCGTCGGACTGGTAGCGCAGGCGGGTTGCTTGAGCGTCGGCAACCTCGAACAACTCAACGCGGTCATGGAACAGGAAGCCGCGATGATGCGGTTGCAGCTGGAACGGTAGGTCGCCCTGTCGCCACAATGCCTGCGCGGGATCGTAACGCAGGCGACGGTAACCATCGTAGGTGAGGCGGGCGAGAAAGGGCGGCAGGGAGTCATTGCGTGGCCGATGAGGCTGCGCGGCCAGAGCCCGGGCCAGCGAAGGCACTGTCGTTATGTCGAACGGGGTGGACAGGAAGGCTGCATCGGGCACGGTCTGCGACACCCCCGCAGTGCGGGTGTTCATAATCGCCGGAACGGCAAGCGTTCCCAGTATCAGGCTGCGACGCCGCATCTCGCTCCTCACGCTGTCCGACTGCACTGCGATTGCACATGGCCCCAGCCGGCGCCGGCGCGAAGACACCGGACGGCCAGACGCCGTGGGGGAGGCGACGCTAGCCGTCCGGTGGTGCGGGGCGGGAAGCCGGAAGCCGCACGTCCTAGGAATGCGGCAGTGGCGGTTCCGTTCCTAGTGCGGCGTTTCGTTGCTTGGACCACACGACTGTTTGATATGGCCCTCGAAGTCCTGGTTCGGTCAGCGCCGCGACAAGAGAAAGCCCGTGAAGAGCCCCAATGCGGCGGCGGCAAAGACGGTGGCGAGCGGATAGTCGCGAATGTGGCGGGTTGCTTCCTCGGCCACCGCTTCACCAGCGTGCATCGCGCGGCGACCCTGATCAGACGCCATTGTCATCACATCGTCGATGCCGTCGCGGGCATCGCGAGCCATTGCATGCATTCGATTGCGTGTTTGGGGCATTCCCATCTCCTGTGCGCGGGGGGGCCGTGGGGTGGCTTCAGGCAAGGCGGGTGCGACCGCTGGTGCCTTGTGCCGTTGGATGCCCGGTCACTGCCGACTTCAGGAAGTGGAACACGGCGGCGATGCTGCCGGACGGCCCGTCCCAGTATTCGCCGATTTCCGGTTCGAACCGCAGCAGCAGGATGCGTGGGTCGCCGGGGCCTTGTGAAAAGTAACGGGCAGCGGACTCGTTCCACAGCTCGTCGATGATCTGGCGGTCGCGCACCATGTCGATTCGGCCGGACAATGAGACGTAGCAGTGGCTCTGCGGTTCGGCGAAGGCGAGGCATGCATGGGGGTCGCGTGCCAATTCATCGTCCTTATGGTCATTGGCATCGGCGAAGAACCAGATGACGTTCTGGCTGGTGCGCGGGATCGCGGTCATCGGGCGCGAACGGAACTGGTCGCCGTCGCGGGTGGCCAGCATGCAGGTTTCGATGCTCCGCACCTTCTCCCAGATCGCATCGCGTGTGGCGTCGTCGGTCATGTTCCTGGGTTCCGTTCCATTATGCTGCTCGGCGATTGCCGTGTCGCGCAGGCAACGCGGCGGCCGCTGCAGGGTTCGGAGCTGTTGCGCAGGCGATCAGGATCGTACGATGGCAGTAGCGGGGAAGGTGAGGGTCCAGCGTAGGCCTTCCGGAAGGTAGTCGGCCTTCACCTGACCGTGCACACCGCGCGCCACCGTGCGCTCGATGACGATGCGGCCGAAGCCGCGGCGGGTCGGTGGGGACACGGGTGGCCCGCCGACTTCCTGCCAGCTCAGTTCGACATGTTCCCCGATCGCCTCGTGCTGCCCTACCTGGGTCGGATCGGTAGCGGGGGGCGCGGGCGGGGTGCCCGGCAGCATGCGCCAGCCGATCTGCACCATGCCACCCGGCACCGACAAGGCGCCGTAGCGCGCTGCGTTAGCGGCCAACTCGTGCAGCGCCATCCCAATATGCTGTGCGGCGTCGGGTTGCAGGTGCAGCGGGGGGCCGGCAATCTCGACCTGGGAATCCGTGATGTCGGCGAAATGGCCGAGCTGGGAGCGCACGAGGGCGCGCAGGGACGCGCCGGACCAATCCTCCTGCACCAGGAGGTCATGGGAGCCGGCGAGGGACTGCAGGCGCGAGGAGAAGCGCACTTCGAAGTCGGCGACCGTGGTGGCGTTGCTGGCGGTTTGCCGCATGATCGCTTCGATGACCGCCAACAGGTTCAGCGAACGGTGCGTGACCTCGCGCATGAGCAGGCGGATGCGCGTTTCCTGTTCCTTGTAGCGGGTAATATCGATGGCGGCTGCGATGATGCCGTTGATCGAGCCCGACTCGTCGCGTACCGGCTGGACGGAAAGGTCGAGCCAGCGCTCGGTGCCGTCATGCACCAGACGCACTTCGCGCCGAGCGGCCTCGCCGCTCTCGACGACTGCGGACTTGATGGCGGTGACCGAGGTCATGGACGGGTCGGGGTTCAGTTCCTCATCGGTACGACCCAGCATCGCCTCTGGCGGCTGGCCGAAATCACCCTTGCTGATCCAGGTGAAGCGCAAGTCGCGATTCTGCAGCCCCACGGTGACGCCTGAGGCGCTCAGTGCGATCTCGAAGCGCATATTCGCCTCTGTCAGCGCTCGGGTTCGCTCCGCGACGCGTTGGTCCAGCGTGGTGGAGATCTGGTGCAGCCGGGATTCGCGTTGGGTCAACTGCGACAGGTGACGACGCGTATCGCGCAGCAGGAGAAGCGCGAGCGCCGCCGAGCCCAGGAGGCATACGACAATCGCCAATACCACTTGCGTTCCCATGTGGCGTTGGCGGGCGGCAATGCTTACCTGCTCCTGGCCTGCGGCCGAAATCAGGACGTATGCCTGCCGCTGCGCTGCGGCGACGGCCTGTCGGGCTGCTGCGTCATCCGGCGCGGTCAGAGGTCGCCCAGCCGTGACGAGTCCCATGGTGCGTTCCAACATGCCTACAGCCTGGGTGGCGGTCCTGTGCAACTCTGTGGTGGACGGGGTGATGGCGAGCTGTGCCAGCATCGTCTGGAGCTGTGCCGCGACCGCGTCGAACGCCACACGATCGACCGGGTCGCGGCGCAGGAGATAGTCGCGTTGCGCCGCCTCCGCGCCCAGGAGTGACTCAGCGATCTGGACAGCTGCCTCACGCCGTTCAGCCGTCGCGACGAGTGCATCGCTGCCCCGAAGAGTGCGCCAGGCGAGGTAGCCCGCGAACATGCTGGCCAGGGCGAGCAACAGGAAGCCGGCGGCGGCGGCCAGTAGCGTCTGTCGCCGTCTAACCCCGACCATGGGCCAGGCGGAGAGCGCGTCGCTGGATGGCTCCGCTGGCGCCGGATCGGTTAGGGGCTTCAATTCCCCAACGGCGTTCATGACGTTCCTCGATTCGTCTCGGGCCCTGTCGCCACGCCCCCGCCCATCCCGCTCGAATATGAGTCGGGATGCAGTAGGCCCGCGTAGGGCCGCGGATCCGTTGCTATCGGCGCACTCTGCGGGGAGCCAGCCGCACCGGCCCTAGCCTGCGGCAGGTGGCGTGGCAGCAAGGGAGGCGCGACGGTCGAAGAACAGCGCCTGGGTGATGATGGCCTTTACCGCATCGGTGCGGAACGGCTTGGTGATGAGGAAGGTCGGTTCCGGCCTGCTGCCGGTAAGGAGGCGCTCTGGATACGCGGTGATGAAAACTACCGGCACGCTGCATACGGCCAGGATCTCCTTCACGGCATCGAGCCCATTGCTGCCGTCAGCGAGTTGGATGTCCGCCAGGACCAGCCCGGGGCGGTGGTCAGCCATCGCAGCAACCGCTTCGCGCCGTGTGCGGGCAACGTGCATGACGCGATGGCCCAGGCTGGTGACCACTGCCTCCAGATCCATGGCAATGATCGGCTCGTCTTCGATGATCAGCACGTCGGTGGACAGGTGGGCGGCGATTTCGGAGCTCGCCATTCCGAGCAGTGCCTGTATGTCGGAAGTCGTGCGGCCCATGATCTCGCCGATCTCTTCAGTGCTGAAGCCTTCGAGCGCATTGAGCAGGAAGGCCACGCGGGGCAGCGGAGTGATCGCTTCGAGGCGGCTGTGCGCTGTTTCCATGAGTGGGTTCTCGGGATCGGCGGTTCCGCCGCGATTGACCGGGATGGAACCCCAGATCCGCAGGAAGGCCCGGAACATAGACAGGCGCGTAGGTGACGGCGATTGCGAGGTGGTTCCCTCCATCACTGCCTCAATAACGGCGACAACATAGGCGTCTCCGCTGTTCTGACTGCCGGTAAGGGCACGCGCAAATCGGCGGAGGTAGGGAATATGTGAGGCGATAGCGGCAACGTTGGTCATGAGGCTCCCCTGTGCCAGACGCGGTCCCTCGGCGCTGTCAGCCTTAGCAAAGGGAGTCTCGCACTGCTATGTAACATGGGAACCACTTGCCCGATCGCGCGTTCAAGAATGCGAGATTGCCGGAAGGGCCATGATGAATATTGTGTCGCGGGCGCGAGAACTGGCCATGGTGGCCCGGCCCGATGGGGAGGTGCAGATGGACCAGCGCAAGCCTGCCGTGCCGGCGCAGGCTTCGGAAATGTCCCGCAGGGTGAAGACCCGAGCGGGCCGAGAGTTGGACGAGGCAGTTGGCCGCGGGGCGGCGCCTGCCGTCGAGCAGTTGATCAGCCGCCAGTTGCGCGCGTTGTATGACGAGGTGGTCAACGAGCCCATTCCGGACCGGTTTGTGCAGTTGCTTGAGGAGTTGGAGCGCAAACAGGCGGGCAAGTCATGACCGTCTCGGATTGCGTTCGAACCAAGGATGAGCTGCTGGCGGCGGTGCCAAAATTGCGCGGATTCGCTGTATCCCTTTGTGGTCGTACGGCACGGGCGGATGACTTGGTGCAGGAAACACTGGTAAAAGCGTGGGCAAACCTGTCCAGCTTTCAGCCGGGATCCAACATGGTGGCTTGGCTATGCACGATTCTTCGGAACGAGTTCTACTCCGAATTCCGCAAGCGTCGCCATGAAGTGGGTGATGAGGACGGGAGGTTCGCAGCCAGACTAGCTGCGCGCCCGGCCCAGGAAGGGCATATGCGGCTGTTGGAGTTTCGCGATGCGCTCGCGTTGCTCGCGGACGAGCAACGCGAGGCGCTGATCCTCGTGGGGGCTTCAGGCTTGTCTTATGAGGAGGCAGCTACAATTTGCGGCTGCGCTGTCGGCACGATGAAGAGCCGTGCAAGTAGGGCGCGGGCAAAGTTGGCCGAAATTCTAAATCTTGCGCCGCAGAACCCGCTGGAAAGCGATCGGGCGTGGGATGCGGCCGTTGACAAGGCGTGGACGGCGCGGGGCATCGCTGACGTTTAGATCGGTTGCTCGGATAGCGGAGCGGCAAGAAAAAAATTTTCATGCAGTCGCCTTTCAGTTCGGTTCGGGCTGTCGGGCGACTTGTGGATCGGACTCGTTCTCTGCGCGGCCGCGAGGCGCTGAGTTCGGCTGACGGGTGACCCCACCGATGAATATTCGCCCTAGAGCGTCCTGACGCCGCGTTGCGGCATGGTCCTCTACGGTTCGTCGTTTGTGCTGTCCCCGGTGTTTGCCGGCGGCTCCTTCTCCTGCGAGGTGGAGTGAGGGTAGCCGTCCGGCGACGGCTGCCTTGCCTGGTTGAATCCCGGATCTGACCTTAGCGGCGCCTGTAAGAACGCCTTTAAGGACGGGAGCTGGGGTCAGCGGTGGAAATCATCACCGGGGTTGAGCGTCGCCGCCGTTGGCGGCTGGACGAGAAGTTGCGGATTGTCGCCGAGGCAGAGGCACCTGGTGCCTGCTTCGTGGAGGTGGCCCGG
>CAMDGX010000025.1 GCA_945897825.1 Asaia bogorensis | reverse complement strand
ACCGCGCAGATGGCAGGCCTCGGCACCGCGCAGGTCGGCGCGCTGTCCTCCACCCAGGTCGCCGCCCTCTCCACCGCCCAGCTCGCCCAGTTCACCGCACCCCAGGTCGCCGGCATCTCCACCGCCGGGCTGCGCGGCATGACCACCGCACAGCTCGTCGCCCTCTCCACCACCCAGGTCGCAGGCCTCACCACCGCCCAGGTCGCAAGCCTCGCCACCACCCAGCTCGCCGCCATGGAGACCGCCGACGTCGCGACCCTCTCCACCACACAGCTGCGGGCATTCAGCACCACGCAGATCTCCACCCTAACGACTGCGCAGATCGTTGCTCTGACGAGCACCCAAATCCCCGCATTGACGACCAATCAGATGACAGGGTTCCGCACAACGCAGATTGCCGTGTTGACCACCTCTCAGGTGGCTGCACTCGAGACCGCGGACATCGTCGCCTTGTCAAGCAGCCAGACCGCGGCCTTCACATCGACCCAACTGGCTGCGATGTCGTCTTCCCAGCTGAACGCACTGTTTCTCTAGTCTTGTTCTAGAGTGATCTAGATATCCTCTCGACTGCATGAAAAAAAGTCCGGCGCCACAGACTATGGCGTCGGACTTCTTCAATATCGGCTCTTAAGAACTCGCCGTCGCGAGCGAAGATCGACCCGCAATGCCGGCCACCCCAGGGCGGTCAGACGCTCCGTCGGCCGGCAATCAGATGATACAGGAACAGAACCACGATGGCGCCGATCACGGATACGAACATGCTGTAGAGGTTGAACCCAGTGACGGGCGCGCCACCAAACGACGAGAAGATGAAACCACCCACAATCGCGCCAACAACACCCAATACGATGTTCAGCACCAAGCCCTGGCCGGTATCGTTGACGATCTTGCTCGCAATGAAGCCTGAGATGAGGCCGAGGATGAGCCATCCGATGATTGACATGGCGTGTTACTCCTGAAGTGGATCAGGCCCTAAAGGCCCGAAATATTGCGCAGGCGTCGTCACAGCATCGGCCGTCCGCCGGTCACCGGGACCACCGCGCCTGAAACGAAACTCGCCTCCTGCGAGGCCAGCATCACGTAGACCGGCGCCAACTCCCGCGGCTGGGCCGGCCGCCCCATCGGGTCGTTCTCGCCGAAATGCTGAACCTTCTCGTCGGGCATGGTCGACGGGATCAGCGGCGTCCAAACCGGACCAGGTGCCACCGCGTTCACCCTGATCCCCCGCTTTGCCAGCAACTGCGCCAAGCCCGCCGTGAAATTGGCAATTGCGCCCTTGGTGGTGGCATACGGGAACAACTGCGGAGACGGCGTCTTGGCGTTGATGGACGATGTATTCACAATCGCGGAACCCGGCCGCATATGAACCACGGCTTCGCGGCACAGATAGAACATCGCGTGGACATTGGTTCGGAAGGTGTGATCCCACTCGGCCGGCGATATGTCCTCCAGTTGTTCGAACGACATCTGGTAGGCGGCGTTGTTGACCAGGATGTCGATCCCACCGAACGCATCCATGGCTTGCCGGATGATCGCGGCGCAGTGGCCATGATCGCCAATATCGCCAGGTACCAGAACGGCCGTTCGCCCAGCCGCCTCTACCAGCCGCGCCGTCTCGCGCGCATCGTCGTGTTCATTGAGGTACGAAATGAGCACGTCGGCGCCCTCCCGCGCGAACGCGATGGCAACCGCCCTGCCGATCCCCGAGTCCCCGCCGGTGATGATCGCCCGCCGTCCGTCCAGCCGGCCGCTGCCGCGATAGCTGTCCTCGCCATGGTCCGGGCGGGGATTCATTGCGTCCGTATGCCCTGGCGGATCCTGGTGCTGCCGAGGCATCGGCGGTTGCGGGCCGCCCCGCGTGGGATCGTCAGACATCGATCGTTCGTCCCTGCCGGCAAATGACAGGGGAACAACGGCCCAGCCGCGCAGTGGTTGCCACGAAGCGCGCTCGTGATGCCCGGCGCCGCTTTGCAGCCTACATCACGGCAATCAGCACGCCTTGATTGCCACCACGGTGATGTTGTCGCTGGCGCGCCGGGCCAGTGCCTCGGCGATCAGCCTTTCGGCCGGATCAGGGTCGGACAGCAAGCCTGCCAGTTCCACGTCGGACAGAGTCTTGTTCAACCCATCGCTGCACAGAAGAAAGCGATCGCCCACGACCAGCCGGTTGCTGACCTTGTCCAGTTCCAGCGCCTCCGCGGCGCCGATCGCGCGCGTGATCACGTTGGCGCGCGGATGCCCCTCCGCTTCCTCCGCCGTGATGGCACCCGCGTCCACCAGCTCCTGCACCAGGGAATGGTCGCGCGTCACCTGCACGATCACCCCGTCGCGCAGAAGATAGGCGCGCGCATCGCCGGCCCAGAGGCAGGCATAATGCCCATCCCGTGCCAGCAGCACGACGAGGGTGGAGGCGATCACCGACCGCGGCCCGCGCTCCGCGGCCTTCTCGCGCAGCGCCTGGTGGACATCTTCCACCCGCAGCCGAACCTGCGCCAGAAGCTCGGAGGCCGACAACCCCGGCGGTATGGCCTCCAGTTCCTCCTTCAGCATGCCGGAGGCAAGCTCGCCGGCATCGTGCCCCCCTGCCCCGTCGGCGACCGCCCAAAGCCCGATATCCGGTCGGTCGACGAAGCTGTCCTCGTTGTGCGCGCGAACGGCACCGGGGTGCGAATTGGCCCAGGACTGGAACCTCATCATTCCCGCGCTCCCCCCAGCCCCGGCGGGCCGACTGGTTGTTCTTCGGTCTCGAAGTCACGCACGGCATGAAGCATGGCGGCAAACGTGGCGCCATCGGGCAGGGCGGGCAGGGCCAGTCGCACCGCCGGCACGAAGGGTGACCCTTCCGTCCACCAGTATGCAACATCTTCCCCCGGTCTCCCGGGCTCCGCAACGCCCTGAATCGCCGGGGGAGCCTCGAGACGGGACGCCACCTCCTCCGGGGCAAGATCCAGCTGCAATGCCGCAAGCCCAACCGCCTCGGCGCCCGCCAGCCACTCACCCGTCCGCTCCGGCAGCCTGCCCACGCGCGCCAGGGTCAGCGGAAAATGCCGCCCCGCCGCATCGATGCTCGGCATCCACACGCCAATGGTCGGCGCCGCACCGCAATGACCAGCCGGGAGCATGAAATGCCAGATAGGCGCCTCCATCCACGCCGGCAGCCACAGCGCGCCCAGGCGATCGCGGCTTTCCGGCAGCACGCGCTGGAGCCAGGCATCCCATGCGTCGACGAAGCCGCGCGGCAGGCCACTGCGCACAAAATCCCCCCGCGCGGGGATCTTGCCGAAGAACCCCGCTGCGACGGGTCCGGCCGGATCTAGCGAAGCACCGGGCACCGGAACTCCTGCAGCACCCCTGGGGCGAATGGGTTCTGGACCGAATTCGCACGCACTTCGAACACCGCGCGGCGTTCCCCCTGCTGGAAGGTCAGCTGGTAGCGCTCGGCCGATCCGGCCTGCACGAGTTGCCCCTGGCCGAACAGCCGGAACAATGCCCAGGGCCCGTTGGCCGCCAGGATGCCGGTGCCCCCCGCGGGCGGCGGGTCGAAGGTCAACCGCACATTGGTGGTCCGGTTCGGCCCCGGCCACGTGATCTGCGTCGAGCGCGACGGGCCACCTTCATAGGCGACCACCACACCGTCGAGATCCAGCGTGACCTTCCGCGTCCCAGCATCCATCGACAACGGCGTCAGGTCGAAGCGGACAGCGGGCGTGTTGCCACCCAGGCCGAAGAACAGGTCGCGGATGACGGCCGCGCGCTGGAACTGGGTCACGTCCGCCGCCGAGACCGGCGGGTCGACGCCATCCATCGCCTTGGGCCGCCAGGACCGCCCCTGGAAGTCGACATACTGGCTCAGTTGCGTGGTGAAGAACGCATCGAGCAGCCCGGCCCGCGCGAACAGCCGGGCAAAATCGTCCAGCGGCGTTTCCTCGACCGCGTTGCGGAAGAACGGATAGCGCCCATTCACCGCGGGGCCACACAGCGTCGCCGGCCCGTCGGGCCCTGCCGCGGCCGCGGCAACCTGCGCCTTGGCGCCGCCTCCCCGCAACGTGCTGCCGCCCGAAGCCAATCCCTGCAGCCAGCGTGCGACGGGCTGCGGCTGGCGGCTGGCCTCCGCCAGCAACAGGCGCACCGGGTCGTCGCCCGTCGGCGGCGGCGGCGGGCCACCGACGGGCGTGGCGGCAATCCGCCCCAACTGCTTCTGCATGTCATCCAGCAGCTTCAGCACGATGTCGATCGGCGCCCCGGCGCCCGTGCCCACGAAATCCCGCAGCGGCTTGTAGCGGTCGTCGATCGCCTTGCCCGGCGGCTCCGGCGGCGGTCCGGCCGGCTGGCCCATGACCGATGCAAGGCGCCCCGCGGCTGATTGCGCCGCCGCCGAGGCCCCGGCCTGCGCCGCGGCCGCAGCACCCTGCACGGCACCAGCCACCCCGGCCGGTGGCGGCGGCGGCACCGACAGCGTCAGCTGCCTGGCGATGCCGGCCAACAGGTCGCGCATCGGCGATTGCTGCGACGACAGCAGGTAAAGGTCCTGCACCGCCTGGTTCATGTTGCGCATCGGCACGACGTTGATGTCGGCCAGCAGCGCGTCCCACTGCTTGGCATACTCGTCGGTGTAGAGCTTCACCACATCGCGCTCGAGCGTCAGCATCTGCGGGCTGCGCGGATCGATCTCCTGGCGCGTGCCCAGCACCCAGCTCTCGCCCGCCACCTCTCGCGCCGCCTTGGGCAGCGACGGCAGCACCACCTTGTGGAAGCCGTCCACGGTATAGAAGCCCGGAATACCCTCCGTCATGGGCTTGCCGGAGCCGCGCACGAACACCCGCGTCCCGGACGCCCCCGCCGCCTCCGCCGGGCGCCAGGGCGCGATGCCGGCCGCGGTCGCCAGGGGCCGGATGCGCGAATACACGCGCTCGGCCAGCGAGACGCGGCTGAAGGTGCGCTGCGCCTCCTCCACCAAAGTGCCGTCCAGCGGCACCGCCGGCAGCGGCTCCTCCAGCAGCGCATCGACATGGCGCGCCATCGCCTCGCGGAACGCCGCCGCCCCCGGTCCCGGCCAGGTCTGGCCCCAATCCAGGGCCAGCCATTCCTTCACCAGCCCGCGATCCAGCGGCCCCAGCGTGCCGACCATCAGGTAGATCCGCGTCGCCTCATAGACGAAGTCCGGCCGGTTGATGTTGCCGCGGATCTGCGACTCCAGCCGCCAGATGATCCGCGGCAGCAGCACCCGCTCCAGCGCGTGGCGATACACCGTCATCGCCGCCAGCGACAGCTTCTCGCCCTGCCCCAGCCCGAACGACCAGCCTTCGGGCTCCCCGCGACGGTCGTAGCCGTAGGGCAGCGCGCGCGCCTGCTCCAGCAGCACGATGAAGGCCGGCAGGTCGGACTCGTTCACCGGGTCGAAACGCAGCGGCTTCGCGGTCGCCTCGTAGGCGGCCAGCGCCTGCGCGCTCGCATCGATCTGCGCCTGCGCCAGGCTCTGCTCGCGCCACGCCAGACCCGCCAGCCCCAGCGTCAGCAACGCCACCGCCGCGAACGCCCCCCCGCGCAGCAGCCAGCGCCGCCGCGCCGCCCCCGGCTTCTCCGAGACCAGCATCGCCTCGCCGAACACCACGTCGCGCAGCAGCCGGCCGAGGAAATAGCTCCGCCCCTGCTCCGGCCGCAGGCTCGGCGCGCGCCGCTGGTCCAGCCCGAACGCGCGGGACAGCGCACCGGTCAGCCGGTCGATCGGCGTCCCCTCCTGCGTGCCCGACGCGAAATAGACCCCGCGCAGGAACGGTGCCGGATCAAGCTTCGACCCGCCGAACGCCTCCTGCAGGAACGCCACCAGCGGCTGCTCCAGGCTGGCCACCTGGGCCGGAAAGCCAGACAGCGCCGCCCGCCGCTCCGGGCTGCGCTCGGCCTGCAACCGATCGATCAGCCGCCCGTCCAGCCGCGCCACCAGCGCCCGGAACGCGTCGGCGAAGCCCGCGAGGCCCTCGCCGTCGCGCAGCTTCACATCGAACGTATGCCCCCAGACCTCCGCCCGCTTCTCCCGGTCCAGGTCGTCGAAGAACTCGGTGAACCCGACCAGCCGGTCCGCCTTGGTGACCAGCGCATAGACCGGCAACCGCACGCCCAGCCGGTCGGTCAATTCCTTGATCCGCCGCCGGATCGCCCGCGCATGCACGCTGCGCTCGGCGGGTGCTGCGGTCGCGATATCCTCGACCGAGATCGCCACCAGCACGCCGTTCAGCGGCTGGCGCGGCCGGGTGCGCTTCAGCAGGTCGAGGAACGCCTCCCACCCCGCCCGATCCACGCTCGCATCCGAATCCTGCGTGGTGTAGCGCCCGGCCGTGTCGATCAGCACGGCATTCTCGGTGAACCACCACTCGCACATGCGCGTGCCGCCCACGCCTCCCACCGGGTCCTGACCCATCTCGGCGGCCAGCGGAAACGGCAACCCGGCATTCTTCAGCGCCGTGGTCTTGCCCGCGCCGGGCGGCCCGATGATCACATACCAAGGCTGCTCGTACAGGTAGCCGCGCGTCCCCCGCGCGCGTCGAAGCAGGTCGAGCGCGGTCGTGAGCTTGTCGCGCATCGCCGCCGCCTCCTCCGCCGAGGCATCGGGCAGCGCCTCGCCCCCCGCCGCTCCCGCCACGAGGTCGGCATCCGCCTTGGCCCGCCGCCGCATGATCCAGAAATTCACCCCGAACCAAACGGCCGCGATCGCCGCGACGATGGCCAGCCGCGCAACCCACTCCTCCAGCACCGCCACCAGCGGGCCGAACACCCACACCAGCACGGCGAGCAGAACTGCGCCGATCCCGGTCAGGAACCATCGTGACGTCAGGAAGGCGAGCACCGCACCCATCGTTCGTTTCCCCGGCCCTTTGCGTCGCTGATCCGGGCCTAGCCCTGCCGCCGCAGCACGACTTCGATGCGACGGTTCGCATCCCGTCCCGCCGCGGTATCGTTGGTCTCCACCGGCTCCACGTCGGCGCGCCCCACCGCCCGGATACGATCCGGCTCGGCCAGGGTGCGCAGGATCACCGCCCGCGCCGCCTCCGCGCGCGCCTTGGACAGCTCCAGGTTCGACGGGAACTGCACCGTGCGGATCGGCTGGTTGTCCGAATGGCCCAGCACCTGAACGCTGCCCTCCTCCTGCTTCAGCGCGCTGCCGATGCGCTGCAGCAGCGGCACGAACGCCTGCTGCACCGTCGCGCTGCCCGAGCCGAACATCACCGGCGCCCCAGGCGAGACCCCCCGGTTGCGGATGCGCACGATCGGCGTGTTGTCATCGCCCAGCACCACCACCATCCCCGCATCGATCTCGGGCTTCAGGAAGGTGCGCAGCTTGTCCAGCACGCCCGGCTCCGCGGGCGGCGGCGGCGGAGGAGGCGGCGGCACGACGAAGGCCGTGCGCGTGATCGCCGGCATCTTCTGCGGAGCCGCCACCCGCATGCGCTCCAGAACGTCGTCGGATGCGGCACTCAGGCTGGTGGAAAACCAGGCGAACATCCCCGCCACCAGCGCAAGCCCCGCCACGCCCACCACCCACACCGGCAGCGAGGCGCGCGACGGCCGATACGGCGCGCTCACCCCGATCCACTGCGGCGACAGCCCGGGCTCCGCCGCCTGGCGCTGGCGGACGATCACCGCATAGATCTCCTCGCGCAGCTTCTCCAGCTCCGACGGGCCGCGCGGCGTCAGCCGGTAGCGCCCCATGAAGCCCAGCGAGAGGCACAGGTACATCAGCTCCAGCACCGGCAGGAACGTGCCGGGATTGTCCTTCATCTGGGTCAGCAGGTGGAAGAACCGCTCGCCCGACCGCACCTCCTGGTGAAACGTCGATACCAGCGAGCGCTGGTCCCATACGCCCGAGCTCCCCCATGGCGTGTTGAGCACCACGTCGTCCAGGCTCGCGCACAGGGCATAATGGGCCGGCGCCAGCTGGTCCGCCGGAACCCCCGCCTCGCGCGCTTCCTTCTCGAACGCCTGCACTGCCCGGGTCGCACGCTCGCGCAGGTCGGCCGCGTCGGGCTGGCTGGCGGTGTTGCGCAGGCGCGCCAGCAATTGCAGCAGCGGCGCGGCCGCGGCCATCAGCGCCCCGCCGCCGAAGATCAGCCGCTCCGCCCCCTCCCCCGTCACCGCCGCCGCCACCGGCGCAGGCGCGGAAGACGTGGCCGCAAATCCAGATGCCGGACCCGCAGATGGCGCCGCCGGCCGCCGGCCCCCGGGCGCGGGGCGGATCACGGTGCGGTCGCTGTCTTCCTCGAAAGGATTATCGACGCTCATTGTCCATCTCCCGCCCAGGCCTCCCGCGCTAGCCGCGGATGGCCCACAGCTCCATGCGCAGGTTCGGGTAGTCGCCCGACACATGGATCGCGAAGCCGCCACTGCTCTGCATCTGCTTCCAGTGCGGCGAGTTGCGGTCCAGCTCGAAGTAGCTCGCCCCCGCGTAGAACGGCAGCTGCCTTGGTGCCACCGGCAGCGGCCGCACCGCGATCCCCGGCAACTGCGACATCACATGCTCGCGGATATGCTCGACGGCGGCGATCTTCACCTGGCTCGGGAACAGCCGCCGAAGCGTCTCGGCCGGCAGGTCGGCCTGTACCATCAGCACGAAGCTGGTCGCCCGCAGGATCGTCCGGTCGACGATCTGCCCGATCCGCCCGGCGCGCCGCTCCTCGAGCGCGATCTGCACCGCCGTTTCCTCGATCGCCGTCGACAGCGCCCGTCGCAGATCGGCCACCACCGGCGCGAAGCTGCGCTGCAGGTCGTCGTGGCGATAGGCCGGATAGGTGCCGGGCCGGCGGGTCGCCGTATCGGTATAGGTCGCCAGTTCGCCCGCCATCTGCAGCAGCGCGCGATACAGGTCCTCGGGATGCAGGTTGCCGCCATCCGCCCAATGCGCCAGCAGCGGGTGCCAGCGGTTGACGCATTCCAGCAGCAGGTAGTCCTGCACCTCCGCCGTCCCGCGCGACCCCCCGGCCACCATGCGCGCGGCCAGCGCCTCGGCGCGCTGGTTGAACATGCCGGTCAGTTCCGCCAGCAGCCCCGCCAGCGGCGGCACCGCGGCACACACCAGCGCCGGCGCGATCCAGTTGCGATCCAGCGTCACCCGCCGATCCGCCGAAACCTCCACCACCCGCGCCAGGCCGATGCACAGGAACCCCGCCCGCTCATCGGTCTCCAGCAGGTAGCGCAGCCGCAACCGCCCCACCTGCAAATCGGCCGGCTGCGGCGAGGCGGAATGGGTGTCGTACGCCTCGAACGGATGCAGGTCGTAGCGCCCGTCGCTCGTCCCGTCGGCCGCGATCTCCACCGCCCCGGGCTGGCGCACCGGCAGGGCGAGATACACGATGGTGTTGCGCGCCGTCTCCGGCAGGTCCAGCGGCGCCGGCTGGTCGGTCTCGTCCGGCAGCGAGAACGGCGTGCCGTCCTCGAACACCCCCGCCGCCTGCGCCAGCGCAAAGCGCCCGGTCGCCAGCAGGTCGCGGTTCACCGTCATCTCCGTCAGGCCCCAGGGATGGGGCCGCAGCGATGCCGTGCGTTCGCGCGACAGCGCCTCAAGCCAGCGGTCCTGCTGCTGGAAATGCTGCGCGCGCAGGAACATGCCTTCCTGCCAAACCACGCGGTTGGTCCACGTCATGGAGTGGGGCACCTGCCATCGTAGGAAAGTGACATTGGCATCATCCGCGGTCCCTGTCGCTGACTTCGTTCAGGGCGCGCTCGTAGGCCCGCGCGAAGGCCTTGCCGAACACGCTGTCGAAGTCATCGGCCAGCGCCGACGATATCTCGCCATGCAGCTTTTCGAACAGCTCGAACGCCTTTGCCCGCCGCTGCGCGCCCAGCAACCCGCCCGACTTCTCGCCCTCGGCGCGCAACGGCGCGGGATCGAAACGCTCCACCAGCGCGCGCACCGCGCTCTGCATCGCAGCCATCGTGGCAAGCTCGTGCAGGCGGATGTCGCCAAGTGCCTCGCCGATCGCCGCCGCCGGCGCCATGTCCGTCCGCCGCCCCGCCCCCAGCAGCGCCGCCATCGCGTCGTCGTCCCCGGCGGAGAACTTCAGCGGGTTGTTCCCCCGCGCGCGGATCATCGTCTGCTCGATCCGGAACTCGCCCTTGATCGCCGCCCGCGCGATCAGCGTCTGCCGCAGCCCGGACACCAGCGCGCGGAACGCCGCGCCCAACTGCTCCATCGCCGCCTCGGGATCGGCCGGCCGCGCATCCTCCATCCTCGCCCCGCGGAGGAACGCCGCCAGCAAGGCGGAATCGCCCGTCGCGCCGCGCGGGTCCGCAACCGCTTCGGGCACCGGCGCGACGGATTTCGCCGGCGTCACTGCGGCGACCGTCACCGCGGCGACCGTCACCGGCTGCGCATCGCGCCCGGGTTCGGCGAACGGATCCTCGCTCACGGCAGGCGGCGGCGCCGGCGCCACGTCCGCGACCGACGGTGGCGGCTCCGAAGCCCGGGATCCATCGATATCCCAGTCCGCCAGCGGGTCATCCGCCTTCGGGTGCGGCACGTCCGCCGGCGCACCTGCCGGCTTGCCCAGGTCGAGGTCCCAATCGTCCATCCCGTCGGACACCTTGGGAGTCGGCACGCGGAACGATTGCTCCAGCGCCGGCGCATGATCGGGCTGGGTCGCCGCCCGGAATGCCGCCTCGTCCCGCCCCGCCTGCGCCGCCCCGAACCCGTCATCGCCGAAATCCGGCGCCAGCGTCGCCCGCGGCGAACCGAACCCGCCACCATGGTCCAGCAGGGAATCGCGCTCGAACCCCTGCGGCGCGGAGCGCACCGGCCCAAACGGATCGTCGCCGAACGGATCGGTCGCGGCCGGCCCGTGTCCCGCCCCCTGCCAGGCCTCCGCGCTGATCCGAACCTCGATCTCATAGGCGCCGAGCCGCAGCCGGTCGCCATCGCGCAGGTCGCGCGGCCCGCCCTGCCCCACCGGATCGGCCTCGCGGTTGAGGAAGGTCCCGTTGGCGCTGACATCGGCCAGCTGCCAGCCGCCGGAGCGGAACGCGATCACGCAATGCTTGCGTGACAGCGTCCGGTCGGGGTCCGCCAGCGTCCAGTTGTTGTCGCCGCCGCGCCCGATGCTGAAATCGCCACCCGGCACCTGGCGCGTCTCCGGCGGCACCGCGTCAGGGCAGCGCAGGACAGAGAGGGTCAGACCCATCGCATCACGCACCCCGGCCGGGGCGCTCGGCGCCCTGCCATCCGCCCGTCTTCATCCGCTGCGCAGCCATGGGGCATTCCTCCCGCTGCGGCCAGCTTAGCCAAGACCGGCCGATGCGCGAAGCCTTCCCCATTCGACAGGAATGCCATCGGCACCGACCTCACGCGATGGTCATCGCTGGCCGGCGGGCGCCACGATGGTCGATCAGGTGCCCAGCGCCATGCCCAGCGCCGGCTGCACGTCGTCGGGCAGCGGGCACACATACGGATTGCCGTCGGTCCGCGCCGCGAAATCGGCCTTCGCCTTCGCCAGCAGCTCCGGATCGCGCAGCGCATCCACCGCCGTCGCCGCCATCACCTTCGCCGCATGCACCATGCCCTTGTGCGCGATGCCGCTCTTGCCCTGCGCTGTCAGCTGCCAGGAATGTCCCGGCGTCCCGATCGCATAGGTCGCCCCGCGGATCTGCGCCGTCGGCACCACCCACGACACATCGCCCACATCGGTCGACCCGATCCCCTTGCCGCCGCCATTGCTGCCCAGCGGCACGATGCGGTCGCACAGCGGCGTGTCCATGTCCGGCTTCAGCCCGAACCGCAGATGCGCCCCCGCGATATCGTCCGGCCGCAGCGTCGCGCGGATCTCCTCGGCCAGCTTGCGGTCCGCCTCATCCCACTCCGGCGGCCCCAGATGCATCAGGTTGTCGAACAGCGCCTGCTCCAGCGGCCCATTGCCCAACAGGTTGGACATGCCGCTGATCGCCTTCCACTCAACCTGCGTCTCGGTCATCAGCGCCGCCCCTTCGGCGACCTTCTTCACCCGCGCCACCAGCGCGTTCAGCTCCGGCAACTCCCGCGCCCGCACGATGTAGCGCACGACGGCCCGCGACTGCACCACGTTCGGCGCGATCCCGCCCGGATCGATCGTCGCGTAGTGAATCCGCGCATCGCTCGGCATGTGCTCGCGCATGTAGTTCACGCCGACATTCATCAGCTCCACCGCATCCAGCGCGCTGCGCCCCAGATGCGGCGCCGCCGCCGCATGGCTCGCCCGCCCGGTGAAGGTGAAGTCATACGACACCAGCGCGAGCGACAGCGCGGGGTTCACCGCGCAGAACGGCGCAGGATGCCACGAGAGCGCGATGTCCACATCCTTGAACGCCCCCTCTCGCACCATGAACAGCTTGCCCGCCCCGCTCTCCTCCGCCGGGCAGCCATAGTAGCGCACCCGCCCCTTGATCCCCTGCGCCGCCAGCCAGTCCTTCACCGCCGTCGCCGCCAGCATCGCCGCCGACCCCAGCAGGTTGTGCCCACAGGCATGCCCCGCCCCCTCGCCCGGCCGCGGCCGCTTTTCCGCCACCCCCGCCTCCTGGCTCAGCCCCGGCAGCGCGTCGAACTCGCCCAGGATCGCGATCACCGGCCCCTCGTCGCCCGCCTCGCCAATGATCGCGGTCGGAATCCCCGCCACCCCGGTCGTCACGCGAAACCCCTGCTGCTCCAGCATCGCCACATGCTCGGCCGCCGAGCGATGCTCCTGGTAGCCCAGCTCCGGCATCTCCCAGACGCGATCGGCCAGCCCGATGAAGTCCTCGCGGTGGTTGTCCACCAGCGTCCAGACCTGCTCCGTATTCGATACGCTCACAACACCACCCGCCCAATGTTCCCGTCGATCGTGATCTTCGTCCCCATCGCCTCCGAGAGCTTCGCGAGGTGCGGCAGGATGTCCTCATCCTCCGACAGCCGCGGCGTCCCCCGCCGCGACCGCGCCACCCCGAAGCCGAGCTCCACCGGAATCAGCTCGACCAGGTTCGTCTCGTCCCCCTCCATGTTCCACCGCGCAATCACCGACTTCCACGCCCACGGATCGGCCGCAAAACCCTTCGTATTCACATCCGACCGCTTGTCGATCGCGTCGGCCACGTTCTCCGTCAGCCCCATCTGGAACTTGTCGTAGAAATCCTGCGGCAGATGCGGAATCGTCTCGTTGTGGAAAATGAAGTTGCCGAGCGAATGGAAGATCGGCCGCTTCCTGTAGATCTCCACCCCGCGCAGAACATGCGGCCCATGCCCGATCACCGCATGCGCCCCGGCATCGATGCAGGCGCGCGAGAAATCCACCAGGAACCCCGCCGGCACCGCCTTGTCCGTCCCCAGCGCCTCATGCGCATGCAGGCTCACCAGCACATAGTCGCCCTGCCGACGCGCCTCGGAAATGCTGGCCAGCGTCCGCGCCACATCCGCCTTGTTCGCCTCGGTCACCACCCCCGCCGGACCCTCCTTGAAGGTATGCCCGCCGAACAGCACCGTGCCGGCCTCCGGCGCCTTCCCGAACCCGGCCTTCACCCGCATCTTGTGCCCGTCATTCACCCCGCTGGCCTCGGCCATCGCCTCCAGCGCCGCCAGCTGCTCGCGCGGCAGCATGTAGGTCGTGGTGAACCGCAGCGGATTGATCCCCGGCCGCCCCGCCATGTCCGGCCGCTGCTGCCCGGCCGGCGACGCCTCGTGGAACGTCGAGCAGATGCCGATCAGCGCCACCCGCCCCTGCGCACACTCCAGATACTTCGGCGCCGCCGCCTCGGCCAGGTTCCGCCCCACCCCGGCATGCACCACGCCCGAGCGATCCAGCGCCGCCGCCGTCGCCGCCATCCCGTCATACCCGTAGTCGAGCGTATGGTTGTTCGACCAGGTCAGCATGTTGAAGCCGAGCGTCTGCAAATCGCCGATCACCCCCTCCGGCGCCTTCGCCCAGGTGCCGCCACTCACCGCGAACGGAAACGCATCGCCCGGCGTCAACACCTCGAAGTTCGTGAACCGCGCATCCGCGTCGCGCACCACGTCGGCCAACTGCCACAACCCCTCCGAGGAGGCGAGGCGCCGCGTAATGAAGCTGTCGCCAGTGGCAACGAAACGCATCGGGGGAAGCGACATCAGATTTCTCCAGGCTCGGCTGGAGCGAGTCTAGCGAGGCACGGGAAGAAAGGAAGAGCCTTCTTTTTGTGAACAAAAAGAAGCAAAAAAACTTCATCCAAACGCCAGCAACAACCATCCGGATTCACAAAACATGAATCACGGCCGTTCCGCCGGCAATGGACAAAAAGTCTTTTTGCTTCTTTTTCTTCAGAAAAAGAAGAATCCTACCTCTTCTTCTTCGCCGCCGCCCGCCCCGCCGGAACCCGCTTCGCCGGGGCCTTCGGTGCCGGCCCGCCGCGCAGCTGCGAAATCGTCGCCCGCGACGTGATCTGCTCCGGGTTCATCCGCAATTCGATCACCGAAGGCCGCCCCGATGCCGAAGCCCGCCGGAACGCATCCGCGAACGCCGAAGCCTCCTCCACCACCTCGCCATGCCCACCGAAGCTCTCGATGAACTTGGCAAAATCGGGATTGGTCAGCGCCGTGCCCGAAACCCGCCCGGGATAGGTCCGCTCCTGGTACATCCGGATGGTGCCGTACATCTGGTTGTTGAACACCAGGATGATCGGCGCCACCCCATGGTGGAACGCCGTCGCCAGCTCCTGCCCGGTCATCAGGAACCCGCCATCGCCGACGAAGCACACCACCTGCCGGTTGCGGAACGCCACCGCCGCCCCGATCGCCGCCGGCACGCCATAGCCCATCGCCCCGTTGGTCGGCCCGATGAAGCGCTGCCCGTCCTTGAAGTTGATGAACCGCGGCGGCCAGGTCGCGAAGTTCCCGGCATCGCAGGTCAGAATCGCATCGTCGTCCAGCAGATCGGCCAGCGTATGCATCACCTCCGACAGGTTGAGCCCGTCGTAGGGCTGCACCGCGAGCCCCTTCATCCGGATGCCGCGCAGCTCCTTCGTCCAGCCCGCCCAGCCCGGCTTGGCCACGCGCGCATCCTTCACCGCGGCGGCGAACGCATTCACATCCGCCACGATCCCCAGCGCCGGGCGCGTCACCCGCCCGATCTCGCTGCCCTCGGGATACACATGCACGATCGGCGCCTCATGCCCCGCCCCGAACAGCGTGTACCCCTGGCTCACCGGCTCCCCAAGCCGCGTGCCGATCGCCAGCACCAGGTCCGCCTCCTGCGCCTTGGCCACCAACGCCGGATCGGAGCCCACGCCGAGGTCGCCGACATAATTGTCCCGCGTCCCGTCATACAGCGCCTGCCGCCGGAAGCTCACCGCGGTCGCGATGTTGTTCCCGACGAGAAACTCCCGGATATCCGCCCGCGCCTGCTCGCTCCAGCGCGACCCGCCCAGGATCGCCAGCGGCCGCTTCGCCTTGGCGAGCATCGCCATCATCCGCGCCACCGCCGCCGGATCGGGATGCGCCGCCGAAACCGAAACCGGCCCGAGGTCGGGCACCTCGGCCATCCGCTTCTGCATCTCCTCCGAGATCGCGATCACCACCGGCCCCGGCCGCCCCGACACCGCCACATCGACGGCATGGGCGATCAGCTCGGGAATGCGCTTCTCATCGTCGATCTGCGTCACCCATTTCGCCAGCGGCGCGAACATCCGCCGATAGTCGACCTCCTGGAAACTCTCCCGGTCGGTCTCCTCGAACGGGATCTGCCCCACGAACAGCAGCAGCGGCGTCGAATCCTGCATCGCCACATGCACGCCGATCGCCCCATGGCACGCCCCGGGCCCGCGCGTCACGAACGCCGCCGCCGGCTTGCCGGTCAGCTTGCCATACGCCTCGGCCATGTTCACCGCGCCCGCCTCGAACCGGCAGGTCGTCAGGTGCAGCCGCTGCCGCACCGCATAGAGCCCGTCGAGCACATCGAGGTAGCTTTCGCCCGGCACGGCGAACACCTGCTCGATCCCCTGCGCCACCAGCGCATCGGCAATCAGCCGCCCACCGCTGCGTGCCGCCGGCTTGCCGCCGCGTGCCACCGTCTTCGTCATCCCCGACTCCGTCTTCTTCTGCCCGCGCACGATACCGGCCCGCCCAAGCCGCGTCACCCTCCGGGAATGCGCCGATACCAACCGGCCTCCCGCTCATAGGCCATCCCGACCGCCAGCAGCCCCGCCTCCGCATGCGGCGGCCCCGCCAGCTGGAACCCCACCGGCAACCCGTCGCCATCGAACCCGCACGGCATCGACAGCGCCGGCAACCCCAGCATGTTGAACGGCCGCGTCAGCCGCACCAGCGGCCCATGCACCCGCCCCACATCTTCCGCCGTGCGCGTCCGCGTCGCCTCCCGCGTCGGAACCGCCATCGCCACCGTCGGGCAGAACAGCATGGCGCATCGCCCGAACACCTCCCGCCGCACCGCCGCGATCAACCGACCGCGCAGCCGCAGCGCCTGGATGTACATCACCGCCGGCGTCGCCAGCCCCCCCAGCATCCGCTGGTAGAGATCCGGCGCGAACCCATCCGGCGTCTCGCGCATCGCCTGCGCATGGATCGCCGCCGCCTCGCACGCCGAAATCACCCCCCCATGGTCGAACACCGCCTCCAGGTCCGGAATCGCCACATCCACCAGCGTCGCCCCCAGCCCCCGCAACACCCCCAGCGCCTCGTCCAGCACCGGGCGAACCGCAGCATCGGCGCTGTCCAGCATCCCCCGCTCCACGCCCACCACCACCCCGCGCAACCCATCCGGCCGCGCAGGCGGCACGAACACCGGCGCCTCCGCCGTCGTCGGATCGAGCGCATCCGGCCCCGCGATCGCCGCGAACAGCAGCGCGCAATCCTCCGCCGTGCGCGCCAGCGGCCCCACCACATCCAGGCTCCACGCCCGCGGCATCACCGCATGCCGGCTCACCGCCCCATAGGTCGGCTTCAGCCCCGCCACCCCGCACATGCTCGCCGGCAACCGGATCGACCCCCCGGTGTCGGACCCCAACGCCCCGAACACCATCCGCGCCGCCACCGCCGCCCCGCTGCCCGAGGACGACCCCCCGCTGGCATAGCGCGCATCCCACGGATTGCGCGCATCGGCGAACCACATGTTGTGTCCCGTCGCCCCGCCCGCCCACTCCGCCATGTTCAGCGTCCCGAGATCGACCGCCCCCGCCCCATCCAGCCGCGACAACACCGTCGCCGTCTCCCCGGCCCGCCACGCCCGGCGCAACCGGCTGCCGCAGGTGCTGATCTCGCCGGCGCGATAGAACATGTCCTTGTGCGCCAGCGGCACCCCATGCAGCGCCCCGCGCGGCGCCTCCCCGCCATCCAGCGCCGCATCCGCCGCCTCGGCCATCCGCCACGCCTGCTCCTCGCGCAGGTCGATGAACGCATTCGTCTCCATCTGCCACATCGCAATCCGCGCCAGGCACGCCCGCAGCAACTCCCGGCTCGAAACCCGACGCGCCGCAATCGCCGCCGCTGCCTCGGCCAGTGTCCAGGTCGCCGGATCGCTCATCGCAACGCCCGCACCACACCGGCCGGCTCATCCTCCACCACGGGCCGAACCGGCGACTCCGCCAGCCGCCCGGCCAATGCCTGGAGGTCGCGCGCAATCGCCTCGGCCCGCTCCGGCGGGATCGCGATCCCGAGCAGCCTCCCGACGCGAACCACCGTGCCCCCGTCCGGCAACGCCCCCATCTTCACCCCGCAGCCCCCAGCCGCTCGCTGGCCGGCCCGCCCGCCAACTCGCCCCCCTCCTCCAGCAGCCGCCGGAAATACGCCACCGTCCGCCCCAGCCCCTCGCCCAGCGCCACCCGCGGCTCCCACCCCAGCGTCGCCCGCGCCCGCGTGATATCCGGGCAGCGCTGCAACGGATCGTCCTGCGGCAACGGCCGGAACACCAGCCGCGAGCCCGACCCCGTCAACGCCAGCACCTGCCGCGCCAACTCCCGCACCTCGATCTCGTTGGTGTTGCCCAGGTTGATCGGCCCGATCACCCCATCGCCGCTGTCCATCATCCGCATCAGCCCGCCCACCAGGTCATCAACGAAACAGAACGACCGCGTCTGCGTCCCCTCGCCATACAGCGTGATGTCCTCGCCCCGCAGCGCCTGCATGATGAAGTTCGAAACCACCCGCCCATCGTCCGGATGCATCCGCGGCCCATAGGTGTTGAAGATCCGCACCACCTTGATGCGCACCCCGCTCTGCCGATGGAAATCGAAGAACAGCGTCTCCGCGCACCGCTTGCCCTCGTCGTAGCAGGCGCGCGGCCCGGTCGTGGAAACATTCCCCCGATAGTCCTCGTTCTGCGGATGCACCGTCGGATCGCCATAGACCTCGCTCGTCGAGGCCTGCAGCACCTTCGCCCCCAGCCGCCGCGCCAGCTCCAGCATGTTCAGCGCCCCCAGCACCGAGGTCCGCGTCGTCTGCACGGGGTCGTTCTGATAATGCACCGGAGACGCCGGGCACGCCAGGTTGTAGATCTCGTCCACCTCCACCGACAGCGGAACCGTCACGTCGTGGCGCATCGCCTCGAAGTTCGGCTGCCCGAGCAGATGGGCGATGTTGTCCTTCCGCCCCGTGAAATAATTGTCCACGCACAAAACGTCGTCGCCGCGCGCCACCAGCCGCTCGCACAGGTGCGACCCCACGAACCCGGCCCCGCCCGTCACCAGCACGCGCTTGCGAGTCAAATTCTTCACCGGGCGCCACCTCCTGCACCGTCCGGCCCGAATGCCGGCACCAAGCATGCCTACCGGGGTAGCACAGCACGCCAGCACCACGCGAGGCATCCGCCAATGCTGGCGCCGCCCCCGCTTCGCGCTATGCTCCCCCCGCAACCCGGAGACCCCGCCATGCGCGCCATATTCGTCATGATCAAGTGCGAGATGGGCGCCGCCTATCGCGTGGCCAAACTGGCCGCCGACACCATCGAGGAACTCTCGGAGCTCCACTCCACCTCCGGCCAATACGACCTGCTCGGCAAGTTCTACCTCGCTCCCACCCAGGACACCGGCTTGTTCGTCACCGAAAAAATCCAGACCCTCGCGGGCGTGAAGGACACCTATACGTTGATCACCTTCAATGCTTTCGTGGGGGGATAGAAAGGACGCAGGCAAGAATCTTCTTTTTCTGTAGAGAAAGAAGCAGAAAGACATCCATCCGCTTTGCGCATCGCCCGGCGGGGCGGATGCCGGGTGCGGGTCACCGCTTCCCCAACAGGTCGCGGAACACCGACACGCCAGCGCGCAGCACGAACCCCGCGGGGATGGCGATGATCCCCACCGCCACGGCCCCCATTTCGCAGCCGCCGGAACTGCCTGTCCCGCACCCGCCCGCCAGATGCCCCACCGCAAGTACTGCCAGGACCACCACGACCGGCAGGACCACCAAGGCCAGCAAACCGGCGCCAGCCGCCCTGGCCGCAATCGCCGACCATGATCGCCCGCCCGCGCTCATGCCGGCCGCACCCACGGCTTACGGCAGCCGGCAATCCGTCCGTGTTTCAGATGGAACATGAAGACCCCTGCCCCCAAGGGGATAAGCATAAGCCAATCCTCCCCCGCGCGGCGAGCGGCATCCGCCCCGCAGGCCTCCCCCGCGCGGCGAGCGGCATCCGCCCCGCAGGCCTCCGCCGAACGGAAGCCTGCGGCCGCGATCCCGCGGCTCAGTTGCTGGCGAACACGTCCCCGCCGGAGGCACTGACCAAGGTCATGGGAAGGTCCTTCGTGGCCTTCGCCCGAATCTCCGCAATCCTCGCCTGCGCCGTCGCCGCCTTCCCGGCGGTGTCGTATTCGGTCACGACACTCATGGTCTGCCCGCCCGTCCGCACCATACGCGTGCTCGACGCGCCGGCCGCCATAATCATCGGGATGAAGGTCTCCCGTGCAGTGGCCTCCATCGCGTCGTTCCACTCGGAAATGGTCCAGTGCGATATTGTTACATAGGTCATGTGTCTGCCTTTTTTATTATTGTTACATAACATATCTTCAATCTATATGTTATATTTTCGCTTCTATCACTGATGCGAACTGCCGACAAGCGTGGCGACACGTAAGTGCGCCGTAAGCCCGCATGGCTCTGGATCCGGCGTTTCTCCTTTCCACCGCCGACGGAGGAGGAGGCAATCCGCGCACGATGACCACGCGACCGGCCCATGACCCACCCGCATGGGAAAGGCGCGCGTCCTGGGCAGCAACGACCGCGCACCCCTTTGGGCAAAAGCACCAACTAACCGCCGACGCCCCTCCGCTGGCGGCCAGCACGGGTCCCGCTTTCCCGTCTCGTCATCGAGGCCAGGCGGTCCCGGGAAAAACACCCACGCTCTTCTAAAATCCCTTGCGTCGATAACACGCGTTAGATATAAAACCACATGCACCCGATCCCCTCCACCCTGCCCGCCGCCATGCGCGCCCTCGCCCACACGGGCGGGCAGGAGAACCGCGCCCGGAATCCGGGTCCGCTCCAGGTGCTCCTCCTCCATCTCCTCGCCCTGCTCTTCACCCGCCCCACCCGCGGCCATGCCCTTGCGCATCCCGCGTGGCTGTTCCGGACCGGCGCGCCTCGGTTCCGCCCCACCCTCGCCATGCGCCTTGGCCTGCAGGAGGAAACGCCCGACAGCGCGAGCGCCCCCCTTCCGTCCCCCCGCCGCCGCGGCGCCGACGAGATCATCATCGCGCTCGCCCATCGCGGCCCACCGCGCAATCAGTCGCGCCCGGCCCGCATGCCGCCGGCACGCCCCCGCCCCGCCCGCGACCCGCCACGTCAGGCCGCTGTTACGCAATGCGCCGCCGGAACGGGCCTGGGCCCGTCCCGCCGACGCATGCCATTTTTGTTACGTTATCGAAACTCTATCAGACCCGCCGCACGTCGTAGAACTGCGGGAAGCCCATCCGCACGCCCGTGATCCCCCGGCTGAACGCCGTCGGCCCGTAGTTGCAGCCCAGTGGCAGATGCGCCGGCGCGCGCATGAACTCCACCTGCAGCTCCTCGCAGATCCGCTTCTGCGCCGGGATGTCCCTTGCATCGAACCACGCCGCGCGCAGCGCCTCGATCTTCGGATTGTCCGGCCAGCCGAACCACGCCCGCTCACCGTTCGCCCGCAGCCCCAGATGCGCCGCCGGGTCGAAATTGTTGGTGCCCGTCAGGTAGGTGTAGAAGATGTTCCATCCGCCCCGGTCGATCGGCCCCTTGTTCGCCCGCCGCTGGATCGTCGTCCCCCAGTCCACCGCCTGGTAGTCCACGTTCAGCCCAAGCTTCTTGAACAGGTCGCTGCCCACCAGCGCGAGCCCGTTCGTCGCCGGATAGTCCACCGCCCCGAGCATGACGATCTTCTCGCCCTTGTAGCCGCTCGCCGCGATGTCCGCCCGCACCTTCGCCAGGTCCCGCGCGCCGATCAGCGGCTCCAGCCCCGCCTCGCTCGCCATCGGCGTCCCCGGCGTGAACAGCCCCACCCTGTCCTTCCACAGGCTCCGGTCCTCGCCCATCGCCGCCGTCATGAACTCCGCCTGGTCGATCGCCCCCAGCAGCGCGCGGCGCAGCAGCGGGTTGTCGAACGGCGGCAGCAGGTGGTTGAACCGCATCACCGCGATCCCGCCGATCACATCCGGCTGCGTCGCCAGCCGCTGGTTGCGCCGGATCATGTCCATCAGGTCGGTCGCCGGATTCTGCGCCCAGTCCACCTCCCCGTTCACCAGGGCACTCACGGCCGTCGAGGCGTCGGGGATCACGTGCCATTCCACCCGGTCGAAATGCGCCACCTTCGGCCCGGCGGTGAACGTCGCCGGCCCGTCCTTGCGCGGCACGTAGCCGGCGAACTTCTCGTACACCACCCGGCTGCCCGGCACCCGCTCGTCGGCCTTGAAGCGGAACGGGCCGGAGCCGATCATCTCCGTCACCTGCCGGTTCGGATCGGTCATCGCCAACCGCTCCGGCATGATGCAGGGCATCGGCGTGCCGGTCTTGCCGAGCGCGTTCGGCAGCAGCGGGAACGCCTTGTTCAGCCGGAACCGGATCGTCCGGTCGTCCGGCGCGCTCAACTCGTCGGTCGCCGCCATCAACGCCTGCCCGAACGCATCGCGCGCCGAGAACCGCCTGATGCTCGCCACCGCGTCCCGCCCGCGCACCGGCTCGCCGTCATGGAACTTCAGCCCCTCGCGCAGCGTCAGCGTCCACTGCTTGCCGTCATTCTCGACGACATGCCCCTCCACCATCTGCGGCCGGATCACATACGTATCGTCCTGGCCATACAGCGTGTCGAACACCGCGTAGCCATGGTTGCGCGCCACCGTCGCCGTCGTGAACACCGGGTCCAGGATCGCAAGGTCACCCTCCGGGATGATCTTCAGCGTGTTGCGCGCCTGCCCGCGCGCCACGGTGGGGGCTGCCAGCGCGGCGGCGGAAGCGGCCAGGAAGCTGCGACGTTTCATCGGTCCCTCGTCCTCATGCGGTTCGGTGCCTTGCCATCCTTGCCCAATCGCACGGCTTGTCTAGGCTGGCGCCCATAGAATGGGAGGTTATGCCATGCGCGCAGCCGTGTTCCGCAAGGGCGATCTGGTCGTCGACTCAATTCCCGATCCGGTGCTGGAGGAGGGCCAGGTCCTGGTCCGCACCCGCGCCTGCGGCATCTGCGGCTCCGATCTCCATGCCGCCAAGTTCCCCGAGCAGTTCGCCGCCCTGGCCAAGCGCGGCGGCGCCCGCTGGACCATCGACCCCGACCGCGACCTGGTGTTCGGCCACGAGTTCGTCGCCGAGATCGTGCGGAACGGCCCGGGCACCGAGGGCCGCTTCGCGCCGGGCACGCTGGTCACCTCCATGCCGCTGACCATCGCCGGGAACAACGTGATCGGCATGGGCTACAACCCCGACATGCCCGGTGCCTTCGCCGAATACATGCCGCTGTCCGAACGCATGCTGCTGCCCGTGCCGCCCGGCATGAACCCGGACCACGCCGCCCTGGTGGAACCGCTGGCCGTCGGCGTGCACGCCGTCAACCACGCCCGCCTCGCACCCGACGACGTCGCCCTCGTCATCGGCTGCGGCCCGATCGGCCTGGCGGTGATCGCCGCCCTCAAGATGCGCGGCGTGGGCCCGATTATCGCGTCGGACTACTCCCCCGGTCGGCGCGCGCTGGCGCGGCGCATGGGGGCGGACATCGTCATCGACCCCCGCGCCACCTCGCCCTACGCCACGCTCGCCGACAGCATCACCCCCGCGGGCTTCGACCCCAGCCGCTACGCCGCCCTGTTCGGCACCGGCCCGCGCCGTCGGCCGGCCGTGATCTTCGAATGCGTCGGCGTTCCCGGCGTGGTCAACGAGATCATGGAAGGCGCCCCCGCCGGCGCACGCATCGTCGTGGTCGGCGTGTGCATGGAGACCGACCGCTTCGAACCGTTCTTCGGCATCGTCAAGCAGCTCGAGCTCACCTTCGTGCTCGCCTACACCGCCCAGGAATTCGCCGACACCCTGGCTTACATCGCCGACGGCCGGCTGGACGCCGCCCCCCTGATCACCGGACGCATCGGCCTGGATGGCGTCAAGCAGGCCTTCGCCGACCTCGCCAACCCCGAACAGCACGCCAAGGTCCTGATCGAACCCTGGCGCTAGCACACGCGACGATGTCCGCCGCCGTCCATCCCGTGTCCGCGGCGGACTACCGCCGCGGCGCCCTGCTCGTCACCGGCGCGATCGTCATCTGGAGCAGCGCCGGCGTGCTGGCCCGATGGGTGGAGGTCGACCCCTGGACCACGCTGTTCTGGCGCTCCATCTTCGCCGGCTTCAGCCTCGTCGCCTACCTCGCCCTGCGCGACGGCCGCGCCATGCTGGACGGTTTCCGCCGCCTCGGGCGGGTTGGCGTCGCGATGGGGCTGTGCTTCGCCATCTCGATGATCTGCTTCATCAACGCGCTCGCGCTCACCACCGTGGCCGCCGTGCTGGTGTTTCAGGCGGCCGCCCCGCTGTTCGCCGCGGTGCTCGCCTGGCTGTTCCTGCGCGAACGCGTCAGCCGCCGCACCGGTGCGGCGATCGCGCTGTCGATGCTCGGCGTCGGCCTGATCGTGTCGTCCTCCGGCGATGCCGGAAGGTTCTGGGGCAACCTGATCTCGGCGGGCATGGGGCTTACCTACGCGCTGACCGTCGTCCTCGCCCGCATGGAACGCAACGTGCCGACCACCGAGGCGACGCTGCTGGGCATCGTCGTCGTGGCCATCGTCAGCGCGCCGATGGCGAAGTTCGCCGTGCCTGCCCATGACATGGCCCTGCTGGCCGTGTTCGGCGTGTTCCAGATGGGCCTGGCGCTGATCATGTTCACCACCGGCATCCGCCTGATCCCGTCGGCCGATGCCGGGCTGATCTCGGTGCTGGAAGCGGTACTGGCGCCGGTCTGGGTGTGGCTGGTGTTCCGCGAGGACCCCGGCACGATGACGCTGATCGGCGGCGCGGTGGTGATCGCCGCCGTCACCTGGGCGGCGACCGCCGAGCGGCGCTAGGCTGTCAGCGCGACCACACCGGCACGCCGCCCAACGGCCGCTTCAGCCGGTACAGCACGTGCCGCGCCAGGGGATGCCCGGCCGGCACGTCGGGATGGTCGAAATCCTCGGCCGCATCGCGCACCATGCCGAGTTTCTCCATCACCCGGATCGAGGCGCGGTTGTCCACCGCCGTCACAGCGACCACCTCGGTCACGCCGTGCACCTCGAACACATCGCTGATCACCGCCCGCGCCGCCTCGGTGGCGTAGCCTTGGCCCCACCAGGGCTGGCCGATGCGCCACACCACCTCGACGCAGGGGGCGCAGGGCAGGCCGGACTTCACCCGGCGCGCGCCGACCCGGCCGATCAGCGGGGCGACGCGCGGCGCCTCCACGGCGAAGGGGCCGAAGCCGTCCAGCATGGTCTGCACCAGCATGCGCGCCATCGCGCGGTCGGACTCCTCGCGGGTGAGCGGGGCCGGGTAGTAGCGCATCGTCTCCGGATCGGCGCTGATCGCCGCCATCCGCTCCCAGTCGTCGTCCCACCAGGGCCGCAGCATCAGCCGCTCGGTCACCAGCATGCCGCCTCCATCGCCGCGCGCACCCGCGCCGCCGTGGGGATCGGTGCGACGGCGCCATAGCCCTCGCATTTCAGCGCCGCCGCCGCCGCGGCATAGCGGGCCGCCTGCTCCGCCGTGTCGCCGGCCACGGTGCGCGCCAGAAAACTGCCGCAGAACGCATCGCCGGCGCCGGTGGCATCGACCGGGGTGCAGGGGAACGGCGGAATCCGCAGCCGCGTGCCGGGCGTCGCCAGCAGCGCGCCCTCGGCGCCCATCTTCAGCACCACCAGGCGCGGGCCGAGGCGCAGGTAGTAATCCGCGATCACATCGGGATCCGACAGGCCGGTCAGCGCCTGCGCATCTTCCAGCCCCGGGAAGGCGATGTCCGCCCGCCCGATCGCCGCATGGATCACCGCCGCCGCGCGCGCCGCCGGCCACAGGCGGGAGCGGTAGTTGGTGTCGTAGGCGACTGTCACGCCATGCGCGCGCGCCACGTCCATCGCGCGGAACACCGCGTCGGCGGCGGATGCCGAAATGCCGTGGCTGATGCCGGACGCATAGAACACCTTGGCGCCGGCGACGATCGCCTCGTCGAGATCCGCCGGACCGAACGCCGCTGCCGCCGAGTCCTTGCGGTAGTAGAGGAAGGCATGGCCCGCCTGCGAATGCGTCACGAAATACACCGCCGTCGGCCGTTCGGCGGAGCGGCGCACGGCGGAGACATCGATCCCCTCGCCGCGCCACAATTCCAGGAAGCGGTCGCCGGCCACGTCCTGGCCCACGGCGGTCAGGTAGGCGACGCGCGCGCCCTGGCGGGCGGCGGCGACGGCGGCGTTGGAGGTGTCGCCGCCGAAGCCTTCCAGGTAGAGCCGCCGCCCGTCAGCGCCCGCCGGCTGCTGGTTGAACTCGAGCAGCGGCTCGCCCATGCAGACGATATCGCTCATGGCAGGATCGCCCGCGCGGCGGCGTGGATGGCATCGCGGTCGCCGGCTGCGATGCGCTTCTCGTCGACCAGCGCGCCGCCCATGCCGACGAAGGACGCCCCGGCGGCGAGGTAGGCGGCGACATTGCCGGGCTCGACCCCGCCGGTCGGGCAGAAATCGACGCCGGGGAACACGCTGCGCAGCGCCTTGATGTGGCCGGGCCCACCCACCGAGGAGGCCGGGAAGATCTTCACCACATCCGCGCCCGCGCCAAGGGCCGCACGCACCTCGGTCGGCGTCAGCGCGCCGTGCATCAGCAGTGCGCCCGCCGCGCGGCAGGGGGCGGCGAGCGCCGGATCGGTCCAGGGGGCGACGATGAAGCGCGCGCCGGCTGCCAGGCACCGCTCGGCGGTCGCGGCGTCGGCCACCGTTCCGGCGCCGAGCAGGAGGTCGGGCTCGCGGGACAGCTCGCGGATCAGCGCCGGGGCGTCGGGGATCGTCATGGTCAGTTCGAAGATGCGCAGCCCCGCCTCGCGCAGCCAGCGCACAGCGGTCGCGGCATGGGCGGCGGTCGAGGTGCGCACCACCGGCACCACCCGCGCGGCGCGCAGCGCCTCGATCATCTCGGACTTGGTCATCGCGGTCCCTCCGTTGCCAGGGATACCATGCCGCGCCGGGCGGACAAGCCGGGCGGTCGCCATCGCCGGCAATGGTCTGCCCGACGGGCCCGGCGTTGGCCTTTGCCCGTGCGGGCAACCCGCGCCACTCTGCGGGGGATCCCAGGGGAAACACGCCATGGCCGCCAGCCAGCTCGAAAAGATCGCCCGCTTCCGCGCGCTGCACGCGGGGGACACCTTCGTCATCGCCAATGCCTGGGACGCGGGCTCGGCGAAGATCCTGGCCGGGATGGGCTTTCCGGCCCTTGCCACGTCGAGCGGCGCCTGTGCCGGCATCCTCGGCCGGCGCGACGGGCAGGTCAGCCGCGACGAAGCGCTCGCCCATGCCCGGGCCGTCGTCGATGCCACCGACCTGCCGGTCTCCGCCGACCTGGAGAAAGGCTTCGCCGACGCGCCGCAGGACGCCGCGGAAACCTACCGCCTGGCCGCCGGCATCGGCCTGGCCGGCGCCACGATCGAGGACGCCACCGGCGACGCCGGCGAGCCGATCTTCGCGTTCGACCACGCCGTCGCCCGCGTGGCCGCGGCGGTGGCGGCCGCGCGCGCCACGGGCACCGGCTTCGTGCTGACCGCGCGCACGGAGAATTTCGTGCGCAACCGGCCGGATCTCGAGGACACGATCCGCCGCCTCCAGGCGTTCGAGGCCGCCGGCGCCGATGTGCTGATGGCCCCCGGCCTGCCGGACCTCGAGGCCGTGCGCGCGGTCTGCGCCGCGCTTGAGCGCCCGTTCAACTTCATGGCCGGCATCCCGCGCCGCTCCTTCACGGTGCCGGACCTCGCGGCCTGCGGCGTGCGGCGCGTGAGCCTTGCCACCTCGCTGTACCGGGCCGCCATGACGGGGCTGATCGCGGCGGCGCGCGAGGTGCAGGGCGCCGGCACGCTCGGCTACGTGGACACCGCCGTGCCGACCGGGGAGATCAACGCCTATTTCGGCTGAGCCGACCCGTCGGATTGCGCCAGGGCGGAATCGGCCCAGGCCTCCAGGTCGCGCGCGCTGGCGGAGACGGTGTCCAGCTGTCCGCGCAGCGTGCCCAGGCGGTCGCCGTAGTCCTGCAGCGAGGTGTGCAACCCCTGCACCGAGGTGCCGAGCGACCCGAGCGCGCCGCGCCAGCGCGCCACCGCCTCGCGCTGTCCGGCGATCGCCTGTTCCAATGCCGCCAGCGCCGCCTGCAACCGCCGCGCCCCTTCATCGCGCGCGGCAGGATCGTCACCCGGCGGCAGGGCGGCCGCCTCCGGGGCTGGCGCGCGGCGGGTGGGGAACTTGATGATCGAGGCGCTTTGAAATCCGTCCATCTCATGTCTCCGGCAAATGACGTCTTAATAAGACATTAATGGCTCGCTTTCCAGACATTTTCCGCGACGCCCGCGCGCATACGGCTGCGCGCGCGCTGCGGCGAAGGGCCGCGCGATGGGAAACGGGGTGAAACCGCGTTATAGACAGTGCCCTGTTTCGCTGGATCCCCTTCATGGCCGCCGCGCTCGACATCATCGTCATCGTCCTGCTGATCATGCTGAACGGGCTGTTCGCACTCAGCGAGATGGCGTTGGTTTCCTCGAACCGCAGCCGCCTCGGCATCCTGGAGGCGCAGGGGGTGCGCGGGGCGGGCCGGGCCCGGCGCCTTGCGGAGAACCCGCAGCGCTTCCTGCCGGCGGTGCAGATCGGCATCACGCTGGTCGGCATCCTCTCCGGCGCCTTTGGTGGCGCGCGCGTGGCCGCCAGCCTGACGCCGGTGCTCGAAACCATCCCGGTCGTGGCGCCGTTCGCCAACACCCTGGCGGTGAGCATCGTGGTCGTCTGCATCACCTATTTCTCGCTGGTGATCGGCGAGCTGGTTCCCAAGCAGATCGCCCTGCAGCAGCCCGAGCGCCTGGCCGCCTTCGCCGCGGCACCGCTGGAATGGCTCGCCCGCATCGCATCTCCCCTGGTCTGGCTGCTCGGCATTTCCTCGAACTTGCTGATGCGCCTGGCCGGCATCGCGCGCACCGGGCAGCAGACCGTCTCGGAAGAGGAGATCAAGGCGCTGCTGGTCGAGGGCGAGCAGACCGGCGTGCTGGAGACGGAGGAGCGCGACATGATCGAGCGCGTCCTGCGGCTTGCCGACAAGCCGGTGCGGGCGATCATGACGCCGCGCAACGAGGTCGCCTGGGTGGACATCACCGACAGCCAGGCCGAGATCGCCGCGGCGCTGAAGCGCTGGCCGCGCTCGCGCTTCGTGGTGTGCAACGGCTCGGTCGACAATGTGGTGGGCGTCGTGCAGGCGAAGTCGATCCTCGACACCATCCTGGACGGCCGGCCACTGTCGATCGGGGACGCGCTGCGCCAGCCGATCGTCATGCCCGACACCGTCACCGCGCTCGATGCGCTGGAGCGGCTGCGCGCCGACGATCTGGGGCTCGCGCTGGTGATGGACGAGTACGGCAGCTTCGAGGGGCTGGTGACCGCGCACGACCTGCTGGAAGCCATCGTCGGCGACCCCGAGAGCGCGGCCCCGGCGCCGGATCGCGGCACCGAGGCCGATGTCTCCGCGCTGATGCTCGACGGCATGATGCCGGTCGACGAGGTGAAGGCGCGGCTCAATCTGCCCGCCCTGCCCTCCACCGGCACCTACCACACGCTGGCCGGCCTGGTGCTGGCGCTGCTGCGCCGGGTGCCGCGCGAAGGCGACCGCATCGTGTTTGGCGGCTGGCTGTTCGAGGTGGCGGCCATGGACGGGCGGCGCGTCGAACGCGTGCGCGCCAGCCGCGAGAAGCTCGCCGAGGGCTGAACCCTACCCGCGCCCATCCATGAGGCGGTACCACAACGTGCCGACGCCTACGTAGAGGCGCCGCAGCGCGCGAAACGGGATGCGGGGCATCGGGCTGACCGGCAGCGGCAGCGTCTCCTCCGCCGCGCCCAGCGCCGCGTCCGCCAGCACCCGCCCGAATGCCGAGGCCCAGGCGACGCCCTTGCCGTTGCAGCCCATGCTGACCCACAGCCCCTCGGCCGGGCGATGCAGGCGGGGCCAGCGGTCGGGCGGGTTGACCGCGACGAAGCCGCCCCAGGCGTGTTCGATCGGCGCGTCGGCGAGCTCCGGATAGAGCTTGGCGAGCGTCATGCGCACCAGGGAGAAGCTGCTCGCGCCCTGCGCCGGCCCGAGCGTTCCGCGCCCGCCCACCACCAGCCGCCCGTCGGCATCGACGCGGAAGTAGCGCAGCAAGTGGCGCGTGTCCGACACCGCCTCGCCCGCCGGCAGGATGCGCCGGCGCTGGTCCGCGCTGAGCGGCGCGGTGGCGACCTGGAAGCTCTGCACCGCCATGACGCTGTCGGCCAGGCCGGGCACCAGCCCGTCGCTGTAGGCGGTGGTGGCGACAACGACCTGCCGGGCGGCGACCGATCCTGTCGCAGTGCGGGCGATCCATCCGCCGCCCTCCGGTGCCAGCGTCAGCACGTGGCTGGCACCGTGCACCGCAACACCAAGCGAGATGGCGCCGCGCGCCAGGCCGCGGCAATAGGCGAGCGGGTTGACCACGCCGCCGCGCCGGTCCACCCAGCCGCCGACATATTCGTCGGAGGCGGTCAGTGCGGCGATCGCGGTGCCGTCGAGCGTTTCGACCGGGGCGCCGTAGGCCTGCCAGGCGGCCGCGCGCTTGAGGCCGAGCGCCAGCGACTCCGCGCCATGCGCCGCCTGGACCCAGCCGGTGCGGACGTCGTCGCAGGCGATGGCGAAGCGGTCGATGAAGCCCCACACCGCCTGCTGCGCCTCGGCGCCGAAGCGGTGCAGGCGGGCGCCGCGCTCCGCCCCGAAGGCGGCCTCGCAGTCGGCGCGGAAATGGCGGATGCCGGGGATCACCTGCCCGCCGTTGCGCCCGGAGCCGCCATGGCCGGGCGCGTGCGCCTCCAGCACCACGACCCGCGCGCCGCGATCGGCGAGGTGGATGGCGGTGGACAGCCCGGCATAGCCGGCGCCGATCACCAGCACGTCGGCCGTGGCGTGGCCGTGCAATGGCGGGCAGTCGGGCGCGGGCTCCCGGCTGGTGGCCGCCCACAAATTGGAGAAGGCGCTGTCCCAGCGCGGATCGTGAGGGTTCATGCCGACTCCAGCATCGGGGCTGCCTCCAGCAGGGCGCGCGTGTAGGCGTGGCGCGGGCGCAGGAAGATCTCCTCGGTCGGGCCTTCCTCGATGATGCGGCCTTCCTGCATCACCACCACGCGGTCGGCGACCTGCTCGACGGCGGCGAGGTCGTGGGAGATGAACAGGCAGGCGAAGGCGTGGCGGGCCTGGAGGTCGCGGAACAGGGTGAGCACCTGCTTCTGGATCGTCATGTCCAGCGCCGAGACCGGCTCGTCGGCCATCACGAAGGCGGGGCGACGGATGATGGCGCGGGCGATCGCCACGCGCTGGCGCTGGCCGCCCGAGAGCATGTGCGGATGGCGCGCGGCGTAGCCGGCCAGGCCGACCTGCGCCAGCGCCTCCTCCAGCCGGTCGCGCGCCTGCGCCCGGTCCAGGCCCGGCACCAGACGGAGCGGCTCGGCCACGATCTCGCCCACCGTCATGCGCGGATCGAGCGAGGAGTACGGGTCCTGGAACACCATCTGGCAGGCCAGCCGGAAGTCGCGCAGCGCGGTGCCCTGCGCGCGCGTGACGTCCGCGCCGCGGAAGCGCACCTCGCCGGCGCTGGTCGGGAGCAGGCGCATCAGCGCGCGGCCCAGCGTCGTCTTGCCGGAGCCGCTGCCGCCGACCACCGCGACGAATTCGCCGGGATGGATCGCGAGGCTCGCCCCCTCGACGGCGCGCTTGCCCGACGCGGCACCGAACAGGCGCATCCGGCCGGGATAGGTGACCGAGATCGCGCGCGCCTCCAGCAACGGCGGCGCGGGGGTTCGCGCCGGGCGGGGGGGAAACACGCCGCGGCGCGGCACCGCGTCGACCAGTTCGCGGGTGTAGGGATCGGCCGGGGCGGCGAGCAGGGCGCGCGACGGGCCTTGCTCCACCACGCGGCCCTGGCGCAGCACGACGGCGCGGTCGGCGTAGCGCCCGACCAGGCCGAGATTGTGGGTGATGAGCAGCACCGCGGTGCCCTCGTCGCGCGTCAGGCCCACCATCAGGTCCAGCACCTCGCGCTGGGTCAGCGTGTCGAGCGCGGTGGTGGGTTCGTCGGCAATGAGCAGCTTGGGCTTCAGCAGCATGACCGAGGCGATCATGATGCGCTGGCGCATGCCGCCGGAGAAGGCGTGCGGATAGGCCGCGAGGCAGAATTCGGGGTCGGCGATCTGTACGCGGGCCAGCATGTCCAGGCAGCGGGCGCGGATGGCCGTGCGGTCGAGCCTGGTGTGCAGGCGCAGGCCCTCGGCCATCTGGGCGCCGATGGTGTGGGCGGGGTTCAGGGAGACCATCGGCTCCTGGAAGACCATCCCCGCGCCGGGGCCGCGCATGCGGCGCAGCGCGTCGGGGGCGAGGCCGGTGACATCGGCGCCCTGGAAGCGGATCGATCCCCCGGTGATGGCGACGCCGCGCGGCAGCAGGCCCATGACGGCGCGGGCGGCCATGGTCTTGCCGGAGCCGGATTCGCCGACCAGGGCGAGGATCTCGCCTTCGGCCAGATCGAAGGAGATGCCATCGAGAATCGGCAGGGCGCCGGCGGCGACGGAGAGATTGCGGACGGCCAGCAGCGTCATGCTGCCCTCATGCGCGGGTCCAGCCGGTCGCGCAGCGCGTCGCCCAGCAGGTTCACGCCCAGCAGCGTGGCGGCGATGCAGATGCCTGGGGCGAGGCTGAGCCACACCGCCGTTTCCATGTGCGGGCGGGCGGCAGCGAGCATGTTGCCCCAGGTGGGGGCGGGCGGCGGCACACCGAGGCCGAGGAAGCTCAGCGCGCTTTCGGACAGCACGACCCAGCCGAACATGCTGGTGGACAGCACGATCAGCGGTGCGGCGCAGTTCGGCAGCACGTGGCGCAGCATGGTGTAGGCTTCGGAGTTGCCCATCACGCGCGACGCCTCGACATACTCGCGCTCGCGGATCGACAGCACCGCGCCGCGCACGATGCGCACCACCGAGGGGGCGTAGGCGATGCCCAGCGCGGCGACGATGCCGTATTTGTTGGCGCCGAACGCCGACATCAGGCCGAGCGCCAGCAGGATGCCGGGGAAGGCGAGCAGCGCGTCGTTCACCGCCATCAGCGCGCGGTCGGTCCAGCCGCGCAGGTATCCCGCCAGAAGCCCCAGCACGGTGCCGAGTGCCACGGCCAGCGCCACGGTCAGCAGCGCCACCAGCGTGCTCGTCGCCGCGCCGGCCATCAGGCGGCTGAGCACATCGCGGCCGAACTCGTCGGTGCCGAGCCAGAACAGCTCCGACGGCGGGCGCAGCCGGGCGCGCAGGTTCGGGCGCAGCGGGTCGAACGGCGTCCAGACCGTGGCCAGCGCGGCGGTGGCGGCCAGGGCGGCCATCAGCGCGCCGCCGACCAGGAAGTTGACCGGTGGGCGCTTCATTGCGCCGCCACCCGCGGGTCGAACAGCGGGTAGGTCAGGTCCACCACCAGGTTCACCAGCACGTAGATCACCGTGGTCAGCAGCATGCAGCCCTGCACCACCGGGTAGTCGCGCGCGAAGATCGCATCGACCAGCAGCCGCCCGAGCCCGGGGATGGTGAACACCGTCTCCATCACCGCGATGCCGCCGAGCAGGTTGCCGAGGATCAGGCCCAGCAGCGTCCAGGTCGGCGCGAAGGCGTTCGGCAAGGCGTGGCGCAGCAGCACGCCGCGCTCCGGCACGCCCTTGGCGCGCGCGTGGGTGATGTAGTCCAGCCGCAACACCTCGATGGTGCTGGCGCGCGCCATGCGCGTGACGACGCCGGCCTCGATCAGCGCCAGGGTGGCGATCGGCAGCAGCACGAAGCCCGTCGCGCGCCAGAAGTCGAGCGCGAACGGCACGTAGCCGATCACCGGCACCCAGCCGAGCTGCAGCCCGAACAGCAGCAGCAGCAGCAGTCCCAACCAGAAGCTCGGGATCGACAGCAGCAGGGTCGAGACCGCGACGACGGCGATGTCGCCCAGCGAGTCCTGCCGCCAGGCCGCGTAGAGCCCGGCCGGGACGGCGATCAGCGCGGCGAGCGCCACCGCCACCACCACGATCACTGCCGAGACCTGGAAGCGCTCGATCACCAGCGGCAGCACCGGCAGGTCGTTGACCAGCGAGCGGCCGAGGTCGCCGGTCGCCACCCGGCCGAGCCAGTAGAGGAACTGCAGCGCCAGCGGCCCGTCGAGCCCCATGCGCGCCCGCGCCTCGGCCAGGGATTCCTCCGTCATGGCGTCGCCGAGCATCAGCTGGGCCGGGTCGCCGGGCACCAGGCGCAGCAGGACGAACACCGCCACCGACACCAGCAGCAGTGTCGGCACGGTCATCGCGAGGCGACGGGCGATATGTCCGATCATGGCGCTTGTCCCGCCCCCTGCCGCCTTCCGGCGGAGGGGGCGGAGGCCTCAGTCGACCGACACGCCCCAGAGCCGCGCCGTGCCCATCACCCAGGACGCGTAGCCCTTCACCGCCTTGCGCACGGCGGTGGATTCGACGCCGTTGTAGAGCACCACCATCGGCGTGTCGGCGCGGAAGCGGGTGTAGAGCTCGTCGAGCAGCGCCTGGCGCCGGGCCTGGTCGGTCTCGACCATTGCCTGACGGATCAGCGTCTCGCCCTCCGCACTGTCCCACACCTTGCGCGGCTGCTTGTCCTTCACCCCGGTCACCATCTCGAACGACAGCGCGGGATCGAGGCGCGCGGAATAGCCGAAGGCCATCATCTGGTAGTCGCCCTTCGAGTATTTATCGAGCTGCGTGGCCCAGTCGAGCACCTCGATCTCCACGTTCAGCCCGGCCGACTGCATCATGGACTGCGACAGCACGGCGAGGTCGAACATGCTCTGGTAACGCTTGTTCGCCACCATCACTATCTTCTCGCCCTTGTAGCCCGCCTCGGCGAGCAGCTTCTTCGCCAGGGCGAGATCCTGCTTCGGCACGTCCTTGTGCGGGCCCTTGTGCCAGCCGCTGGCCACCGGGATCGGCGAGGTGTTCGGCTTGCCCAGCCCCTCGGTCAGCGCGCCGACCAGCTCGGCGATGTCGAGCGAGGCCATCACCGCCTGGCGCACGCGCGGGTCCCTCATGATCGGCGCGCGCGTCTGCATCAGGATGGCGCTCATGCCCATGGTCTGCGCCTCGGACAGCGCCAGCTCGGCGCGCTTCTTCAGCTCCGCGACGTCGGAGTTCGCCACATCCGGCACCACGTCCACCGAGCCCGACAGGAGCGCGGCCTTGGCCGCTGCGGCGTCGGGGATGATCACGAAGCGCACGCGGTCCACCTGCGCCGCCTTGCCGCCGGTCAGCCCGTCGCGCGGGCCGCCGCGCGATTTGTAGGCGGCGAAGCGGCGCAGTTCGATGTATTCGCCGCGCTTCCATTCGCCGAGCATGAACGGCCCGGTGCCGATCGGCGCCTTCCACTTGCCGTCGGCGTCCAGCGAATCCCGGTGATACACCGCCGTGCCGCCGCAATCGGGCCGCGCCATGATGGCGGGGAACAGCGCGCTCGGCTGCTCCAGGGTGAACACCACGGTGCGCGCGTCGGGGGCCGTGATGCCGGTCACCTTGGTCAGGCCGCGCCCGTCGAAATCCGCGGTGCAGCGGAAGCCGGACTTGGGATCGAGGTAGCGCTGCCAGGTCCACAGCACGTCGGCCGAGGTGACGGGGGCGCCGTTGTGGAAGGTCAGCCCGTCGCGCAGCACGAAGGTGTAGGTGCGCGCATCGGCCGAGACATTCATGCTCTCGGCCAGCAGCGGGCCGACCGAGGCATCCTCGCGGAACGCCACCAGACCCTCGACCATGTGCTGCACCACCGCGTCGGTGTTCTCGTCGCGGTTCACGCCGGGGTCGGTGGAGCGGATGTCGGTGTTGTAGCGCACCCGGATGCTCTTCTCCTGCGCCTCGGCCTGCGGCGCCGCGGCGATCAGGGCGGCCACGGCCGCCATCGTCAGCAAAGCCCTCATTGTCCACTGCCCTTCCCTGTTGGTCGTCCCTCAGGCCACCGCGGCTGTCGTCCCTGCGCGCCACGTCGCCGATACGATTGTCTTTTGCCAACCAGAAATGCAAGCATCCCGTGCATGAGCGCCAACCCCCGCCTCGACGAGAATGTCGCCCGGCAGATCCTGGAGATCGCGCATGCCCGCGCCCTGCCGACCGGGCACCGGCTGACCGAACTGGCACTGGCCGCCGATCTCCAGGTTTCCCGCACCCCGGTGCGCGCGGCCTTGCGACGCCTGGAGCAGCAGGGCTACGTCGCGCCCGCCCCGGGCCGGGGCTATGCCCTCGCGCGGCCCGTCGCCGCGATCGACCTCGCCGCCCTGCCGGAGCCCGATTCCGGCGAGGCGCTGCAGATGCGCATCGCACGCGACCGCCTGACCGGCGACCTGCCTGACGCCATCTCGGAATCCGACCTGCAACGGCGCTACGACGCCCCGCGCGCCCTGCTCGCCCGCGTGCTGGGCCGCCTGGCGGAGATCGGGGTCGCCGAACGCCGCCCCGGCTACGGCTGGGCCTTTCTCGCCGGCATCGACAGCCCCCAGGCAAGGCGCGAGAGCTACGCCTTCCGCCTGGTGATCGAGCCCGCCTGCCTGACGCAGCCCGGCTTCGCCCTGCCGCCCGATTGGGCCGCGGAGATGCGCGCGCGCCACGCCACCGCCATGCAGACCCCCTGGCACGACACCATGGCCGTCGCGTTCTACGAAATGAACGCCGCCTTCCACGAGGGGCTGGCGCGGGCCTCCGGCAACCGCTACCTGCTCGCCGCCGTGCGCCAGCAGAACCGCCTGCGCCGCTTCCTCAACATCCACTGGACCTACGGGCGCGACCGCGTGCTGACCAACTGCGCCGAGCACCTCGGCATCCTCGATCGCCTGGAGGAAGGCGACCGCAGCGCAGCCGCGGTGTTGATGCATCGCCACCTGGAAGGGGCCGCGCGCCTTCGCCCGGCCACCTTCCCCGATCCCGAGCGGGCCTGACCCCGCGATTGGCGCGGTCGCGCGGAATCGAGTTGCAATTGCGTCGCAATCGCCATACCTTTCGTCACACACGCTCCCCCGCCAAGTCAGCCAGACCGCCCTACGCGGTTCGCAGCCAGCCAGGCCCTCCTCCCCTGAAGGACTCCTGGAATGGCTTCCTCGCGCCTGCTCGCCGCAACCCTTGTCGCCGCCGCCGGGCTCGAAGGCGCGCCCGCCTTCGCGCAGAGCCCCGACGCGGGGCTCACCACCCTGCCCCCCGTCTCCGTCACCGCCACGCGCGGCGCCCGGCCCGCCGACCAGGTGCCCGCCACTGTCACGGTCATCGACACCACGCAGCTCGAACGCCAAGGCGCCGTCCGCCCGGCCGACGCGGTGCGCTACGAACCCGGCGTGTCCGTCAACAACCAGCCCGGCCGCGCCGGGCAGGCGAACTACATCATCCGCGGCATCGGCGGGAACCGCGTGCTGGTGCTGCAGGACGGGCTGCGCCTGCAGGATTTCCCCGGCTCCAACATCGGCCCCGGCACCTACACCCGCGACTTCGTCGACCTCGACACCGTTCGCCGCATCGAGATCGTGCGCGGCCCGGCCAGCGCGCTGTATGGCTCCGACGCACTCGGCGGCGTCGTCAACTACATCCTGAAGGATCCCGGCGACTACCTCGACGAGGTCGGCCGCGACACCTACGCCAGCGCCAAGGTCGGCTATACCGGCGCGGACCGCTCGGTCCATGTCACGGCCACCGGCGCGGTGCGCACCGGGCGCACCGACCTGCTGCTGCAATACACGCGCCGCGACGGCCATGCGGTGGCGAACAACGGGCGCATCGGCCCCAATCCCCAGGTGACGCAGAGCAACGCGCTGCTGGCCCGCGGCGTCGTGCGCCTGACCGACGCCGACACGCTGCGCATCACCGCCGACTACACCGGCCGCCTCACCAGCACCGAGATCCGCACCGAGCAGGTCAACACCCGCCCCGCCGGCTTTGTCCCGGGCAGCAACGTGCTGTCCTCGCGCGGGCGGGACACCACGCAGCGCGGCGGCCTCGCGCTGCAATGGACCCATGACGCGCCGTTCCTGTTCGTCGATTCCATCACCGCGCAGCTGGCCTTCTCCCGCCTCGAACGCCGCGAGCAGACCGACCTGCGCCGCGCCGCCTATTCGGGCCCGGTGGCGCCCACCACGGCCAACCGGCGTCGTCTCTCTGATTTCCACTTCAACCAGAACCTGTACATCGCCGACGTGCAGGCGCATTCCAGCGCCACCTGGCTCGGCGCCCAGCACCGCTTCACCTATGGCGGCACCCTCGAGATTACCGAGACGACCCGCCCACGCGCGCGCGTCGAGCTGAACCTCGCCAACGGCACGCGCACCAGCACGATCGGCGGCGAGACCTTCCCCAACAAGAACTTCCCCGACACCGTCGGCACCCAGGCCGGCATCTACGTGCAGGACGAGATCACGATCGGCCGCCTCGAGGTCACGCCGGCGATCCGCCTCAACCATTTCGGCCTCACGCCCCACCCCGACGCGGATTCCAACCGCGCCAGCGGCGGGATCGCCATGCGCAGCACCAGCGACTTCGCCATCACCCCCAAGCTCGGCGTGGTCTACCGGCTCGACGCGTCGCACGCGGTGTTCGCCCAGTATGCCCGCGGCTTCCGCGCGCCGCCCTACGACAGCACGAATTTCGGCTTCACCAACCCGCAATCCGGCTACCAGATCCTGCCCAACTTCAACCTCAAGAGCGAAACCTCGGACGGCTTCGAGCTGGGGCTGCGCGGGCGCTATGGCACCGCCTCCTGGCAGCTGACCAGCTTCTTCAACCAGTACGAGAACTTCATCGACACCCGCGTGGTGGGCACGGTCGGCGGCCTGACGCAGTTCCAGTATCGCAACGTGCCCAGCGTGCGCATCTGGGGGGCCGAGGCGCGCGGCGACTGGCGGTTCACCCCCGGCTGGCGCATCCGCGGCGCGCTGGCCTGGGCCCGCGGGGAGGACACCAACACCGGCCAGCCGGTCGATTCGATCGACCCTGTCAAGCTGACCACCGGCCTGTCGTATCAACACGCCTCCGGCTTCGGCGCGGAGGCCATCGTGGTGGCCGCGATGCGCCAGGAAAGCGTCAGCAGCGCGACCTACTTCCGCGCGCCGGCCTACGCGACGCTCGACCTGCTGGTGCACTATGAGGTGAACGCAGGCCTGACGCTGAACGCCGGGCTGTTCAACGTGACGAACGCGAAATACTTCAACGCGCAGGATGTCGCCGGCCTGTCGCGCACCAGCGCCATGCGCGACCTCTACACCCAGCCCGGCCGCTACCTCGCCTTCAACGCCACGATGCGCTGGTAGCGGCCATGGCGGCGGCGCGCCTCGACGCGGCGACCTGGCGCGCGGCCAGCCGTCCGGCCCTGTGCGTCGCCGGCTCGGCCATGCTCCACGCCGCTGCCGCGATGCTCCTGCTCCTCGGCACCGGCCAGGCCCGCCACGACGCACCGCCCGAGATCACCATCAGCCTGGCCATCGACCCGGCCGGGACGGACCCGCGACCAGCACCCGACACGCCCTCCATCGAACCCGCCGAGGCGCACGCCGCCATACCTCTCACGTCGGACGCCAACGCCGTGACCATCCAGGACGCCCCGCCACCCGCGCCCGACATCGCGCCCGACACCGCCGTGCCCCCCGCCATCCTCGCCGATGCCGCCGCCACCGAGACCACGACCGCCTCCCTCCCGATCATCGCGCCCGCGCCGCCGCCGGAGCCGCCGGAGCTGCAACCCGTGCAGCCAATGCCCCCTCCCGTGCAGGTGCGACCCACGCCCGCACCGATCGCCGCCGCGCCACCTCCGCCGCGTCGGCGCCCCCGTCCGGCGCCACACGCCGCAGCCCACCGTCCCGCCCCATCCGGCGCCGGCGCCAGCCTCCCCGCGGCCCCCGCAATCCCCGTCGACGATGGGCCACTGTTGATCGCCAACCCGCGCTTCCGCCTCCCCCCGTCGCCGCCCGCCTATCCCGCCCGCGCCCGCGACCTCGGCCAGGAGGGCGAAGTCGTCGTCCGCGCCCGCCTCGACCTCAGCGGCGCCCCGGAGGAAGTGGTCGTGCACCGCTCCTCCGGCTTCGACCTCCTGGACCGCGCCGCCCTGGCCGCCGTCCGCCGCTGGGCCTTCGAGCCCGGGCGGCGCGGCGGGCAGGCCGTCCCGGCCTGGGTCCAGGTCCCCGTCCGCTTCGCCCTCCGCTAGAACAGGAGCCACCGATGACCCTCGCCGCCCGCCGCGCCGCCCTGGCCGCCACCGAGCCCCGCCTCTATCCGCGCGACATCGCCGCCCGCCTCGGCGTCACCGAGGCCGAGATCGTTGCGCTGGACGAAGGCCGCGTGGCCACCCGCCTGCGTCCCGACTGAACCGGCATCCTCGCGCGCATCGCCACCTTGGGCGAGGTGATGGCGCTGACCCGCAACGCCGACGCGGTGCACGAGAAGATCGGCACCTACGGCGCGCTGGAGGGCGGCGCGCAGGTTGGCCTGTTCGTCGGCGAGGAGATCGACCTGCGCCTGTTTCTCGACCGCTGGAGCTTCGCCTGGGCGCTCGCCGCCGCCACGCCCGGCGCGCGCCGCAGCCTGCAGTTCTTCGGCCCCGACGGCGCGGCCATCCACAAGATCTACAGCCGGCCGGACACCGACCTCGCCGCCTGGGACGCGTTGGTGGCGGATCTCGCCACCGACCTGCCGCCCCCCCGGATCGTTGCCGCCGCACCGCCGGCCGGCCCCGCGCCCGACAGCAGCATCGACGTGCCCGGCCTGCTCGCCGCCTGGGACGGGCTGCGCGACACGCATCACTTCTTCCCCCTGTTGAAGCGCTTCGCCGTCGCCCGCACCCAGGCCTTCCGCCTCGCCGGCCGCGCCCGCGCCCGCCCGGTGGCGCGCACCAGCCTGCGCACCGCGCTGGAACGCGCCGCCGCCGCCGCGATGCCGATCATGGTGTTCGTCGGCAATCCCGGCTGCATCCAGATCCACACCGGCCCGGTCGCCGCGCTGCGCGAGGCCGGCCCCTGGTTCAACGTGCTCGACCCCGGCTTCAACCTGCATCTGCGCGAGACCGCCATCGACACCGCCTGGGTCGTGGCCAAGCCCACCGACGACGGCATCGTCACCTCGCTCGAACTGTTCGACGCCGCGGGCGAGGCGATCGCCACGCTGTTCGGCAAACGCAAGCCGGGCCAGGCCGAAGACCCCGCCTGGTGCGCCCTCTGCGCAGGACTTGCGGACGCATGATCACCCGACGGTTGCTTCTGGCTGCCGCCGCTGCGCCTGGCGCCGCCATGGCAGCAACGCGACGCGTCGTGACCCTCGGCGGCGCGGTCACCGAGACGGTCTTCGCGCTGGGGGCCGGCGCCGAGGTGGTCGGCACCGACCTCACCAGCAGCTACCCGGCGCAGGCCGCCGCGCTGCCGCGCCTGGGCTATGTGCGCCAGCTCGGCGCCGAGGGCGTGCTGTCGCTCCACCCCGACCTCGTGCTGGCCAGCGCCGATGCCGGCCCGCCCGCCGCCATCGGCCAGCTGCGTGCGGCCGGCGTGCGCGTCCTGCGGCTGGAGGAGGCGCACGAGGTTCCTGCCGCCCTCGCCCGCATCCGCGCCATCGGGGCGGCGGTCGGCCGCCCATCCGCCGCGGACACCCTGGCCACGGCGATCGCCGCGGACATCGCGTCTGTCGTTGCGCGCCTGCCGCGCGACACGCACCCGCGCGCGTTGTTCCTGCTCTCCGCCGGCCGCACCGCGCCCATGGCCGCCGGCAGCCACACCGCGGCGGAGGCGATGATCACGCTGGCCGGCGGGCGCAACGCGGTGGAAGGCATGCGCAACTACCGCGCCCTGTCCGCGGAGGCCGTGCTGGTCGCGGCGCCGGACGTGATCGTCACCACCACCGACACGCTTTCCGGCGCGGGCGGCCTGCCGGGCCTGCTCGCCCTGCCCGGCATCGGCGGCACACCCGCCGCGCGCGCCGGCCGCATCGTCGCCTTCGACGCCCTGGCGCTGCTCGGCTTCGGCCCGCGCCTCGCCCAGTCGCTGCACGGCCTGGCGCTGGCCCTGCACCCCGGCCGCAAGCTGCCGCGCCCCGAAACCGCCGCGCCATGAAGCCCGCCCTTGCCGCCGCTCTGGCCGCGGTGCTGGCCGCGGGCCTCGCCCTCGCTCTCACCACCGGCGCCGTCCGGTTGCCGGCTTGGCGCATCCTGGAACTGCTGGCCGGCGCGCCCGCCGACCCGCGCGAGGCCGCGGTGCTGTTCGCCATCCGCCTGCCCCGCGCCCTGCTCGCCATCGCCGTCGGTGCTGCGTTGGGCATGGCCGGCGCCGCCCAGCAGGGCCTGTTCCGCAATCCGCTCGCCGACCCGGCGCTGGTCGGCGTCTCGGCCGGTGCCGCCCTCGGCGCGGTCGGCGCGATCGTCCTGGGCCACCTCGCCCCGCCCACGATCCAACCGCTCCTGATTCCGCTCGCCGCGTTTGCCGGCGGCATCGGCGCCTCGGTTCTGGCGCTGCGCCTTGCCCATGCCGGCGGCGGCACGGGTACCGGCGGGCTGCTGCTGGCCGGCATCGCGGTCAACGCCGTCTGCGCCGCCGGCACCGGCCTGTTCGTCACCATCAGCGACGACCGGCAACTGCGCGACATTACCTTCTGGACCATGGGCAGCCTGGCCGCCGGCGGCTGGAACGGCGCCGTCGCCGCCCTGCTCGCCAGCCTCGCCGCCGCGCTGGTCCTGCTCCCCCGCACCCGCGCGCTCGACGCCCTGCTGCTCGGCGAGCGCGAGGCCGCCGCACTCGGCGTCGATGTCGCAGCCCTGCGCCGGCACGTCGTCGCCGCCACCGCGCTGGCCGTGGGCGCGGCCGTCGCCGCCGTCGGTATCATCGGCTTCGTCGGCCTCGTCGTTCCGCACCTGCTGCGCCTGGCCGGCACCGTGCGCCACGCCCACATCCTGCCGGGTGCGGCCATTGCCGGCGCCGGGCTCCTGTTGTTCGCCGACGCTGCCGCGCGGACCATCGCAGCACCCGCCGAACTGCCGATCGGCCTGGTCACCTCGGCGATCGGCGGCCCGTTCTTCATCGCCCTGCTGCTGCGCCGGCGCCCGACCGCATGATCCAGGCCGACCAGATCGGCGTGCGCATCGCCGGCACCGACCTGCTCCGCGGCATCACCCTGCGCCTGCCGCGCGCGAGCTTCACCGCCGTGCTCGGCCCCAACGGCGCCGGCAAGACCACCCTGCTGCGCGCCCTGGCCGGCGAACGCCTGCCCGACGCCGGCCGCGTCACCTTCGACGGCCAGCCCATCGCCGCCTGGGGCGCCCTGCCCCTCGCGCGCCGCCGCGCCGTGCTGGCGCAGAATTCGGACATCGCCTTCGGCCTCACCGCCGGCGACGTGGTCGGCCTCGGCCGCCTGCCGCACGCCGGCACCCCCCAGTCTCGCCACGACCGCGACGCCTGCCGCGCCGTGCGCAACACATTCGGCCTCGCCCCGCTCTGGCACCGCCCGCTGCCGACCCTGTCCGGCGGCGAGCGCCAGCGCGTGCAGATCGCCCGCGCCGCCGCCCAGCTCTGGCGCCCGGACGGCAACCACGCGGGCCAGGCCCTGTTCCTCGACGAACCCGCCGCAGCACTCGACCTCGCGCGCCAGGCCGAGGCGATCCGCTTCGCCCACGCCATGGCCCGCGCCGGCGCGACGGTCCTGGCCGTGCTGCACGAACCGAACCTCGCCACCGGCGCGGATCAGGTCGTGCTGTTGCGTGCCGGAAGGCTCCTCGCCGCTGGCCCGGCCGCCGGGGTGCTGACCGCTGCCCTGCTCGGCGACTGCCTGGGCGTCCCGTTGGAAGCCGTCACCCGCAGCGGCGGCGGGACCGGTTTCCTGGTCGCCTGACCTGCCTCTTGCCTTCCAGCCTTCGCCGCACGCACCATCCGCCGATGACCCAGACCCTCCTCCCCGGCACCATCCTCGGCCAGATCGGCGACCTTCCGCTCGAAGGCGGCGGCGTCCTGCCCAACGCGCGCCTGGCCTACGTCACCTATGGCCGCCTCGCCCCCGGCGGGAAGAATGCCGTGCTCCTCACCCACGGCTACACCAGCAGCCACATGTTCGCCCACCCGTCCGGCGCCGTCTCCTCCGAGGGCTCCTGGGCCGACCTCGTGGGCCCCGGCCGCGCCATCGACACCGACCGCTTCTTCGTCGTCAGCTCGAACATGATCGGCTCGGCCTACGGCTCCACGGCGCCGATGAGCTTCAACCCCGCGACTGGCCGCGCCTACGGGCCGGACTTCCCCGCCATCACCCTCACCGACATCGTCACCGCCCAGAAGCGCCTGCTCGACCTGCTCGGCGTGAAGCACCTCGCGGCCGTCGTCGGCCCCTCCTATGGCGGCTTCCAGGCCTTCGGCTGGGGCATCACCTTCCCCGACTTCATGGACGGCCTGGTCCCCGCCGTCACCGCCCCCCGCCGCCCCGCCGACCGCGGGCCCGATGCGCTGGAGGCCCGCATGGCCAAGTCCCCCAACTGGAACGGCGGCCACTACTACGAGGCCGGCGGCATCCGCGCGACCATGGCCGACATCCGCGAGGAAACCCTGCGCCGCTACGGCGCCGAAGCCGAACTCGCCCCGCACTACCCCGAGAAGGCCGCCCTCGACGCCGCCATCCGCGCCCGCGCCGAGGCCTGGGCCGATGCCTTTGACGGGCACTCCCTGTTGGTGCTCGGCCGCGTGCTGCAGGGCTGGGACGCCACGCCCCATTTCAACCGGATCAAGGCCAAGCTGCTCTACGTGCTCTCGCGCACCGACGCGCTGTTCCCCCCGAGCCTCGCCCCGGGCGTCATGGCCGACCTCGCCGCCTCCGGTGTGTCGGCCGAGTATGTCGAGATCGACAGCGAGCACGGCCACCTCGCCTCCGGCACCGACGCCGCGAAATGGGAGGGCGCGCTGCGCCACTTCATGAACGCGCTGCCCCGGCGCTGATCCGAGGCATCGACACCACGAAAAAGGGCCGCCGGCTGTTGCCGACGGCCCCGCTCCCGCCTCAAATTCGTAGCCCGCGACCCGAAAAGCCGCGCGCCATCTGCCTAAAGCAATCGCCGTGCCAGAATGCGATTCCGTCTGAATTCAGGCAGTTGCGAATGGCGCGAACGTTGGTCTCGGCCAAGGGTGTAAAGCGTTTCGACTCTCCCCGAGCCCCGCACCCAACCAAAGGGCCGGTCGCATACTTGAGTATGTGGCAAACTGTAAGAAATCCCGACACGCCCGGCGCGCGCCTATCGCCCACCCTCGCGCCGCGCCAACGGCACCGAAAACGTCGGCTCGGTGTCCCACGGAAACAGGATCCACGTGTCCTGGCTCACCTCGGTCACGAAATCGTCCACCAGCGCCCGCCCCGCCGGCTTGGCATACACCGTCGCGACATGCGCCCGCGGCAGCAGGCCGCGCACCACCCGTGCGGTCGTGCCGGTATCCACCAGGTCGTCGATCACCAGCCAGCCCGCGCCGTCCCCGGCCGCCGCCGGCAGCTTCGCCACCACCGGCTCGCCCTTCGCCTCCTCGTCATACGTCAGCACCGACACGCTCTCGACCACCCGCAGCTCCAGCTCGCGCGCCACGATCGCCGCCGGGATCAGCCCGCCGCGGGTGATCGCGACCACGCCCTGGAACGGCCCCTTGCCGATCAGCCGCCACGCCAGCGCCCGCGCGTCGCGATGCAGCTGGTCCCAGGTCACCGTGTAGTAGTGCTGCGCCATCAGAACAGCCGCCCCCCGTCGGCCACCGCGAAATCCGGCTTCACCAGCACCACCGCCCCTTCCTCGTCGGGCACCCCCAGCGTCAGCACCTCGCTGAGGAACTTGCCGATCTGCCGCGGCGGAAAATTCACCACCGCCAACACCTGCCGTCCCACCAGCTCCTCCACCCGGTAATGCTTGGTGATCTGCGCCGAGGATCGCTTCACCCCCAGTTCCGGCCCGAAATCGATCCGCAGCTTGATCGCCGGCTTGCGCGCCTCCGGAAACGGCTCCGCGGCCATGATCGTCCCCACCCGGATGTCCAGCGCCTCGAAGTCCGCGATCGTCGCCATGTCCCGCCCATCATTGCCGTTCGCCGCGATCATCCCAGGGGCGGCGCGCGCCGGCAATCGGCGGGGGGCCGGTTGCCATCCCGCCCGGCAAATGCGACCGTCGCGGCTGAATTTCTCCAGCGAAACAGGGGCGTCCATGCGCGACTTCCACTTCCCGGGCCGCAGCCCGGTCTATTCCACCCACGGCATGGCCGCCACCTCGATGCCCGGCTCCACCCTCGCGGCGCTGGACGTGCTGCGCGCCGGCGGCAACGCGCTCGACGCAGCGGTCGCCGCGGTCGCGGTCCAATGCGTGATCGAGCCCGCCAGCACCGGCATCGGCGGCGACTGCTTCTGTCTCTACGCGCCCGCCGGCGAGAAGAAGGTCTATGCCCTGAACGGCTCCGGCCGCGCCCCCGCCGCCGCCAATGTCGACTGGTACGAAAAGCAAGGCATCACCCAGATCGAGGACACCTCGCCCCACTCCGTCACCGTGCCCGGCGCGATCTCCGCGTGGGAGACCCTGCTCGCCCGCTTCGGCACCCGCGGGCTCGACACCCTGCTGCAGCAGGCCATCACCTACGCCGAGGACGGCCACCCGATCCACCCGAAGGTCGGCCGCGACTGGCCGGGGGCGGCGGAGAAGCTGAAGAAGGGCGGCGCCGACTACTTCCTGCCCGGCGGCGCCGCGCCCAAGATCGGCGACATGTTCTACCAGCCGCAGCTGGCCGCCACGCTTAAGAAGATCGCCAAGGAAGGCAGCAAGGGCTTCTACGAAGGCTCGGTGGCCGCCGACATCGTCGCCACCCTGCGCGCCCGCGGCGGCCTGCACACCGAAGAGGATTTCGCGAACGGCCGCACCGCCGCGCAGTTCGTCGAGCCGATCAAGATTGCCTGGAAGGACTACGAGGTCTGGGCCTGCCCGCCCAACGGCCAGGGCATCCTCACCCTCATGCTGCTCGGCATGCTGGAAAAAATGGGCACCGCGCCGGACGGCCCGCTCGGCACCACCCGCGTCCACCGCCACATCGAGGCCGCGCGCCTGGCCTATCGCGACCGCGACGCCTTCCTCGCCGACCCCGGCCAGGTCAGCGTGCCGGTCGACCACCTGCTGAGCCGCCAATACCTGGACTCGCAGGCCCGCCTGATCCGCGACGACCGCGCCATGGCCCACCTCCCCGCCCCCGGCGAATCCGCCGTGCCCGTCCACGCCGACACCGTCTATCTCTGCGTCGTCGACAAGGACGGCAACGCCTGCTCCTTCATCAACTCGCTGTTCAAGGGCTTCGGCTCCGGCATCCTGGCCAACAACTCCGGCGTCATGCTGCAGAACCGCGGCTTCGGCTTCCGCTTCGACCGCGGCCACCCCAACACCATCGCGCCGAACAAGCGCCCGATGCACACCATCATCCCGGGCATGGTGACCAAGGACAGCGAGGCGGTGATGCCCTACGGCGTCATGGGCGGCCACTACCAGCCGATGGGCCATTCCTGGTTCCTCACCAACTTCCTGGAATACGGCCTGGACATCCAGGAAGCCTTCGACCTGCCGCGCATCTTCCCCTACGCCGGCAAGGTCGAGGCCGAACGCGGCTTCACTCCCGCCATGATCGACAAGCTCTCGCGCCTCGGCCACCAGGTGATCGAAGGCGGCCCGCACGGCGGCGGCCAGGCGATCTTCATCGACCGCAAGCGCGGCGTGCTGGTCGGCGGCAGCGAGCCGCGCAAGGACGGGCTGGCGCTGGGTTACTGACGAAGGCCAGGGGCTCTGCCCCTGGACCCCGCTGGGGCCTGAGGCCCCAGACCCCCATCCATTGAGGGTCCAGGGGGCTCAGCCCCCTGGCGGGTCCAGGGCAGAGCCCTGGCCTTCCTTCTTTCGGGAGGACACAAAATGCTCTTCTACGACTCCGTCGGCCCCAACCCGCGCGTCGTGCGCATCTTCGCCGCCGAGCGCGGTGTGGAGTTGCCTTCCACCCGCGTCGACCTGCGCGGCGGCGAGAACCGCCAGCCGGCCTACATGGCCAAGAACCCCGCCGGCCAGTTGCCCGCGCTGGAACTGGACGACGGCTTCGTCCTGGCCGAGGTCACCGCCATCTGCGAATACCTCGACGAGATCGCCTCCGGCGGCCCCAGCCTGATCGGCAGCACGGCCCAGGAGCGCGCCGAGACCCGCATGTGGACGCGGCGCATCGACCTCAACATCGTCGAGCCCATCGGCCACGGCTTCCGCTCCGCCGAGGGCCTCAAGATGTTCCAGTCCCGCATCCACGTCATTCCCCAGGCCGCGGACGACTTCAAGCAGATCGCCCAGGAGAAGCTCACCTGGCTCGACGGGCTGATGGCCGGCCGCGATTTCGTCTGTGGCGCCCGCCTCACCCTGGCCGACATCCTGCTGTTCTGCTTCATCGATTTCGGCGCCAATGTCGGCCAGCCGATCAACCCGGCGAATGCCAACATCGTCGCCCACCACGCCCGCATGAAGGCCCGGCCTTCCTCGGCCGCCTGAGGACCCCAAGATGACCGAACCCTGCGACCTGACCGCGATCGAGGCCCGCCGCCTCATCGGCCGCCGCGCCCTCTCGCCGGTCGAGCTGCTGGAGTCCTGCCTCGCGCGCACCGACGCCACCGACCACGCGGTGAACGCCATGGTCGCGCGCGACGACACCGCCAGCCGCGCCGCGGCCAAGGCGGCCGAAGCGGCTGTCATGCGCGGCGACGCGCTCGGCGCGCTGCATGGCCTGCCGGTCGGCATCAAGGACCTCACCGCCACCAAGGGCCTGCGCACCACATGGGGCTCGCCCCTGTTCCGCGACCACGTGCCGGACGAGGACCATTCGCTGGTGGCCAACATCCGCGCCGCCGGCGGCATCATCGCCGGCAAGACCAACACGCCCGAGTTCGGCGCCGGCGCCAACACGCGGAACAACGTCTACGGCGCCACCGGCAACCCGTTCGACCCCAGCAAGAACGCCGCCGGCTCCTCGGGAGGCTCGGCGGTCGCGCTGGCCGTCGGCCAGGTGCCGCTGTGCAGCGGCAGCGACATGGGCGGCTCGCTGCGCAACCCCGCCGCCTTCTGCGGCATCGTCGGGTACCGCCCCACCCCGGGCCTGGTGCCGGACGAGGAGAAGAAGCTCGGCTGGTCCGGCCTCGGCGTCCAGGGCCCGATGGCCCGCAACGTCGCCGACCTCTGCCTGCTGCTCTCCGTCATGGCCACCGACGACGGCTGCGACCCGCTCGCCACCACCATCCACGGCAAGCGCGTCCACGACCCGCGCGACTTCCACCCCGTCCAGTCGATCGACCTCGGCGGCCTGCGCGTCGCCGTCACCCCCGATTTCGGCTTCGCCCCCACCGAGAACCACATCCGCGAGGTGTTCGCCGAGAAGCTTTCGCTGTTCAAGCACGCCTTCCGCTCGGTAGCAGGCGCAACACCCGACTGCTCCGGCACCGACGAGGCCTTCGAGGTCCTGCGCAGCACCAACTTCGTCGCCGGCCACATCGAGCGCTGGCACACCGCGCGCGACCAGCTCGGCCCCAACATCGTGGCCAACATGGAAGCGGCGCTGAAATACACCATTGCGGACGTCTCCCGCGCCAGCGCCCTGCAAACCCAGCTCTACCACCGCTGGCAGGCATTCTTCGGCGAGTTCGACATCATCCTCTCCCCCTCGATAACCATCAGCCCGCGCCCCTGGACCGAGCTGTTCCCCAAGGAGATCGACGGCAAGCCGACCCGCACCTACTTCCACTGGCTGTCGCTGGCCTACGCGGTCACCACCGTCGGCCACCCCGCCGTGAGCCTCCCGGTCGGGCGCGATCGCGCCGGCATGCCCTTCGGCCTGCAGATCGTCGGCCGCCGCGGCGCCGACGCCCAGGTGCTCCAGGTCGCCGCCGCGCTGGAGGAGATGCTGGCCGCCGACCCACGCACCCGCCGCCCGGTGCCCGACATCGCCGGGCTGAAGGCGGCGCCGCCGATCTCGGCAATGCCGCACTTCATGGGCTTCAACGCATAGAAAAGGGGGCCGCGAGGCCCCCTTCTCCGTTCCTCAGCCAGGCGAACGCTCGCCGTGGCGGCCGCCGCGCGGGCCATGCTCGCCCCCGCCATGCCCGCCCCCGCCATGTCCCTCGTGCCCGCCATGGCGCATCATCCGATGCTCGCGCCACTGCCGCTCGCCGCCGCGCGGCCCGGCCACGTCCTTCAGGCTCTCCTTGGTCTCGCCGATCTGGCGCGCGGCGATCACCCGGCCCAGCGGCCCGGCATAGCCCGCCCCACGCACCGCGACACTCTTGCCGACCGCCATCGTCTCGGCCAGGCGCTTGGCCTCGCCCGGCGGCAGCCGCACGATCGTGCCGTCCTCCAGCCGCACGCCATTGGCCTCGCCGCGCGGTGTGTGCAGCACGGCGGCGACCTTGCCCTCCGCCTCCAGCGCCGCGCCGCCCATCCGGCCATGCCCGCGCTGCGGCGGCATCACCAGCACGGTGGCGCCACTTGCGTCGTTGGTCACCGACCGCGCGGCGACCATCGGCAGGGCGCGCGCCTTCACGCCATGGATCGTCACCGCATCGCCCGGCTTCACCGCGAACACCAGCTGGGTGGAAACGAACGGCGGCAGGTGAACCTCCGTCCCGTCGGCCAGGATCAGCCCGTCCACCTCGCCGCGCGGCGTCAGCGAATACTGCGCCACCGTGCCCTTGAACGAAGGCAGCTGCGCCGGGTCGTACACCGGCGCCGCGGTCGCAGCAGCACCGCCGCGCGGGCCAGGCTGCGCCACCGCCAGCCCGGCGCCACCCAGGGCGCCCGTGCCCAGAACCAGCGCGGTGGCCAGCATCAGAACCGTCTTGCGGGTCATCATGTCGTCTCCATCATGGGGGCCACAAGCGGCCCTGCCCCCTGCAACGCAAGCCCCATGCCAACGCACAACCCACTGATATTTAACAACCTTCCCCCGCCACCACCGACCTCACCCGTCCTCCTTCCCGACAGCCTCCGTCCGGTTTCCCGACACCTCGATCCCGTGCTGGCGCAGCTTTTCGTACAGCAACTGCCGATGCACCCCCAGCCGCCGCGCCGCCTCCGCCCGGTTGCCGCCACTGGCCGCCAGGGCGCGCCGGATCATCGCCGCCTCCAGCCGCGCCACCGCCTCCGGCAGCGTGCCCGCCAGGAAATCCTCGGCCGGCGGGGGCGCCACCCCGGCCCCCAGGAACTCCAGCTCCGCCTCCCCCACCACCGGCCGCCGCCCGAGCGCCGCCACCCGCTCCATCGCGTTGCGCAACTCGCGCACGTTCCCAGGCCAGCGATGCCGCAGCAGCCGCGCCGCCGCCTCCGCCGACAAATGCCGCCCCGAGACCGCCAGGAAATGCTCGGCCAGCGGCACGATATCCCCAAGCCGCTCGCGCAACGGCGGCAGATGCACCGGCACCACGCCCAGCCGCCAGAACAGATCCTCGCGGAACGTGCCCGCCTTCACCATCGCCGCCAGGTCCCGGTGGGTTGCCGCCAGCACCCGCACATCGACCGCAACCGGCTTCCCGCCGACCGGCACCACCACCCGCTCCTGGATCACGCGCAGCAGCTTGGCCTGCATCGCCAGGTCCATGTCGCCGATCTCGTCCAGGAACAGCGTGCCCTTGTGCGCCGCGCGGATGCTCCCCGTCGCATCCCCCACCGCCCCGGTGAACGCCCCGCGCACATGCCCGAACAGCTGGCTCTCCAGCAGCCCCGCCGGAATCGCCGCACAGTTCACCGCCACGAACGGCATCGCCGCCCGGCGCCCATGCCGATGGATGGCGCGGGCGACCACCTCCTTGCCGGTGCCGGTCTCGCCGGTGATCAGCACGGTCGCGTCGCTGTCCGCCAGCATGCCGACCGATTTCTGCACCTCGCGCATTGCCGGCGTCGCCCCGATCAGCGCATCGGAGTCGTCGGCCACCACAGGCGTCATCGCCGCGCCCGTGTCCGGCACCATGCGCGCCACCAGCGCCCCCAGCGCCTCGCGCCCGATCGGCTTGGCGAGGTGATCCACCGCCCCCAGCCGCATCGCTTCGATCGTGTTCCCCGCCGTCGGCACCGCCGTCAGCACGGCGACCGGCGGCATCGCCCCTCCTTGGTCGCCCCGCTCGCGCAGCGCCCTCAGCACCGCCAGCCCATCCATCCCCGGCATGCGCAGGTCGAGCAGCACCGCGTCGATCCCGCCGCGCGCCAGCCGCGCCAGCCCCGCCGCCCCGTCCGCCGCCTGCTCCGCCACATGCCCGAGGTCGCCCAGCGTCTCGGCGATCCCCTCGCGCAGCGCCGCGTCGTCATCCACGATCAGCACGCGCGCCATGGCACCTCCAGCACGAACGTCGCCCCGGGCCCCTCGTCGGCCAGGAACAGCCGCCCCCCCATCGCATCCGCCAGTTCCCGCGCGATCGCCAGACCCAGCCCCGTCCCCTCCGGCCGGCCGGAGACGAACGGCTCGAACAGCCAGGCCCGCAATTCGTCCGCCACCCCCGGCCCAGTATCGGCGACGCAGATCAGCAGCACCTCCCCCTCCACCCGTGCGGACAGCATCACCGTCCCGCCCGCCGGCGTATGGCGCAGCGCATTGTCCAGCAGCGCATCCAGCACCCGCCGCAGCAGCCCCGCATCGAGCATAGCGCACAGCGTCGGCGCCTCGACCACCAGCGCCACCCCCTCCGCCCGCTGGTCCGCCGCGACGTCGCGCAGCAACCCGTCCACCGAAACCGCCGCCGGCTCCGGCGCGCGCCGCTGCGTCATCGCCAGCAACTCGCCCGACAGCCGGTCCAGCCGCGCCACCTGCGCCAGGATCGCCTCCAGCGCCACCCCGCGCCGGGCGGGATCACCGGCCAGCGCGTTCTCCGCCCGCAGCCGCATGGCCGCGATCGGGTTGCGGATCTCATGCGCCACGCCCGCCGCCACCCGCCCGAGTGCGGCCAGCCGCTCCCCGGCCGCCACCTGCGCCGCCAGCACCGCCGAGCGCGCCTGCGCCTCGGCCAGCCGCGCCCCGGCCGCGTTCAGCGCCGCCACCACGCGGTCCAGCTCCCGCTCCCCGGTCTCCGGCACATGCGGCAGCACCCCGCCCGCGCCCGCCCCCTCATGCCCCGCCAGCACCGCCTCGATCCGCCGGATGCGCCGCTGCCACGCCACCAGCCCCAGCGACAGCCACGCCGCCAGCAGCAGCACCAGCGCCAGCAGCACGGCCCCGCCCACCTGCACCTCGCGCAGCCCCGGCGCCGCGGCCGAACGATGCGCCACCCACGCCACCAGGCTCGGCACCGGCCCGCCCAGCGGGCAGGCAAGCCCGAGCCGGCCCTGCGCCGTGAAGTCCACCGCCGCATCCTCGCGCAGCGCCTCCGCCGCCGCCGCGGCCAGCGCCGGCCGCAGCACGCCGGGATCGCCGACCAGCGCCGTGCCGGCGGCCGCATCCCCCTCCTCGCCCGCCTGCCAAATCCCGGCCTCCAGCCCGCGCCGCCCGGCCAGCGCCATGCCGACAACGCCCTCCAGGTCGCGCCGAAACCCCTCCATCTCGCCGTCCCGCCGCGGCCCGGCCCAGCCGGCCACGAAGAACCCGTAGGTCGCGGCCACTTCGGCGCAGCCCTGCTCCAGCACCGCCTCGCTCAGCCCGCTCTGCGCGTCGCTCGACAGCCGGTACAGCTGCACCAGCACGCCGCCC
>CAMDGX010000024.1 GCA_945897825.1 Asaia bogorensis | reverse complement strand
ACCCACGTGCCTGGCTCGCCGATGTCCTGGCCCGCATCAATGACCATCCCGCAGCACGCCTCGGTGACCTCCTGCCCTGGAACTGGAAGGCCGCCCGGACAAAACCCGCAGCTTGATCATGTCACCCGCGGTGCCCGCCGGATGGATACAGAAAAAGAAGTCCTGCCTTAATTGCTCCGCATCACCGTCACCCGCGCCGCGCCATGCCCTCGCTCGGCGAGCACCTCGCCCCAGGGCGCCAGCGCCTCCTCCCGCCCCGTCTCGGCGACGACAAGCGCGCCGGGCGCCAGCCATCCGGCCAGGGACAGGGCATCCAGGGCCTTTTCCACCAGCCCCTGCCCATAGGGCGGGTCGAGGAACACCAGTCCGCAGGGAACGCCCGGCGGCGGGCGGGTGGCGTCGCCCGGATACACCGAGGCCGCAGCCCCCAGCGTGGCAATGTTGGCGCGCAGCACGGCCAGGGCGGCGCGGTCGCGCTCGATGAAATGGGCATGGGCGGCACCGCGCGACAGCGCCTCCAGCCCCAGCGCTCCGGTGCCGGCAAAGGCGTCGAGCACGGTGGCGCCGACGACGCGATCGTAGCCACCCCAGGGCGCGTGCAGCAGCATGTCGAACAGCGCCTGGCGCACGCGATCGGCGGTGGGGCGGGTGGCCTCGCCTTTCGGGGCGGCCAGCGCCCGGCCGCGCCACGATCCGGCGACGATCCTCATGGCGCGCGCACCCTCTCGCCAATCTGCCCAAGGAAAGCCAGCAGCGCGGCGCGGTTGGGCTCGCCATGGCTGCGCATCAGCCCCACCATCCCCACGACCATCCCGAGGAACACCGCCGCCACCGCGCCCATCACCAGAAGCGCGCCCAGCGCCCGCAGCATCGCCCAGAGGAGCGCCTCGGGGTCCGGCCATGCCGCTTCCAGTTCCGTCACCGTGCCCTGGGCCACCACCAGCAGGGCGAGGGCAGGGAACACGACGCCCACCATCCAGAAAAAGGCGACCATCATTGCCCGGTGCAGGTCGCCCACCATGATGCGCCCGCGCAGCAGCGCCCCGTCGAGTTCCGCCTCCAGCCGGTATTCGAACGCGTAGCGGCCGTAGATCATGGCGCGGAGGAACCGCAGCGGCCCGCCATGCGGGTTCACCTCGCTGCCGCGGAACAGCCGCTCCCACCAGGGGTAGGTTCGCCGGATCGTCACATGCGCGCCCTCGCGGCGGATGCGCCAGCCGCGCCAGGTGGATTCGTCCGCCACGAAGCCAGGCTCCAGCGCGCCTACCGCCAGGCGCAGCACGATGTCCTCCTGGCCGAACAGCCCGTCGACGCGCGCCACCAGCCGGGAGAAGAGCGAGCCGGCCGGCACCGTCAGGACTCCTGCGGCACCTGTTCGCGCAGCACCTTGGCCGGCACTTCCGCCACCTCGCCGCGCGCCAGGTTGCCGAGCTGGAACGGCCCATAGGCCACGCGGATCAGCCGGCTGACCTCCAGCCCCAGATGCGCCATCACCCGGCGCACCTCGCGGTTGCGGCCCTCCTTCAGCGCGATGGTCAGCCAGCAATTGTCGCCCTTGCGGCTGTCCAGCCCGGCCTCGATCGGGCCATAGCGTTCGCCGGCGACAGTGACGCCCTTGGCCAGGGAGGCCAACATCTCCGGCGTCGGATGGCCGAACACGCGCACGCGGTAGCGCCGCACCCAAGCGTTGCTGGGAAGTTCGAGCCGGCGGGCCAGCGTGCCGTCGTTGGTCAGCAGCAGCAGGCCCTCGGAGTTGAGGTCGAGCCGCCCGATGCTGACCACCCGTGGCAGGGTGGGCGGAAGCTGCTGGAACACGGTGGGGCGGTCCTGCGGGTCGCGGTGCGTCGTCACCAGCCCGACCGGCTTGTGGTAGCGCCACAGCCGCGTGCGCGCCGGCGGGTCCACCAGCTTGCCGTTGACCACCACGAGGTCGTTCGTGTCCACGAAGGTGGCGGGGTGGGTGACGACCACGTTGTTGAGCTTCACCCGGCCCTCGGCCAGCAGCTTCTCGGCATCGCGCCGGCTGGCGACGCCGGCGCGGGCCAGCCACTTGGCGATGCGCTCGCCGCGCGGGGTCGTGTCCGCCGGGGCTTCGGCGGGAGGCAGGTCGGGAGGGGCCTCGGGCTCGTCGCTCACCCGCGTGATGCCGCGACCAGGGCGTCGAAGATGCGCCGGTCGCCAGGGTCGATGAAGAATTCCGGATGCCACTGCACGCCGAGGCAGAAGCGGTAGCCGCCCTGCTCGATCCCCTCGATCACCCCGTCCTCGGTCGTGGCGTTGACGATCGCTTGCGGGCCGGGCGCGCGCACCGCCTGGTGGTGGGAGGTGTTCACGTTCATCGACGCGCTGCCGACAATGCGGTGCAGCAGCGTGCCAGGCACGACGGCGACGGCATGGCCAGGCTCGTCGCGGGGGTTCTTCTGCTCATGGTCGAGCGCGCCGGGGATGGCATCGGGGATGTGCTGGATCAGCTTGCCGCCGAGTGCCACGGCCAGCAACTGCTCGCCGCCGCAAATGCCCAGCACCGGCATGTTGCGCGCCAATGCGCCGCGCACCAGCGCCAGCTCGGCCGCGGTCCGCCCCTCCTTCAGCACCACGGTGTCGTGCCGGGCGCCGTCGCCATACAGCGACGGGTCGACATCGAAGGCCCCGCCGGTGACGATCAGCCCATCGATGCGGTCGAGCATCGCCTCGGCGAGGTCGGCATGGTGCGGCAGCGCCATGGGCAGCCCGCCGGTGGCGGCGACGGCATCCATGTAGTTGGTGCGCAGCGCATACCAGGGGTATTTCGAGTAGCCGCCGGGCTTCTCGCTGTCGAGGGTGACGCCGATGGTCGGTGGCCTGCGTGTGTTCATGGCGCGTTGCTACCCCCCGGGGCGAGGCTGAGGCAAGGATGCCGGTGATGGATGCGCGAGCGGATGGGATGCAGGCCGCGCTGGACGAGGCCCGGGCGGCGGCCGCGCGCGGCGAGGTGCCGGTCGGTGCCGTGGTGCTGGGGCCGGACGGGCGCATCCTGGCGCGCGCCGGCAACCGGGTGGAATCGGACCACGACGCGGCCGCCCATGCCGAGATGATCGCGCTGCGGGCGGCGGCGCGGGCGCTGGGCTCGCCCCGGCTGGTCGGTTGCGACCTGGTGGTGACGCTGGAACCCTGCGCGATGTGCGCCGCGGCGGCCGGGCTGTTCCGCATCCGCCGCGTGGTGTTCGGCGCCTATGACCCGAAGGGCGGTGGCGTGGAGCATGGCGCACGCATCTACGACGCACCGGCCGCGCAGCACCGACCGGAGGTGGTGGGCGGCGTGCGCGAGAGCGAGGCGGCCGCCCTGCTGCGGGCGTTCTTCGCGGCGTTGCGCTGAGCCGATCCGCAGCGCTCACGCCCGGCGGGGTGCCAGCAGCATCGCGATGGCGCGCATCAGGGTGTAGGTGCCGGAGAGGGACAGGGCGGCGAACCGCGTCATGGCGCTCGCCCACAGCCACAGCAGCGCGAGCGCGACGGCGAGGCAGCCAGCGAAGATCACGGCGGTATCGACCACGCGCAGCCAGCCGGCCATGCGCATGCCGACATGGGCGCCGGTCAGGATGTCGATGCCATGGAAAGCGAGGTCGCGGCCCTGGAGAAGCCAACTGGCGAGGCACAGGGCAATGTCCGCGCGGCTGATCCCGGCGAGCGGGTCGGCCATCAGGCAGGCCTGCGTTGTGGCGGACGGCAACACGCCCGCAACCCACACATCGATGGCAGGCAGCCCGGCCCCCAGGCCGAGTGCGCCGCTGACGAAATAGTACAGCCAGATGGAGCGATACATGTGCGGGCCATTTTTTGGCGGTGGGACTGATCCTGGCGGCCCGAACGAGCGGGACAGCGCCGAACCTCAGTAGGCCCGATGCACATGAAGGAACGATGAAGAAGGACGCCTGGTGGCGCGGCGGCCCGCCCATTTAAGCGCTCAGGCGGTACGACGCCCCAGCATGTGCGCCAGCCCGTGCAGCAGCGAATAGGACCCGGCGATGCTCGCCTGCGTCACCTGGGTCATCGCCGTGGCCCACAGCCAGTTCAGCGCCACGCCGATCGCCGTCCCGCCGACAACGCAGAGCCCAATATCAGCCGTGCGCAGCAACTCGCGCAGGTAGGCGCCCTGGCCGCCCTGCGCCACGATGTCGCGGGCGTAGAACACCCACGTCTTGGCCTCGTTGAACCACAGGGCCGCACATAACGGCGCACGCGACACCGGGACATTGCCGACCAGCGTGCCGCGGCAATAGGCCTCGGTGCCCGGAAAGGCATAGGCGGTGGCCCAGGCGTCGAACGCGCCCAGTACGGCAATCAGGGCAGCGGCCCCGATGGCGAAGAATGTGAGCCAGATGGCGCGATGGACGATCAAGACACCACTCCGGGAAACAGCTTGTTCACGGCGTTGACGAAACGGGGTGCAGCCGAAAGTTTTGCCGCCTTCCAGTCCCTTCCAGAAATCCGCCCCGTCCGGCAGGACGGAAAGAGCTCTGAAAGAAACGTCTAATTAACCGGACTTTATGCCATGGAGCGGGCAGAAAGCAACACTCCGGTAGGGATTGGGCGCCAATCCGGTAAGGAATTTACAAAACTGCACACAACAACGCCGCCCGGCGGGAAAGCCGGGCGGCGCGGGCAGGCACAAGGTTGCAGTGGGCTGAGCCGGGCCGCCAAGGACCCGGCGTTAATCGCTTAGCCGGGGATGGTCAGCATCCCGCCTTCGGGCGCCGGGCGGGCGCGCTGGTTGTAGAGCATGGCCGCCCGCCGGTCCTTCTCCTCCTGGGAGAGCGAATTCGGATCGTCCGGCAGGTCCGCTCCGACCGCCAGGCCCCGCTGCACCGCCGGGCGCGCGGCCAGCTCGTTATGCCAGCGCGCGAAATAGGGGAACTCGGCGATGTCCTGCCCCTGCCCCTTCCAGTTCACCGTCCAGGGAAAGCAGATCATGTCGGCGATGGTATAGGTGTCGCCCGCCAGGTAGCGGCGGCTGTGCAGCGCGTTGTTCAGCACGCCGTACAGCCGGTTGGCCTCGTCGGTGAAGCGGCGCACTGCGTAGGACTGGTCGCCCTTGCTGTCCCCCAGCCGCCGGAAATGACCGCACTCGCCCAGCTTCGGCCCCTGGTTCGCCATCTGCCAGAACACCCACTGCATCACCTCGGTGCGCCCGCGCGTGTCGGCCGGCAGGAACCGCCCGTGCTTCTCGGCCAGGTACTGCATGATGGCGCCGGATTCGAAGATGGCGATCGGCGCACCGCCCCCACCGCTGCGATCGGCCGGCGCGGTATCGACCAGCACCGGCATGCGGTGATTGGGATTCATGCGCAGGAACTCGGCCGTGAACTGGTCGCCGCGCCCGATGTTCACCGGCACGACACGGTAGGGAACGCCCAGCTCCTCCAGCAGGATCGTCACCTTCTTGCCGTTCGGGGTGGGCCAGTAGTGGACGTCGTACATCGGGGATCCTCCCTGGGGTCAGGCGCCGCGGGTGGCGATCTGGGCAGTGTCCACGAGCTCGTGCAGCAGCGCCAGCGTGGCCGCCCCCGAGGCGGCGAAGGGATCCAGCACCGGCTTCTCCGAGTATTTCAGCAGCAGCGCCGTGTTCACGCGGGCGATGTTCACCTGGCCCATGTTCCAGTGCCCGAACCGCCGCTCGCCGATCTCCTCGTAGGCGAGAAGGCGCACGGAGTGATGGCGGTCGTCGCGCACGATGGTGGCGAACAGGTCGCACACCGGGTCGCGCCCGCCCTCCAGCACCTGCACGAACACGTCGTCGACGTAGCACAGCAACCCGGTGATGCCGCGCGCCGGGTTGTTGCGGCGCGACTGCTCCAGGATGGCATCGGTGGTCGCGGGCACCAGGGGCTGGCGGGCGCGGCTCGCATAGAGGCAGCGGACAAGCATCTTCAGGGTCAGCCCTTGAGGTTGATCAGCGAGAGGAACTCCCGGCGCAGCGCCGGGTCCTTGAGGAACGAGCCGCGCATGACGCTGTTGATCATCTTGGTCTGGCTGTCCTTCACGCCGCGCCAGTGCATGCAGAAATGGTCGGCCTCCATCACCACGGCCAGCCCGTCGGGCGTCACCTTGGACATCAGCAGGTCCGCGATCTGGGCGATCGCCTCCTCCTGGATCTGCGGCCGGCTCATCACCCAGTCGGCCAGCCGGGCATATTTGGAAAGCCCGATCAGGTTGGAATGTTCATTGGGCATCAGCCCGATCCACAGCCGCCCCATGATCGGGCAGAAATGGTGGCTGCAGGCGCTGCGCACCGTGATCGGCCCCACGATCATCAGCTCGTTGAGGTTCTCGGCGTTGGGGAACTCGGTCACCGGCGGCGGGGCGGCATAGCGGCCGCGGAACACCTCGTTCAGGTACATTTTGGCCACGCGGCGCGCGGTATCCTGCGTGTTGTGGTCGCTCTCGGTGTCGATCACCAGGCTTTCCAGCACGCCCTGCATCTTGCCGGCCACCTCGTCCAGCAGCGCCTCGAGGTCGCCGGGCAGCAGGAAGTCGCTGATGTTGTCATTGGCATGGAAGCGCTTGCGGGCCTCGCGGATGCGGTTGCGGATGCGCGCGGAGACGGGCTGGATCGAGGCGGGAGCGGGAGCATCGTCGGCGTCGGCGGGCGGTGGCGGCATCTTGGTGGCTTCCCTCATCTTCCCCTGGACGATCCCCCAGGCAGTCCCCGGGCCAAGGCCGGCCGCGAGGCAACTTCGCTCACATGGGTGGACTTGCCGCGCCTGCAACGTCCGCACCGCTCCGGCTGCCCGTTCAGCCCCAGGCCCGACCAGGGGCGGGCGGCCCTCGCAAGCCCGATATGCAACAAAAGCAAGTCTTTAATTGCGAATTCGTTCTAATTACTTTTCATCGTGTGCATTTTGCCCGGTCGCGCGGAGCTTTCGTCCGGTACGAGGAGGCATCGAGCTTCGCAGAGGCCCGCGACCAGCCTGCGGAAACGAATTCTGTATGCGTTCCATGCGCAACTCTATCGCTGCGGACTGCAAACATCGAAAATCCACGCTTGCATCCAGCCGCGCGATAGCGCAATTGCGATCCAGTCTCACGGAGTGTTGATCCATGGTGAACCGCCTGCCCCTCGCCGGCCCCGACCGGCTCTATTTCTCCGAGGTCCACTCGATCGCCGTGGACCGCCGCGGCAACGAAGTGCTGTGCGGCCTGTCGCTGGAGGAATCGCTCGAATACCTCGCGATCACCCGCCAGCACCTCAAGCAGTTCCCCGAGTGCAAGGCGCGCTACCACTACCTGCACGACAAATCCAAGTCGATCGCCGCCGCGCTCTCCCGCGCCGCCGAAACCGCGTGGCGAACCGGGCGGCCCAACTGACGGGTCCTGAGGCGCCGGGGTATCCGCCCCGGCCTCAATCCCCCAGCGCGGCGAACACCGCGGCCGCAAGGCTGGTGGCGCGCGGATTGGCCGCCACCTGCCCGCCCATCCGGTTCATGACATAGCCGATCGCCACCCGCCGGCGCGGGTTGGCGCAGCCGAACGCCCCGCCCCAGCCGGTGTGCCCGAACGTATCGGCATGCGGGCCGAACGCCGGCACCACGCCCATCGACACCCCCGCCCCCCACACGCGCGGCCCCAGCATCAGGTCCGGCCCCGGATGGCGCGGCGCCGCCAGGCGCCCGATCCCCTCGGGCGACAGCAGCCGCACCCCGTCCAGCACCCCGCCATTGGCCAGCGCGCCATAGATCCGCGCCAGCCCCTGCGCCGACCCATGCCCGTTCGCCGCCGGAATCTGCGCCCCGCGCCAGGCCCGCGTATTGGCCAGCGCCGCGTCCGGCGTCGGGTTGGTGACGGCGCGACGCGGAATCTCCGCCAGCCCCGGCCCGCCTGGAATCGCATTGGCTGGCGGCGGCGGCACCAGCTCCGCCACCCGCCAGTCCAGCGCCGCCGCGAGGCCGATATGAAAATCCGCCCCCAGCGGCCCCGCGATCGCGTCGCGCACGAACCCGCCCACGTCCTGCCCGGTGATGCGCCGGACCACCTCGCCCGCCAGGAACCCATGCGTCAGAGCGTGATACGACGCCGCTGTCCCAGGCGGCCAGAACGGCGCCTGCGCCGCCAGCCGCGCCGTGGCCGTCGGCCAGTCATACAAATCGTCGAACCCGGTCTGCACCTCCCACCCGTTCAACCCGGACTGGTGCGACAGGATCTGCCCCAGCGTGATCGCCCCCTTCCCCGCCGCCGCGAATTCCGGCCAGTGCTTCGCCACCGGATCGTCGTACGCGGCCCGCCCCTGGTCCACCAGCATCGCCACGGCTATCGCCACGATCCCCTTGCTGGCCGACCACACATTGACCAGCGTGTCCCGCGCCCACGGCTTGGTCCGCGCCGGATCGGTGAACCCGCCCCACAGGTCAACCACGCAGCGCCCATCAAGATAAACCGCAAGCGACGCGCCCAGCTCGCAGTCCGCCTCGTCGCGCCGGAAATTGGCCACGAACGCGTCGTGCACACCATCGAAGCCAGGGGCCACCCAGCCTGAAACCATCGCCTCGCCGGTCATGCCCACGCCCTCCTGAAACGAACACTACGATAGCCCGGGGCCGACGCACCGGTAAGCGGAAGCAAGCAAGAGTCTTCTTTTTCTGAAGAAAAAGAAGCAAAAAGACTTTTCACCCTTTGCACCGCGCTCAACCGTTCAGCTCCCATGCAATGGACAAAAGTTTTTTGGTTCTTTTTTTCAAAAAAGAACCGCTTCACTTCCTGAGCGCCGCCACATACCCAGCCACCCCCGACAGCGCCCGCTCCCCCTGCGGCTGCCCCAGCAACTGCACCCCCAGCGGCATCCCGCCCAGCGACAGCAGCGGCAGCGAGATCGCCGGGCAGCGCAGCGCCGAGGCCGGCACGTTGAAGATCGAGTTCCCGGTATGCGCGATCCCCACCGGCGCGGCCCCCGGCGCCGAGAGCGTGATGCAGGCATCCGCCTCGTCAGCCAGCAGCGCCAGCCGCGCGCGCATCATGTCGCGCCGGTGCAGCAGCACGCGGTATTCCTCCATCGTCATCCGCCGCCCCGCCGCGATGCCCTCGCGCAGATGCGCGCTGATCCCCTCGCCGTGCCGCGTCTCCAACTCGCCCAGCGGCCAGGCCTTCTCCCAGTTGTTGATCCCCATCGAAACCGCGCCGGCCTCGGCGATCGCCTCCTCCAGCAGCGCCACGCGCGGCGAGGTGCTGCGGTCGATCAGATGCACGCCCTCGCGCGCCAGCAGCCGCAGGAAATCCTGGAACGCATCGATCGCCCCGGGCTCCGCCACGGCCCAGCCGGCGGTCTGCAGCACGGCCAGCGTCCCCGGCTTGCGCGGCGGCAGCGGCGCCGGCCCGCCCACGAACGGCGGATGGCCGGGATCGCCGCCGACGATCGATGCGATCGCATGGCATACCGCCCAGCCATCCTCCAGCGTGGCCGACAGCGTGCCGAGCACGTTCTGGCTGAACTGGTCGCTGATCCCGCCGCGGTTCAGCGCCCCGAAGCTCGGCTTGAACCCCACCACCCCGCAGAAGCTCGCCGGCCGCAGGATCGACCCGCCCACCTGGCTGCCCAGCGCCACCGGCACCATCCCCGCCGCCACCGCCGCCGCCGAGCCGCTGGAGGACCCGCCCGGCGTGCGCGCCGCATCGTGCGGGTTGGTCGTCGGCCCCGCCACCATGTCGGCGAACTCGGTCGTCACCGCCTTGCCCACGATCACCGCCCCGGCCCGGCGCAGCGCGTAGGCCGCCGCCGAATCCCGCCCGCCGCGCATGCCCGCGAACACCGGCGAGCCGAACCCGGTCGGCAGGTCGGCGGTCTCGAGGATGTCCTTCAGCGCCACCGGCATCCCGTCGATCGCCGAAAGCGGCGTGCCTGCCCGCCAGCGCGCCGTCGCCGCATCGGCCGCGCGCCGCGCCGCGTCGGGATCGAGGGCCGCGAAGGCCCGCACCACGGGCTCGCGCTCGGCAATACGGGCCAGGCAGGATTCCAGCAGGTCACGCGGCGAGCCGAGCCCCTCGGCGAAGCCGCGGCTGAGCGTGGCGAAGGTGGTCATGGGGGCGCCTCTCCTGCTGCCGGCGCAATCGTAGGCGGCGCGAACCCGCCGTGCCAGCACCCCGCGCACTTGCCGCGCCTCGCAGGAATGTGAACGCGGATGCATGGCACGCGCCCCTCCCGCGGCCACGGCCGGCAAGGTCGGGAACGGCGCGGATTCCCGCCGCATCCCGCGCCATGCGCGCCGAATTCTGAATCTGCCTCCCGAATGGATGGACCCCGCCGCACGCGGACGTTTGCTTGACAGGCCTTTCCCCGCGCGCCGAAAGATGGCGGCGGCGACACGGTCCTTCGAAGAACCCCGAACACCGGCAGCGATCCGGCCCGGATCCGCAACGCCAGCACGCTCCAGCCGGCGCCGCACCGCACCGAACCGCAGCAGTGAAGAGCCACCGGATGAGCCCCGTTGCCGAGACGCTTCCATCCCGACCGGCCGAGCGCACCGCCGCCCGGCGCGGCGCGCCGCTGGCCTGGCTGCTGGCCGGTGCGATCGTGCTGCCGCTGCTCGTCGCCGGCGCCGGGGCGTGGATGTCGTGGCGCAGCACATGGAACGCCGCCGAGACCGAACTGGTCCATGCCAGCGACGCCTCCGCCGAATATGCCCGCCGCCTGCTCGATGGCCACAAGGCTGCCGCCGACCGCGTGAACGACCTGCTGCGCGGCCTGTCCGACGCCGAGATCCGCGCCCGCGAGAAGGACCTGCACGAGGCGCTGCGCGCGATGGTCCCGAGCCTGCCCCAGGTCACCACCGCCTATGTCACCGACCGCAACGCCCGCCTGCTGGTCAGCGCCAGCGTCTATCCGGTGCCCGACGTGGACCTCGCCGACCGCGAGTTCCACACCCATTTCCTGCGCCCCGATCCGCCTCCCACCGTCGTCACGCGCGTCTATGAGGGCCGGGCGGAGCGCAACCTGTTCTTCGCCGTCTCCCGCCCGCGCCGCGACACCGGCAACGGTCTGCCCGCCGGCACCTACGACGGCCAGGCCAATGTCTCGATCGATCCGCGCGAGATCTCCACCGGGCTCCGGCGGCTGCTGCAGGGCGAGAGCGACAGCGTCACCCTGATCCGCGCCGACGGCCACGTGCTCGCGCGCTTTCCCTCCTTCAACGCCCCCCCGCCCCCGCTCCAGCCAGAAGGGCCGATCGCCGCGGCACTCGTCAGCGGAACCCGCGGCGTGCTGGAGGCATCGTCGCGCATCGACGGCACGGTCCGCCTGATCGCCTTCCGCGCGATCGACGGATGGCCCGGGCTGTTCATCGGCACCGGGCGAACCCGCGCGGCCATCGTGGCGCGCTGGCGGCGCGAGGCGGTGACCCACCTGGCCTTCGCCCTGCCGGCGGTGCTGGCGCTGTCGGTGCTGGGCCTGATGGTGCAGGGCGGCCAGCGCCGGCTGGCCGAGGCCAACGCCATGCTGGAACGCCGCGTGGCCGAACGCACCACCGCGCTGCGCCACAGCGAGGCCCGGTTGCGCCTGGCCACCGAAGGCGCCGGCGTCGGCACCTGGGAGGTCGACCTGCGCACCGGCACGGGCGTGCGCTCGCTGGAGGCGATGGGCATCCTCGGCGGGACAACCACGCACTTCACCGCGCAGGAAACCCTGGCGCTGGTCCACCCCGACGACCTCGCGGCAGTGAAGGCAACCCAGGCCTCGGCGCAGCAGGACGGCGAATACACCGTCTCCTTCCGCGCCCGGCAACCGGCGCCCGATGGCGGGCCCCGCTGGGTGCTGGCGCGCGGGCGGGTGGAGTTCGATGCCGACGGCACCGCCGTCCGCGCCGCCGGCGTGATGCTCGACGTCACCGCCCAGCGCCGCGCCGAGATCGCGCTGGCCGACAGCGAGGCCCGCCTGCGCCTGGCCACCGAGGCCGCCGGCGTCGGCGTGTGGGAGACGGATCCACGCACCCGGCGCGGCCGGCAGTCGGCCAGGGCGATGGCGATGATGGGTGCGAAAGGCGAGGACTATACCTGGGAGGAATCGATTGCCCTGACCCACCCGGACGACCGGCCCGGCGTGCGCGCGGCATCGCAGCGTGCCAGCCAAACCGGCCTGTACGAAGTCGTCTTCCGCACCGCGGCCCCGGCCGAGGATGGCGGCCCGCGCTGGCTGATGGCACGCGGGCGGGTCGAACGCGACCGGAACGGCGTCCCGGTGCGCTCCGCCGGCGTCCTGGTCGACATCACCGCCGAACGCCGGGCCGACGCGGCGCGCCGCGACAGCGAGGCCCGCTTCCGCGCCTTCCAGGACCTCTCGCCCGTGGGCTTCGCGATCCACCGCGCGGTGCGCGACGCCGCGGGCGAGGTGGTCGATTTCGAGGTCGAATACGCCAACCCCGCCGCACACCGCCTGGTCGGCGCCGCCCCGGGCAGCCTGGTCGGCGGCCGCCTGCTGCAGCAGGTGCCGGAGGCGCGCGACGAGCCGAACATGTTCCCCCGCTTCCGGCGCATCCTGGCCGGCGAGGAGCCGGGCGGCGAGGTGGAGATCGAGCTGCGCACCCCGCGCTTCCGCGGCTGGTTCCGCAACGCCGCCATCCGCCTGGAGGACGACCGCCTGGCCATGTCGCTCCAGGACATGACCGCGGAGCGCGAGGCGCGCGAAACCCTCGCGCGCAGCCATGCCGAGCTGGAGGCGCTGGTGGAGGCGCGCACCGCCGCCCTGCTGCGCGCCGCCGACGAGAAGCGCCGCGCCGAGGAGGCCGCCCGCCAGTCGGAAAAGCTCGCCGCCCTCGGCCAGTTGGTCGGCGGCGTGGCGCACGACTTCAACAACCTGCTGCAGGTGGTCGGCAGCGGCGCCGCCCTGCTGCGCCGCCCCGGCCTCACCGATGCCCGCCGCCTCGCCGTGCTGGAAGGCATGGAGCGCGCCGGGGACACCGCCCGCGAACTCACCGGCCGCCTGCTCGCCTTCGCCCGCCAGCAGCCGCTCACGCCCGAGACCTTCAACCTCAACGCCCGCCTGCTCGCCATGTCCGCCCTGCTGCGCCAAACGCTCGGCCGCGGCGTGCAGGTCGAAACCGCCCTCGCCCCCGACCTCTGGCCGGTGCACGCCGACCCCGGCCAGCTGGAGCTCGCGGTGCTCAACCTCGCGGTCAACGCGCGCGACGCGATGCCGCAGGGCGGCAGGCTGACATTGCGCACCCGCAACGCCATCCTGCCGGCGGACGGCGAGCGCCCCGACACTGGCAGAAAGGGTGGGGACTATGTCTGCCTGGAGGTCGCCGACACCGGCATCGGCATGGCCCCGGCCGTGCTCACCCGCGCCATGGAGCCCTTCTTCACCACCAAGGAGCCCGGCCGCGGCACCGGGCTTGGCCTGCCCCAGGCCTTCGGCTTCGCCCGCCAGTCCGGCGGCGACCTGCATGTCGACAGCACGCCAGGCACCGGCACGACCGTCTCGATCCTGCTGCCCCGCGCCGCCGCCGGCGCGGTGCCCGACGGCACCGCCGCCACCCTGGGCGCGATGCGCGCGCCCAAGGGCAAGTCGGTGCTGGTGGTGGAGGACAACGAGGCCGCCGGCGAATTCGCCGCTTCCCTGCTGGAGGAACTCGGCTACCGGGCCCGCACCATCACCAGCGCCACCGCCGCGATGGCGGCCCTGTCCGCCGGCGAGCAGTTCGACGCGGTGTTCTCCGACGTCGTGCTGCCCGGCGGCATGACCGGCAACGAACTCGCCGCCACCCTGCGCCGCCGCTACCCGCACATCGCCGTCGTGCTCGCCACCGGCTACGGCGGCCAGGCCAGCAGCGTCGCCCCGCCCCCCGGGGTGGAAACACTGGGCAAGCCCTACCAGCTGGTCGAGCTGGCCGCCGCCCTCGACCGCGCCCTCGCCCGCGTCGAACCGCCGCCCCTCGAGCCGAAGCGCCTCGCCTCCGCCTGACCCCGCTTCGTTGACATCCCGCCCCGCCGGCAAGCAGCATCCCCCGGCGCAATCAGGGGGATCGGGCAATGGCGAACGCACGCGGACCGGCGATGGCATGGGACGAATGGGCCCGCCACGACGCAACCTCGCTCGCCGCCCCGGTGCGCGGCGGCCAGGTCACGCCCCGCGAGATCGCCGCCCAGGTCGCCGAGGGCGTCGCCCGCGTGGACCCGAAGATCGCCGCCGTGCTCGGCCTCTACGACGACGTCGTCGCCAACCCAGACACCGACCGGCCCGACAAATCCGGCCTGCTCTACGGCGTGCCAGTCTTCGTCAAGGACCTCGGCCAGGCGATGGCCGGGCGCATGCAGGAAAGCGGCTCCGCCCTGTGGCGCGGCTTCGTGCCCACCGCCAACGACCCGCTGATCGACAACACGCTCGCCGCCGGCCTGGTGCCGATCGGCCGCTCCACCTCGCCCGAATTCGGCATGACCTTCGACACCGCCACGCAATACCTCGGCGCCGTGAAGGTCACGCGCAACCCGTGGAACCTCGCCCACACCCCGGGCGGCTCCTCCGGCGGCTCGGCGGCGGCCGTCGCCGCCGGCGTCACCCCGATCAGCCTGTCGTCGGACGGCGGCGGATCGACGCGCATCCCCGCCAGCTTCTGCGGCCTCGTCGGCCTCAAGGCCAGCCGCGGCCGCGTGCCCCGCCCGCTGAACCAGAACGAATACATGGGCCGCATCGCCATCGACGGCGTGGTCACCCGCAGCGTGCGCGACACCGCCGCCGCCTACGAAACCCTTTCCAGAATGCCCAACGGCGGCACCTTCATGCCGCTGCGCGCGACGAAGCACGGCTTCGTCGAATCGCTGACCATCGAGCCCGGCCGCCTGCGCGTCGGCCTGTCCACCGGCCTGTGGGGCCGCACCACGCCCACCGATCCGCAGGTCGCCGCCCGCGTGCAGGAGGCCGGCAGGCTGCTGCAATCGCTCGGCCACCACGTCGAGGAGGTCGACGACCGCACCATCTGCGACTGGGAGACGATGTGGCGCGGCTACATCACCCAATGGATCGGCAGCCGCGCCGCCTTCGTCGCCATGGCGCGCGAGCGCGGCGTGGAGGTGCAGGAGCTGAACCGCCACCTCTGCACCATGACCTACCGCCACTTCCTCGCCCATTCCCGCTACGACAAGTTCGACATCTTCGCGATGATGGCCGCCAACAACGCCACCACCCGCAGCTTCGGCCGCCTGATGGAACGCCACGACGTGCTGCTCACCCCCACCCTCGCCGTGCGCGTGCCCCAGGCCAACGGCCCCTACTCGCTGCTGGCCGAGGAGGAGATCGACCCCTGGGTGAACCGCCTCGCCGATGCCTGCCGCTACACCATGCCCGGCAACGAGACCGGCATGCCCGGCATCTCGCTGCCTGCCGGCCTGGACAGCGAAGGCCTGCCGATCGGCGTGCAGCTGCACGGCAACTTCGCCTGCGAGGACGTGCTGATCCAGCTCGCCGCCCAGGTCGAGCGCGCGAAGCCGGAGTGGTTCGCCGCCCGCGCCCCGATCCACGTCGCCGCCTGAGCCCTTCCCCGTCGTGACGATCGCCGTCGCGCTGGCGCTGCTGCTCGGCGGCGCGGCGTGGCTCGCCGCCGGGCCGGACTGGCGCCAGCCCGCCGCCTGGACGCTGGGCGCCGGCTTCGGCTGGGTGATGCTGCACGCCACCTTCAGCTTCGCCGGCGCCTTCCGCCGCTTCCTCGCCGAGCGGCGCGGGGCGGAGATGCGCGCCCAGCTGCTGATGATCGCCGCCGCCACTCTGCTGATCCTGCCGGCCACCCAGGCCGGCACCGTGCTGGGCCAGGAGGTGCGCGGCCTGGTGTTCGCGCCGGGCCTGGCTGTGGTGGTCGGTGCCTTCCTGTTCGGCATCGGCATGCAGCTCGGCGGCGGCTGCGCCAGCGGCGCGCTGTTCGGCGCCGGCGGCGGCAGCCCGCGCCTGCTGCTCACCCTGCTGTTCTTCGTCGCCGGCGCCACGCTGGCCGCCTGGCAATCCGACTGGTGGACCTTCTGGCCCGCCCCGCCGGCGCTCGGACTGGCCGACCTGCTCGGCCCCTTTCCCGCCATCGGTGCCACGCTCGCGGTGCTGGCCGCCGCCGCCTGGATCACCACCCGCCTCGAACGCGCCCGCCACGGCAGCGCCGCCCCCTTGCGCTGGCGCGGCGGCGCCTGGCTGCGCGGACCATGGCCCCTCGCCTGGGCCGGGCTGGCGCTCGCCGGGCTGAACGTCCTCACCCTGCTGCTGATCGGCCGCCCCTGGGCAATCACCGCCGCCTTCCCGCTCTGGGGCTCGAAGGCGGTCGCGTCCCTCGGCTGGGACGAGCCGGCCTTCTGGCCGTTCTGGGAAGACCCGACCCGCATCGAGGCCCTGCTCCGCCCGCTCGCCGCCGACCGTACCACGGCGATGGATGCCGGCATGATCGCCGGCGCCTTCCTCGCCGCCGCCCTGGCCGGCCGCTTCGCCCGCGCCCTTCGCCTCTCTCCCGGCGAGGCCGCCGCCTCGGTGCTCGGTGGCCTGCTGCTCGGCATCGGCGCCATGCTGGCCGCCGGCTGCAACATCAGCGCCTATGTCTCGGGCATCGCCTCGGGCAGCCTGCATGGCTGGCTATGGATCCTCCCAGCCCTGCTCGGCAACCGGATAGGTCTCGCCCTGCGCCCCGGCTTCGGCATTCGGGACGCCTGATCCAGGGGAATTGACAATTCCCCGATCGTTCGTGTCCTATTACACCCATGATATACGATTTTTTTACGTAATACCGGAGGCCACGATGCGCCGCGAAGCCGCCCTCGGACTCACCCTGCTGCTCGTCCCGGCCGCCGCCATGGCCCAGGCCCCCTTGGCGGCCCAGGGATGTCTCGGCTGCCATGGCACGGCCGGCGGCGGCATCACCCCCGTGCCCGGCCTCGCCGGACGGCCAGCAACCGAGCTTGTCGCCGCCATGACCGCCTTCCGCGCCAATGAACGCCCCGCCACCATCATGGGCCGCATCGCCCGCGGCTACACCGACGCCGAGATCGCCGCCATCGCCGCGCATTTCGCCGCCCTGCCCGCCGGAGGCGCCCGATGATTTCCACACTCTCGCGTCGTGGTTTCCTTGCCGCAGCTGGGGCGGCCGCCACCGCCGCCACCCTCGCCCGCCCTTCCATCGCCCGCGCCCAGGGGGCCGCCCGACTCGTCGTCGTCGGCGGCGGCTTCGGCGGCGCCTCGGCCGCCCGCTTCGCCCGCCTCGCCTACCCCTGGCTCGACGTCACGCTGGTCGAACCCCAGGCCCGTTTCGTCACCTGCCCTTACGGCAACCTCGTCCTTGCCGGCCGCCTCGGCATGGACGACATCACCCATTCCTACGACGCCCTGCGCGCCCGCGGCGTCAAGGTGGTGCAGGACTGGGTGGACGGCATCGACCCCGTCGCGAAAACCATGCGCCTGCGCGGCGGCGCGACGCTCGGCTACGACCGCGCCATCCTCTCCCCGGGCATCGCGCTGCGCTGGGGTGCCATCGAGGGCTACGACGAAGCCGCCAGCCAGTTGCTCCCCCATGCCTGGATCCCCGCCGACGGCCGCCAGACAAGCCTGCTGCGCCGCCAGCTCGAAGCCATGGACGATGGCGGCGTCGTCGGCATCGCCATCCCCGGCAACCCGTTCCGCTGCCCACCCGGCCCCTACGAGCGCATCGGCATGATCGCCGAATACCTCAAGAAGCATAAGCCGCGCGCCAAGATCCTCGCACTGGACGCCAAGGACGCCTTCAGCAAGCAGGCCCTGTTCCAGGACGGCTGGAAGCAGCTGTATGGCGACATGATCGAATGGGTGCCGCTCTCGAAGGATGGCAAGGTCGTCCGCGTCGATGCCGCCACCCGCACGCTGGAGACCGAGTTCGGCGTGAAGCACCAGGTGGCCGTCGCCAACGTCATCCCGCCGCAATCCGCCGCCCGCCTGGCCATCGACGCGGGCCTGGCCGATGCCGCCGGCTGGGTGCCGGTCGACCCGCGCACCTTCGAGGCCAAGGCCGCCCCCGGCATCCATGTGGTCGGCGACGCCAACAACGGCGCGCCGATGCCCAAAAGCGGCTTCGTCGCCAACAACACCGCCAAGCAGGCCGTCGCCAGCGCCGCCGCCCTGCTGCGCGGCGAGGCGCCGCCCGAGGCGGTGTATTTCAACACCTGCTACAGCCATGTCGGACCGGAGTACGGCATCTCGATCGTCGGCGTGTTCCGCCCGACGGCAACGGGCATCGCCGAGGTGCCCAATTCCGGCGGTGTCTCCCCGCGCGGCGACCTGCCGGACCAGCGGCGCTTCGAGGCGGTCTACGCCGATGCCTGGTACCGCAGCATCACCGAGGACACCTTCGGATGACCCCGCGCCGCTTCGTCCTCGCCGGCGCCGCCGCCCTCGCGCTGCTGCCGCGCCATGCCACGGCCGACGATAGCGCCCTGGAAGCAGCGATCCGCGAGGCGGTGGGCGACGCGAACCCCGTCGAGGGCGGCATCGAGCTGCGCGTCCCCGCCGTGGCCGAGAACGGCGCCCAGGTGCCGCTGACCGTATTGGTCGACAGCCCGATGACCGAGGGCGACCACGTCGCCGCCATCCATGTCTTCGCCACCCGCAACCCGACCCCAGGCGTCGCCAGCTTCCACCTGTTCCCGGGCCTGGCCCGCGCCGAGGTGCAGACGCGCATCCGCGTGGCCGAGGAGCAGGCGATCATCGCCCTGGCCGTGCACGCCAACGGCACGGTCCGCCGCGCCAGCGCCACGCTGAAGGTCACCCGCGGGGGGTGCCTTTCATGAGGAGGGGGGCGTGAGCACACTGCCCGGCACGCCGCGCCTGCGCATCCCGTCCCGCGCCCGCCCCGGCGAGGTGATCGAGATCCGCACGCTGATCGACCATCCGATGGAAACCGGCCTGCACGGCGGCGCCGCGCGCGACCTGGTCGAGCGGCTGGAAATCCGCCGCGACGGCGACCTGCTCTTCGCCGCCGACCTGCGCAACGGCACGGCGGCCAACCCCTACCACGTGATCTTCGTGCGCATGGAGCGCAGCGCCGAATTCACCGTCACCTGGACCGACGCGAGAGGGCGCAGCGCCCGCGCATCGGCCCGCGTGGCGGTCGGCTGACCCTCAGCCCCGGCGGCGCGCCAGCCCGAGCAGCCCGAGCCCGATGCCCAGCAGCGCCAGGCTCGCCGGCTCCGGCGTCGTGGCCGCCTCGGTGTAGCTGTAGGTGATCGTGGCGATCCCACCCCACCCCGCCATCACGGTGCTGGCATTGGTCCCGAGCAGGAAGCCCTGGAACTGGGTGGTGAGCGAAACGTCCATCGCCGCCGTCAGCGCCACGGTATCGGAGCCGATGAACGGCGCCCAGAGCGTGTCGGGCAGCGGCAGCGGCGTGGGCCCGAAGCTGCCGCCCAGCGGCGTGAGCTGATCGACGGTCTCGCTGCAGAACAGGATCTCCGGCACCACGGTGGCGCACTGCGCCGCGGCCGCATAGCCGCCCTGCAGCACCGCCTGGGCGCCGACGGACAGCGTCATCGCCGCGAAGCCCTGCGCCGACACGGTGGCCAGGAGGCTATCCTGGAAGCCGGCGGTCACCGACAGGCCGCTCTGGCCGAGGACGAAATCCAGGCTCACCCCGGTCAGCGTGCCCAGCGCCGGGTTGAACTGGCCGAACGACAGGTCCTGGGTCGAAATGCCTTGGGCCGTGCGCGCCAGGGCGATCCCCCGCGACCCGCCGTCGAGCAGCGCCGCCTGCGCCGGCGCCGCCAGGAGCCCGCCGGCCACCGCCGCGGCCCCTGCCGTCGCCCCAATCCACCGCATGTCCATCGCCGTCCCGCCCTGCTGCCGCGTTGCCTGTTGCCGCTCGGTTAAGCATGAACCATTCCATCGTATGATATCAATGCGTTGTCCTCGCGCGCCAGCGAGCACGTAAAGCGTTGTTTACACCCCCCCTGGACAGCCTCCCCGCTCCGGCGCCAGCCTGATGCCCATGCCCTACGCCCCCTTCGACCTCACGATGACCGACCTCGAGGACCTCGCCACCGGCGCCTGGATTCTCGGCACCGGCGGCGGCGGCGATCCGTATTTCTCGCTGCTGGAGGCCAAGCTGCACCTCGCTTCGGGCAAGGGCGTGCGCGTGGTCGATCCGCTGGCGTTGGACGACGACGCGCTCATCGGCTGCGTCGGCCAGATGGGCGCGCCGCTGGCGATGCAGGAGCGCATGTGCGACGGGCCGGTGATCGCGCACACGGTCACGATGATGGAGGCGCATCTCGGGCGGAAGTTCGATGCGCTGATGCTGTGGGAGATCGGCGGCAACAACGCGTTCCAGTCGGTGCTCGCGGCGCAGATCCTCGGCCTGCCGGTGGTGGATTGCGACGCGATGGGCCGCGCGTTTCCGCAGGCGGACATGACCAGCTTCGCGATCTGCGACCTCTCCGCCGCACCCTGGACGATGGTCGATGTCCGCGCCAACAGCATCATCTTCGCCGACGCGGTGGATTGGGCGTGGATGGAGCGGATGACGCGGCGGATGTGCGTGGTGCTCGGGTCCACGGCGGCCACCTGCAAGGCGCCGCGCACCGGGGCGGAGGTGAAGCGGGCGAGCTGCCTGCATACGCTGTCCTGGGCGCTGCGGATCGGGCGGGCGGTGCGCGCGGCGCGGACGGCGCATGTCGATCCGGTGGCGGCGGTGGTGGCGAGCGAGGGTGGCATGGTGCTGTTCCGCGGCAAGGTGGCCGATGTGATGCGACGGGCGACCGAGGGGTGGCTGCGCGGGACGGTGCGGATCGAGGGGCTCGACGAGGATGAGGGGCATGCGATGCGGATCGACTTCCAGAACGAGTGGTCGATCGCCTGGAAGGACGACGCGGTGGCCGCGACGGTGCCGGATCTGGTGATCGTGATGGACAGCGTCTCGGGCGAGGCGATCGGGACCGAGACGGTGCGGTTCGGGCAGCGGGTGACGGTGATCGCGCTGGCCGCACCGGCGTTGCTGACGACGCCGAAGGGGCTGGCGCATGTCGGGCCCAGGGCGTTCGGCTACGATATCGATTACGCACCGGTGTTCTCGCGATGATCAGGATCGGCATCGATGTCGGCGGCACCAACACCGACGCCGTTCTGCTCGACGGGCGGAACGTGGTGCATGTCGTCAAGACGGCGACGACCGAGGATGTGACCGGCGGGATTCTCGCGGCGCTGCGGGCCGTGCTGGACGGGGCGGGGATCGGGGCGTCCCGCGTCGGTGCGGTGATGATCGGGACGACGCATTTCACCAATGCGGTGGTGCAGCGGCGGGGGCTGGCGCGGATCGGGGCGGTTCGGGTCGGGCTGCCGGCGGCGGCGACGTTGCCGCCGTTTGTCGACTGGCCGGCGGCGTTGCGGGCGGTGGTGGAAGGCCCGGTCGCGATGATCCGGGGTGGGCATGAGGTGGACGGGCGCGAGTTGGTGCCGTTCGACGCCGACGCGATGCGGGCGGCGGCGGTCGAGATGGCGGGGGTGGCGGCGGTCGGAGTGTGCGGGGTGTTCTCGCCGCTGAATGCGGACGGGGAGCTTGCGGCGGAGGCCGTGCTGGCGGAGCTGGCGCCTTGGGTGGCGGTGACGCGGTCGCATGAGTTGGGGCGGATCGGGCTGCTGGCGCGGGAGAATGTGTGCCTGCTGAACGCGGCGTTGCTGCCGCTGGCGCGGCGGACGGTCGATGGGTTCCGGGCGGCGTTGGCGGGGTCGGGCATCGATGCGCCGCTGTTCATCACGCAGAACGACGGGACGGTGGTGGGGGCGGACGAAGCGGCTTCCTATCCGGTGCGGTCGTTCGCCTCGGGGCCGACGAATTCGTTGCGGGGGGCGGCGTTCCTCTCGGGACTGACCGACGCCATGGTGGTGGATGTCGGGGGGACGACGGCGGATGTGGGCAGTCTTGTCGCGGGGTTTCCGCGCGAGGCGAACAACGTGGTGGAGGTGGGCGGGGTTCGGACGCTGTTCCGGATGCCGGATCTGGTTTCGGTGGGGTTGGGGGGTGGGACGCTGGTTGACCCCGTGGACCCGGAGCGGATCGGGCCGGTGAGCGTGGGGTATCGGTTGCGGGAGCGGGCGCTTGTGTTCGGGGGGCCGGATCTGACCTGCACCGATGTGGCCGTCGCGGCGGGGTTGGTTCGGTTGGGGGATCCGGCGCGTGTGGCCGGGTTGGACCGGGGGTTCGTGGCGGCGGCGGTGGCGCGCATCCATGCGATCGTCGGGGACGCCGTGGACCGGATGCGGGCCGATGCGGTGGCGCGGCCGCTGGTGGCGGGGGGGGGTGGGGCGTTCCTGGTGCCGGATGCCCTGCCGGGGGTGTCGCGGGTGGTGCGGGTGGCGAATGAGGGAGTGGCGAATGCGCTGGGGGCGGCGATCGCGCAGGTGAGCGGGGAGGTGGACCAGGTGTTCCAGGGGATGGGGCGGGAGGCGGCGATGGCGCGCGCCAGGGAGATCGCGGCGGAGCGGGCCATTCGGGCGGGGGCCGATCCGGGCAGCATCGTGCTGGTGGACCAGGAGGATATCCCGATCGCCTATCTGCCGGGGGATTCGCTGCGGGTTCGGGCGCGGGTGGTGGGAGACGTGCGGGGCTGAGCGGCCCCGCACGTTGTTGGGTCAGCCGAGGCGGTAGGGGGCGGCCTGTTCGTCGTAGGCCGGGTAGCCCATGAGGTCGCGGTGCTGGGCGCCGGGGAGGGCGAGGTCGCTTGTGTTGGCGCCGGCCTTCAGGGCGGCGAGGCCCTGGAGCATGGCATTGGCGGCGGGGGAGAGCATGATGGTCGGGTAGGTGCCGATCTTGATGCCGAGCTTGATGGCTTCGTCGCGCGAGGGGATCGGGCCCGGGCCGGGGGAGAGGACGTTGAAGCAGGGCTTGCCGCCGGCGGCCTCGACGCCCATGCGGTATTCGTCGTGGGAGGCGGGGCTGTCGAGGAACAGGATGTCGGCCCCTTCCTTGGCGTACATCTCGATGCGGGCCAGGGCCTCGTCGATGCCCTGGGTGGGGCGGCAATCGGTGCGGGCGAGGATGAGGATGCCGGAGTCCTTCGCCGCGTCGATGGCGGCGCGGATCTTCATGCGGGCTTCGTCGCGGCTGATGCAGGGCTTGCCGGCGGAGGTCAGCGCGCGGGGGGTGATCTTGTCTTCGATCAGGATGGCGGCCGCACCCGCGCGGCCATAGGCGCGGACGGTGCGCTGGACGTTCATGGCGTTGCCGTAGCCGTGGTCGCCGTCGGCGAGGACCAGGGTTTGCGGGGCGGCGCCGCGGACCATGTTGAAGCTGTCGAACATCTCGGCGAAGGAGATGAGGTCGAGGTCGGGGCCGCCGAGGCGGGAGGCCGCACAGCAGGAGCCGGAGAGGAAGGCGGTTTCGAAGCCGGCCTCGGCGGCGAGGCGGGCGGTCAGGCCGTCCCATACGGCGGGCATGGTGATGTGGCCGGGCTGGGCCAGGAGCGCGCGCATGCGTTCGGGAGCGGTGGGCATTGGTTTCGTTTCCTCTCGGTGAGCCAGGGGCGGGACGCTAGACCCATTCCGGACCTCGACCAAGGGGTGGATTTTCCTATTTTGTTTTGATTTCGGAACATTTAGGGCGTGCGTTGGCGATGGCGCCGAGGGGGCAAAAAAATCGGGATGGCGGTGCGCGGGTGCGGGCGCGCTGGGCGGGAAGGCGCAGCCGGGGCGTGCGGGGGCACGTGCGCGGGGCGGTGGGGACGTCGCCAGCCGGCAAGGGATTCTCACATGGCGACAGCGAGGCGGGGAGCGGGGGCGCGCTCCGGCGCCTCGCCGCCTTGCGCTGGGCGGAGTCGTGGCGGGGCTGGGCCGGGTTTGCTTCCTTGTTCGATCGGGTCGCGCGGGCGGGGGTTCGGGGCTGGGGAAGTTGGCCGGCCTGCCAGAGTTCGACGAGGTTTTCGAGGCGGCCGAGGATGCGGACGAGGAGGGCCAGAATCAGGGCGTGCAGAGCCGCGACCAGCCCCGATTGGGCTGCGGAGAGGGCGGCTTCGGTGCGGAGGTCGGCGCGCAGGGCGGCGACGTGCACGGCCAGGGAGGGGGCGGGATGATCTAACACGTTAGTGTTATAACTAACCCGTCGGACCGCTGCAATGGCATTTTGGAATTTTTTCTTGATGGATGGGGGACCGGGGACGACGCCCCCGGCGGGTTTGAGGGCGGAGCCCTCGCCTTGCCTTTCCCTCCGGCCTGCGGTTGGGTTCGGTATCAGGAGGATGTTCGATGGCGATCTACGAGATGCGGACCTACACGCTGCAGGTGGGGAAGATGGCCGAGGCGACGCGGCTGTACCAGGAGTTCGGGTTTCCGGCGCTGAAGAAGGGCGGGCATGACGCCAATCTGATCGGGTATTTCGTAGCCGACACGGGGATGATCAACCAGCTGGTGCATCTGTGGAAGTTCGCGGACGACCAGGGGCGGCGGGATCACTGGAAGGCGGTGTTCGCCAATGTCGACTTCATCGAGGGGTTCGCGGCGAAGTTCCGGCCGCTGGTGCTGAGCCAGGAGGTGAAGCTGCTGACGGCGGCACCCTGGGGTCCGCATCCTTGAGCGGGGCCAACCTGCCGCTGTCCGGGGCCAGGCTGTGGGACAGCCTGATGGAGATCGCCCGGATCGGCGGGACGGCGAAGGGCGGGTGCAACCGGCAGACGCTGACCGATCTGGATGCGGAGGGGCGGGATCTGTTCCGGCGCTGGGGGGAGGCGGTGGGGCTGTCGCTGTCGGTCGACCGGGTGGGGAACATGGTGTTCACGCGGCCGGGGCGGGACCCTTCGCGCAAGGCAGTGGCGATCGGCAGCCATCTGGACACGCAGCCGACCGGGGGGAAGTTCGACGGCATCCTGGGGGTTCTGGCCGGGCTGGAGCTGATGCGGGCGCTGCATGAGGCGGGCGTGGAGACGGAAGCTCCACTGGTGCTGATCAACTGGACCAACGAGGAAGGGGCCAGGTTCTCGCCACCGATGATGGGCAGCGGGGCGGCGATGGGGATTTTCCCGGAGGCGGAGGTGCTGGCCAAGCGCGATGCGGCGGGCGCGGTGTTCGGGGAGGAACTGGCGCGGATCGGCTGGCAGGGCGATGCGGACCCGGCGGCGATGCGGGGGCTGGGGGCGTATTTCGAGCTGCATATCGAGCAGGGGAAGGTGCTGGAGGATGAGGGGCTCGATCTCGGCGTGGTGACGCATGCGCTGGCGCAGAGCTGGTACGAGGTGACGGTGCTGGGCGAGGACGCGCATGGCGGCAGCCGGATGGCGGGGCGCAAGGACGCGCTGATGGCGGCGGCACAGCTGATCTCGGCGGTGGAGGAGATCGCGCTGGCGGCGGTTTCGCCGACGGGGGAGGTGGGGCGCGGGACGGTGGGGGTGGTGGATGTTCAGCCATCGAGCCGGAACGTGGCGCCGGGGCGGGTCTGGTTCAGCATCGACACGCGGCATGGCGACCCGGAGCGCTTGGCGTGGATGGGGGCGCAGATCAAGGCGCGGGCGGCGGCGATCGCTGCTGCGCGCGGCGTGGCGGTGGAGGTGGTGGATTTCTGGCATTCGCCGATGACGCCGTTCGACGCCGGGCTGGCGGAGCATCTGCGGACGGCGGCGCAGGGGCGGGGGTATCGGTTCCGCGACATGCCGACGGCGATCGGGCACGACGCCGTCTATGTGGCGCGGCACGTGCCGAGCGTGATGCTGTTCTGCCCGTGCCATGGGGGTGTTTCGCACAACGAGGCGGAGAGCATTACGCCGGAGTGGGCGGAGGCGGGGATGCTGGTCTTGGCGGATGCGGTGCTGGCGGCGGCGGGGTAGGAAGGAAGCGTCTTCTTTTTCTGAAGAAAAAGAAGCAAAAAGACTTTTTTCCATTGGGTCGTGGGTTGCCTCGGCTGAAGGGGGAAAGTTTTTTGGTTCTTTTTTTCAAAAAAGAACTGCTTTCTTGCCTTCCGAGTTGACGCGCCGGCGCTTCGGCGCTGTGCTGGCGTGGATCGCAACGAGGATAGCATCATGACCGACTGGACCGGGCTTGCCGCCGCCATTGCCGCCGAGGAGGCGCGGGGCTGTGTGCTGGGGGTGAGCTCGATCGGGCCGGATGGGGCGCGGTTTTCGCACAATGGCGGGCGGGCGTTCGTGGCGGCGAGCACGATGAAGATTCCGGTGATGGTGGAGCTGTTCCGGCGGATCGACGCGGGGCGGGATTCGCTGGAGCAGATCCATGTGCTGCGCGAGGAGGACAAGGCCACGGGCGGGGGCGTGGTGAAGGAGCTGCATGCGGGGCTCACGTTCACGGTGCGCGACCTCTGCTACCTGATGATGGCGATCAGCGACAATTCGACGACGAACATCCTGATCGACCGGGTGGGGATGGCGGAGGTGAATGCGCTGATGAAGGCGCTGGGCATGGCGGGGAGTTGCCTGGGGCGGAAGGTGCGGGGGCGGCCGCCGGTGGAAGGCGAGACGGAGAACTGGGCGGTGCCGGACGAGTATGCCGGGCTGATCGCGGCGTTGTTCGGGGAGCGGGCGGCGTCGGCGGCTTCGTGCGCGGCGATGGTGGGGATGCTGGAGAAGCAGACCAATGACCGGCGGATCGCGCGGCATCTGCCGCGGGGGGCGGCCAGGCCGCGGTGGGGGAGCAAGACGGGGAGCCTGCCGGGGGTGGTGAACGACGTGGGGTTCATCATGACCGCGAAGGGGCCGCTGGTGCTGTCGGTGTTCTGCGAGATCGATGATCCGAATGCGGGGGAGGCGGCGATCGGGGCGGTGGCAAAGGCCGCGCTTGACGGCGTGTAACAGGGGGCAACCCGGGCGGGCGGCGGGCGTTGGGGCGGTATCCTTTCAGCAAGAGGGAGACCGGCCATGCATACCCGAGCGATGATCGCAGCCCATCCGGACGTTCGCGGCAGCACCAACGACACGCTGATCCGCTGCATCGAGGCGTGCCATGACTGCGCGGTGGCGTGCACCTCCTGCGCGGATGCGTGCATCGGCGAGGACATGGTTCAGCAACTGACGCAGTGCATCCGGCTGTGCCTGGATTGCGCGGATGTGTGCGCGGTTTCGGGGCAGTTGGCGACGCGGCGGAGCGGGAGCAACGAGACGCTGATCCGCGAAATGCTACTGGTGTGCGAGGCGGCCTGCCGGATGTGCGGCGACGAGTGCGCGCGGCATGCGGGGCATCACGAGCATTGCCGGATCTGCGCCGAGGCGTGCCGGGCGTGCGAGCAGGCGTGCCGGGACGCGGCGGCGACGATTCACTGAAACCCGCGATCCTGGCGATGTTGCGCGGGACCAATCTTGCGTACTGGGTAAGTGTGCGCTTAATTTCCCGCGAACGCATGGAAGGAACGGGCACGGTGATTGTCGACGGCACCGGGGGCATGGAGGTGCTGGAGGAGCGGGTGGGCGAGGCGGCGCGCATGCTGCGTCTTCTGGCCAATGAGCGGCGGCTGCTGGTGCTTTGCCACCTGCTGGTGCGCGGCGAGATGTCGGTGGGGGCGCTGGCGGAGGCGGTGAAGCTGTCTCAGCCGGCGCTTTCCCAGCATCTGGCGCAGATGCGGGCCGAGGGGCTGGTGGCGACGCGGCGGGAGGCGCAGACGATCTGGTATCGCGTGGCCGACCCGAAGGTGGAGCGGCTGGTCGAGGTTCTGCACGAGCTGTATTGCCCGCCGATCTGAGGATGCGACGGGCGGGCGATGGCTGGGTTCCGCCGGGGCTCTGGCTTGCACATGGCGCGGCAGGCTACATGTAAGGCTCACGTCAGCCGCGACGCGGACGACCTAGCATGGGACGGCCAAGCATGGATCACATCATCGGACAGGCGCCCGGCCCGGGCGGCGAGCCCTCGCCGGGGGCGAACATGATCATCGATGGCGACCAGACCACGTTCATGAAGGACGTGATCGAGGCGTCGCGCACCATGCCCGTGCTGGTGGATTTCTGGGCGACGTGGTGCGGGCCGTGCAAGCAGCTGACGCCGACGCTGGAGCGCGTGGTGCGCGCGGCGGGCGGGCGGGTGAAGCTGGTGAAGATCGACATCGACAAGAACCAGCAGCTGGTGCAGCAGCTTTCGCGCCTGGGGTTGCCGTTGCAGTCGGTGCCGACGGTGGCGGCGTTCTGGCAGGGGCAGATCGCGGACCTGTTCCAGGGGGCGGTGCCGGAATCCGAGGTGAAGCGGTTCGTCGAGACGCTGCTGAAGGGGGCCGGGGGGTCGATGCCGGCGGCGGACCTGATCGCCGAGGCGAAGAAGGCGATGGAGGAGGGCCAGCCGCAGGAGGCGGCCGGGCTGTTCAGCGAAGTGCTGGAGCAGGAGGCCGAGAACCCCGAGGCGTGGGGCGGGCTGGTGCGGGCGCTGCTGGCGATGGGCGAGGAGGAGCAGGCGCGCGAGACGCTGTCGCAGGTTCCCACGAAGATCAGCGAGCATGCCGAGGTTTCGGGCGCGCGCAGTGCGTTGGCGCTGGCGGAGGAGGGCCGCGCGGCGCGGGAGAAGCTGGGGGTGTTCGAGGCGGCGCTGGCGGCTGATCCGGCGGACCATCAGGCGCGCTATGACCTGGCGACCGCGCTGAACGCGATGGAGCGGCGCGAGGAGGCGGCAGATGCGCTGCTGGAGATCATCCGGCGCCAGCGCGGCTGGAACGAGGAGGCGGCGCGGCTGCAGCTGCTGAAGTTCTTCGAGGCCTGGGGCTTCGACGATGCGGTGACGATGAGCGCGCGGCGCAAGCTGTCGGCGATCCTGTTCAGCTGATCGCGCCCAGGATCGCGACAGAGAGGTTTGGAGGGCAGATGGACCCGCGCCCGGTACGGCTGGACGAGCTGCCCGCGGAGTTTCCGGTGTTTCCGCTCACCGGCGCGCTGCTGTTGCCGCGCGGGAAGTTGCCGCTGAACATCTTCGAGCCGCGCTACCTGGCGATGGTCGAGGATGCGCTGGGGGCGGGGCGGGTGCTGGGGATGATCCAGCCCGATCCGCAGAAGCCGGCCGGGCCGAGCGGGCCGGGGCTGTACCGGATCGGGTGCCTGGGGCGGCTTTCCTCGTTCAGCGAGACCGATGACGGGCGCTACCTGATCACGCTGAGCGGGCTGGTGCGGTTCGCGGTGGTCGAGGAAGGGCCGATGCGGCGGGGGTATCGGCGGGTGCGGGGGGATTTCTCCGCCTTCGCCGCCGACCTGGACGCGGCGCCGGAGGTGTCCGGGTTCGACCGGGCGGGGTTGCTGGCGTCGCTGCGCGGGTATTTCGTGCGGCGGGGCTTCGATGCCAACTGGGACGCGATCGGCAAGATGCCGGACGACCAGCTGGTGGTGACGCTGGCGATGGTGTGCCCGTTCGATCCGGCGGAGAAGCAGGCGCTGCTGGAGGCGGGGGACGAGTGCGAGCGAGCGCAGACATTGCGCACGCTGCTCGAGATCGATACCCATCAGCCGGCCGAGCCGGGGCCTGACGGCCCGGTGCGGGCGAGCTGAGGCGGAGAGAACGCATGTCCGACACGCCTGCCCCACCGGTTCCGGTGGATCCGCGGTTGCTGGAGATCCTGGTGTGCCCGGTGACCAAGGGTCCGCTGGAGTATGATCGTGCGCGCAACGAGCTGGTGAGCCGGGCGGGACGGCGGGCCTATCCGATCCGCGATGGCATCCCGATCATGCTGCCGGACGAGGCGCGAGTGCTGGACGACGAATGATGCCGACGCCGCTGGAAATCCGGCTGCGTCGCGCCGAGCGGCTGCTGGAAGTCGATTTCGACGACGGGGCGCATTTCAGCCTCCCGGCGGAATACCTGCGGGTGGAGAGCCCGAGTGCCGAGGTGCAGGGGCATGGGCCGGGCGAGCGGCGGACCGTGGCGGGCAAGCGGCAGGTGGCGGTGGTGGGCGTGGAGCCGGTGGGCAACTATGCCGTGCGACTGCTGTTCGACGACGGGCACGACACCGGCATCTTCTCCTGGGACTACCTGTATGCGCTGGGGCGCGACCGGGGCGGCAAGTGGGAGGCGTATCTCGCGGCGCTGCGGGCGGGGAAGATGAGCCGGGATCCGAAATAGGCACGCTTCGAGAATGATTGCCTGGCGTCTTGTGACGTCATAGATTCCGCGCAATGACGCCGCGGCCGACACTGGCCCGGATGCGCGGAGTTCAACGATGCGCGACGACGACTCTGCCGCTCTGGCGGCCGCGGCCAATCTGCTGCTGTCGGACTACCGCTGGCCTTACACGTTGGGTCAGCCGCTCGCGCTGACCTACAGCTTCATGACGGTCGCACCCTCCTACGGTCTGTCGTATGGCGGCACGAACTTCCAGTTGCCTTCGGAGGCGGTGAAGGCGGGCGTTCGGGACGCCCTTGCGACATGGGCCGCGGTGGCGCGGATCAAGTTCACCGAGGTTGCCGACACCGGCGCGGGCGGCGACCTGCGCGTGGGCATGGCGAACATCGATTACTGGGCCGCCTATGCCTACTACCCGGGAGAGGGGAGTGGCGGCGACATGATCTTCGATCCGGCGAAGTCGCCGGACGCGCACACCTTCATCCACGAGATCGGCCATGCGCTTGGGCTGAAGCACCCGCACGAGGCACCGCTGCTGACGGGGATGATGGACAGCACCGACTATACGGCGATGTCTTACATCCGCACGGGGCGGGCCGTAACGCCGATGGTGCTGGACATTTTGGCGGTCCAGCAGTTGTACGGCGCGAACCCGTCGCATCTTCCGGGCGACACGGTGCATGTGTTCGGCGGCGCGGGTGGCGTGTCGGCGAGCGACAATGCCACCGTCTACGACACCGGCGGGCGCAACGGCTTCGACTTCTCGGCGCTGGCCAATCCGTTGATCGACCTGCGCGCCGGGCATTTCAGCGCGTTCTCGCAGACGCCGAACTTCGGGACGATTTCGTACCAGGTGGCGATCGCGCCCGGGACGGTGATCCATGACGCGGTCGGCGGGCATTCCGGCAGCCTGATCTACGGCAACGATGCGGGGAACATCCTGACCGGTGGGGCTGGGAGCGACGTGTTCCATCCCGGCGCGGGACCCGACGCCGTGCATGGCGGCGCCGGCAGCGATACGGTGGTGTATGCGACCCCGCGTTCCGGGGCCGTGCTGGCGCGCATGGGGGACGAGATCCTGATCCGGCAAGGCGCCGCCACCGACCGGCTGACGGGGATCGAGACGGTGTCCTTCGCGGATGGCGATCTCGGCACGGAGACGTTGGCGCAGGCGCTCGAGACCGTGGTGGAGGCGGTTGGCGCGACGCGGCTGGTCGAGGTGGGGGGATGGTATGCCCTGAAGGATGGCACGGGGGTCGGCCCCTGGCTGAGCCATGAGGGGCGCCTGGTGTGGGCGGGGCTGTTCGGCGGGGCCTTGCCGATCGCGGCCGAGGCGGTCGCGGGGGGGTATCGCGTCGCCTTCAAGGTGACGGGGGCGGATTCGTATGTGGCGTGGAGCGTGGCGGCCGATGGCAGCTATGTCGCGACCACCACGCCGACCGTGCCCGGGACAAGCCCGGCGCTGCAGGCCATGGAGCTGGAGTTCGGCCAGGATCTCAACGGCGATGGGGCGCTCGGCCCGAAGGTGACGGAGATCGAGGCGCTCGGCGCGACACGCCTGGTGCAGGTGGGCGATCGTTTCCAGCTGCGCGACGGGACGGGCGCCGGGCCGGCCTTGCGCTACAACGGCGCGGAGGTGGTGGCGGGGCAGTTCGGCGCGGCGGCACCGATCGGCGCGGAGGCGGTGGCGGGCGGCTATCGTGTGGCGTGGAAGGTGGCGGGCGCCGACCAGTTCGTGGTGTGGGCGACTGACGCATCGGGCAACCACACCGGCAATGCCACCGCCGTGGTGCCGGGGGCCGATCCGGCGCTGGTCGCGCTGGAGCCCGTGTTGGCGCAGGACCTCAACGGCGACGGGCGGATCGGCTTGGCGGCGGTGGTGGCGACGGTGACGCCGCTGGCGGCCGACCGGGCCGAGGGGGCGGCGGGAGACAGCACGGCGTTCACCTTCGCGGTCAGTCGGGGCGGCAGCACGGCGGCGGGGGCGAGCCTGGGCTGGCGGGTGGAGGGGCACGGGGCGGCCCCGGCGCAGGCGTCGGATTTCGTGGGCGCGGCGTTGCCGTCTGGAGTGGTGACGTTCCTGCCGGGGCAGGCGGGCGCTGCGGTCACGGTGGCGGTGGCCGGCGATGGCGAGGCCGAGGCGCATGAGGGGTTCGCGCTGGTGCTGCTGGACGATGCGGGCGGGGCGATGCCCCAGGGGACGGCGACGGGGATGGCGACCGGGCTGATCGTCAACGACGATGGCGGGGCGGCGGCGGTGGCGGACAGCACTTCGGCCGATGAGAGCTTCGCCATGGGGGATGGCGCGGATTTGGTGCGGTTCTCGGCGGGGCGGGCGGGGTATCGCGTGGGGGTGCTGGAGAACCGGGTGCGGGTGGAGGGGCCGGACGGGAAGGACGAGCTGGTCGACGTGGAGTGGGTGAAGTTCGGCGACGAGACGGCGGTTACGCTGGAGACGCTGCGCGGGCAACCTGGGACGGACGAGCTGATGCGGTTCCTGACGACGGGGCCCGGGGGGACGCAGTTGGTGTTCGCGCTGCCCCTGGCCTACGCGGGGCCGCTGGCGCTCGACTACGTGTATCCGGGCACCGAGCTTGACGACGTGGTGGCGGGGACGTCGCGCAACGACTTCATGAACCTGGCGGGCGGCAACGACGCGGCGAGCATGGGGGCGGGCGACGATGTGGTCGATGGCGGCGGGGGGAACAACTTCCTGACCGGCGGGGCGGGGCGGGATGCGTTCTTCCTCGACGGGCGGTTCGCGGTTCCGGTGTGGTCGTGCATCACCGACTGGGAGGTGGGGGAGACGCTGACGCTGTGGGGCTGGACGCCGGGGGTCAGCGTCGGGGCGTGGGCGGAGAATGACGGGCTGGAGGGCTACAAGGGCGCGACGTTCTTCGCCGATATCGATGGCAATGGCCTGGTGGAGACGGCGATCACCTGGGCGGCACGGAGCATGGTGGAGTTGCCGGCGTCGGGGCCGATGCAGGTGAGCGGGGTTGGGGTGTTGCAGTTCGGCTGATCGGGGCTCAGGCGGGCGGGACGCGGAACGCGGTGAGGCGGCCGTTTAGGAGGGCCAGGGTGTCGGGCAGGGTGAGGGCGACGCAGCCGGCGGTGGGTCCTTAGGCGGGGCGACGACTCAGGGGCACGCGCCCTGTCCTTGCGTGCGCGGAGACACGCCCGCGGCGACCGAGCACAGGTAGAAATCGAGCATGGCGCCGAGGCAGTCCGGGTCGCGGCGCAGGCGGCTGCGCAGAGCGGCTCCCTCCCAGCAGTCGACCAGACGGTCGGCCAGCGCGGCGGTGTCGCAGGCGGCGGGTATGTCGCCGCGCTGGCGAGCCTCTGCCAGACAGATGGCCATGCGCTCGGAGATATAGGTGAGGCATTTATCGATACGATTTCGGAAAGCCTCACTGACGGCGGCCAATTCCTGGCCGAGGCCACCGAGCAGGCAGCCCATGTAACCCTCCTGCCGGTATTTTTCCTGCGTCAGCTCGAAGAAGTGGCGCACGCGGTCGAGCGGCGCGCGCTCGAGGTCACCCAGGCAGAAATCGAGGCCGGCGTGGACTTCTTCCATGTAGGCGTCCACGACCTGGAAGGCGAAGTCCTCCTTGTCACGGAAATGGTGGTAGAAGGATCCCTTGGGCGTGCCGGTGGCCTCCAGGATTGCCTGGATGCCGAGGTTGCTGTAGCCGCGCTCCAGCAGTAGCCGCAGCCCGGCATCGATTAGCCGGCGCTTGGTGACGTGAGTCGGCGCTCGGCCGTCGTGTTCGTCCAAACTGGTCTCCGTGAGGCGGGCGGGGCGGATGAGAGGCATTCTCGCCTGGGTTTGCCCTGCGGTCCAGCGATGGGAAGGCGGGCGCCCCTCGGGGCACCCGCCTTGGAACGATCAGGCGCTCATCTTGGCCTGCATATGGTCAAAGACGACGTTGTGCTCGTGCTGCGGACTGAACAGGATGATCTCGGCATCCTCCTCGACGCAGACATTGTGGCCCGGTGGCCAGTAGAAGAGGTCGCCGGGCTCCACCGTCTCTTCCCGGCCCTCGCCATCGGTCGTGACGATGTAGCCGCGCAGCACGTAGCCCCAATGGGGACACTGGCACATGTCGCCGTCCAGGCCGACGAAAAGTTCGGTGGTGCTGACGCCGGCAGACAGGGAGAAGCACTCGGCACTGATCTTTCCGTAACCACTCACGTCCCCGAAGTTCATGCGCTGGCGCATCACCACGCCGGGGGCCTGCAGCTTGATCTCGACTTGGTCCTTTGCGACCTTCATTGCAAGTTCCTCCTTGCTGCTATTTGATAGACCGATCTAGACCGATCGGTCCAGAGCCTAGCGAGACCGTTTGGTCGCGGTCAAGCACTGCAGCACGGATCGACGGCGCCTAACGAAGGCGTGAAGTATGACTTGCCCCGGAGAGGTTCAGGTCAGCTTGGCGGCAGGACACGCAATGCGGTCATGCCGCTTCGCAGCACGGCCAGCAGGTCGGGCAGCAAGAGGGCAACGCAGCCGGCGGTGGGGCCGTAGCCGGGGCTGGCGAGGTGCAGGAAGATCGCCGAGCCGCGATGCGCGACGACGGGGGCGTCGTTCCAGCCCAATTCGCCCACGATGTCGTAGAGCGCGTCGCTGCGCCACATTTCCTCGTGGCTGGCGTCGAACGGGCGGCGGACCGGGCGGTTGTAGTGTTGGTGGGTGGGGTCGTCGCACCAGAGATCGTCGGGCGCGATCGGGGTGCGGGGCACGGCGGCCTGGGGGATGGCGAGGCGGTCGGCGCGGTAGTGCAGGCGGCGCAGCGGAAGCAGGCCGGTGGGGGTGGCGCCGTCGCCCTCGTGCTTGCGGGCGGCGTCGACCACGCCGGCGCGGCCGAGGGCGCAGCGGAAGACCTGGCCCTGGAAGACCAGGCGGCCGTCGGCGTGGACGAAGGCTTCCGTAGGAGCGGCGCTCATGCTCAGCCGCGGATCGGCAGGTCGAGGAGGTGGCCGAAGCGGCGGGCCTTGGTGGCGAGGTAGTCGTCGTTGACGCCGTTGGCGGCGATCTCGTGCGCCTCGCGGGTGACGCTGCGCAGGCCGCATTGCTGCATGGCGGCGATCTTGTTGGGGTTGTTGGTGAGCAGGCGGATGGCATCGATGCCGAGTTCGCGCAGCATGGTGGCGGCGACGAGGAAGTTGCGCTCATCCGCACCCCAGCCGAGGGCGCGGTTGGCGTCCAGCGTGTCGAGGCCGCGGTCCTGCATGGTGTAGGCGCGCAGCTTGTTCATCAGGCCGATGCCGCGGCCCTCCTGGGCGAGATACAGCAGGACGCCGCCGCCGTCGGCCGCCATGCGGGCGATCGCGCCGCGCAGCTGGGGGCCGCAGTCGCAGCGCAGGCTGCCGAGGAGGTCGCCGGTGAAGCATTCGGAGTGGATGCGCACGAGCGGGGCGCCGCCGGCGGCGGCGATCGCCTCGGGGCGGCCAACGAGGATGGCCATGTGCTCGATGCCCTCGTCCGGCGCGCGGAAGGCGACGATGCGCGCGTCGGGCGCGCCGTCGAGCGGGACGGGGACCTCGGCGACGCGGCGCAGGCCGAGGGCGGCGGCCATGCGGTACGACTGCACGGCCTCGGCCTCCACGGCGATGAGGCCCAGGCTGGCGGCGTTGGCGGCGGCATCGGGGCCGGCGGGGGCAACCAGGGCGGCGGGCAGCAGGCGGGCGAGCTTGACCAGGGCCAGGGCGGTGCCGGCGAGGCGGGGGCACTCGGCGCGGGTGGGCTCCTCCGGCAGCATCTGCTCGGCGGTGGGGTCGGCCAGCCCCTGCAGGACGGCGGGGGAGAGCAGGGCCGGGGCGGTGCGCAGGGCCACGGCTTCCTCGGCACCGGCGTGTTCGACCGGGCGGCGCAGGATCGCGGCGGCGCGGGCGGGGGCGAGGAGCAGGACCGGCGGGGCGGCGGCGAGGGCGTGGAACTCGGCGAGGCCGGCGGCACCGGCGGTTTCGGCGGGGAGCACCACCAGGGGGACCGGGCCCATCAGCAGCACGGGCGTCCCGCGGCGCATGTCGCCAGCCGCGCGGTGCACGGCGCGCAGGCGTGCGGCGGCGATGGCGGCCACGGCAAGCTCTGGCCCCGGCGGGCGGCGGTCGGCAGGTTTCATCGGTGCCCCGGCATGTGTGGCTGGCATTATCATGCCTTTCATTTGTGGCCAAAACGGCGCCTGCCTAGTCAGGCGGCTCGCATAGCGCCTATACAGGGGGCGGTTGCGCGTGGATGCAGCGGAGAGAGGCACACCGGGCACGAAAACGTGACGGTCTTGTGCATCCCTTTGCCAGCAGGCACGTTCAATGCAGGCTTGCGGCGACTCGATTGCGACGGTCTGTGTTGGTTAGTGTTGCGCGAGCCGTCTGCGGTGGCCAGGGTAGGTAGAGCAACCGGGAGAAGGAGCGAGTGCATGGCGGGCGAACGGCCCATCCTGATCGTTGACGACGACCAGGCCCTGCGACAGGTCCTCATGGAGCAGCTTGCCTTCGATGGCGAGTTCACGGCGCATGAAGCCGGCTCCGCAGCTGAGGCCGAAGGGAGGCTGGTGTCGGGCAACGAACGCTACGATGCGCTGATCCTGGACGTCGGGTTGCCGGATGGCGACGGGCGCGACCTGTGCGCCCGGCTACGGCGACAGGGCATCAAGGTTCCGATCATCATGCTCACCGGCTCGGACGAGGAAGCCGACGTGGTGCGCGGGCTGGATGCGGGGGCGAACGACTACATCGCCAAGCCGTTCCGCCTGGCCGAGTTGCTGGCGCGGCTGCGGGCACAGCTGCGGACGTTCGAGAACAGCGAGGACGCGGTTTTCACCATCGGGCCCTACACGTTCCGGCCTTCGGCGAAGCTGCTGCAGGATTTGGCGCGCAACCGCAAGATCCGCCTGACCGAGAAGGAAGCGGCGATCCTGAAGTTCCTGTACCGGGCGGGCAGCCGGCCGGTGCCGCGGCAGGTGCTGCTGAACGAGGTGTGGGGCTACAACGCGGCGGTGACGACGCATACGCTGGAGACGCACATCTATCGGCTGCGGCAGAAGATCGAGCCCGACCCGTCCAATTCGCGGCTGCTGATCACCGAGGGCGGCGGCTATCGGCTGGATCCGGTTGGGGTCAAGCCGGTGATCGCCTAGAGCAGAAGCCGACCTGATAGACGGTCGGCTTCTACTCTAGGTTCTGATAGGGAACTCAAATCTTCCGGCCGGGTGGGGACATCCGGCCGGGTCCTGTTTCAGGTGGTCTTTTCCGTCGGCTGCGCGCGCGGCGCGGGCGTATAGAGCGCGAGACCGGCGGCGGCGAGCATCAGGGCCATGCCCAGGGCATCGATCGCGCCCACGCGCTCCCCGGCGACCAGGATGCCGAGCAGGACGGCGACGATGGGGGAGATGAAGGCGTAGGTGCCGACGCGGCCCGCCCCCCAGTCGCGCATCAGGCGGAAATAGATGATCGTGGCGCCGAGCGAGGCGGGCAGCAGCAGGTACCACCACGAGGCCCAGGCGACGATGCCCCAGTCCAGCCGCGCGGCCTGCCATGCGCCGGGCTCGAAGGCGAGCGCCAGGACCAGAAGCACCATGCCGCCGATGAAGTTGGTGATCGCCACCAGGTGGACCGGCGGCAGGGAACGCATCAGCGGGCGGGCGGCGACCGAGGAGTAGCAATAGGCGAGGTTGCCCAGCACGACGCCGGCGGCGCCGAGAATCTCCAGCGTGTCGAGCGCGCCGACCGCGGCCTTCGGGCCGAACAGCACCATCACGCCGACCACGCCGACGGCCAGCGCGCCGAGATGGCGGCGGCTGAAGCGCTCCTGGCCCAGCATGGCGGCGAATCCGACCATAGCGATGGGGGTGAGGGCGGAGTTGAGCACGGCGGCGAGGCCGCTGCCGACGTAGCGCAGGCCGTAGAGCATCACCACGGCGTTGAGCGGGATCATCATGATGCTGACCCCGATGATGCGGCCCCACAGGCGGGGCGGCACGCGGACGGGGTCGCCGCGCAGGGCGAGGAAGGCGAGCAGCACGGCGCCGGCAACGCTCCAGCGCAGGCCGGAGAAGATGCCGGGCGGCACCTCGGCGGTGCCGGCCTTCATCGCCAGCCAGTTGGTGCCCCAGACGAGGCAGAGGAAGAGGAACAGGCCGCGCTGGATCGCGACGGGGGAGAACGCCATGAGCGGCCCTGGTGGTGGGGAGGTGGGCATCATACGGGCACGGGGGCGCGGCTGGCCTGCCGTGTCGGCATGGCGGGGTGGCGTCAGGCGGCAAGGGGGGCGAGGTCGCTCCAGGCGTAGGCGGTTTCGGTTCCCGGCCATTCCGCCGGCTCGGGGAAAGCGCGGTGCAGGACCGGGCGACCGCCGAGGCTGGTGTAGAAGGCGTGCGCGGTCGCGTTGCCGTCGAGCACCCAGAGGCTCGCGGAGGCCAGGCCGCGGGCGAGGAGGGCCTGGGCGGCGGATCGCATCAGGGCGCGGCCGAGGCCCCGGCGCTTGGCGGCCTGGAGCAGGTAGATGGCGTTGATTTCGCCGGCGAAGGGCAGGATTTCGGGTTCACGCTGCTTGCCGGCATTGGCGAAGCCGAGCAGGGCGCCGGTGTCGTCGTGGGCGAGCAGGACGATCTCTCCGGCGGCGATGACGCGGCGCCACAGTGCTGCACGCTCCAGGGGGTCGCGGGCGGCGATCACGGCGTCGGGCACGATGCCGGGGTAGGTTTCGCGCCAGGCCTGGACGTGGACGCGGCCAATTGCGTCGGCGTCGTCCGGGGTGGCCGGGCGGATCATGCCGCGCGGGCGGCCGCGGCGAAGGCGGCGACCAAGGCGGGGTCCTTGATGCCCTTCTCGCGCTCGACGCCCGAGGCGACGTCCACGGCGGGCGCATGGGTGGCCCGGATGGCGGCGGCGACGTTGCCGGGGCTCAGTCCGCCGGCGAGGAGCCAGGGGAGCGGAGCGCGCCAGCCGGCGAGGATGGTCCAGTCGAAGGTCGCGGCGTTGCCGCCGGGGCGGGTGGCGCCGGGCGGGGGCTTGGCCTCGATGACCCAGCCATCGACGGGCTCGGCTTCGGTGGGGAGATCGGCGTGGGAGGCGACGCCGATGGCGCGCCAGACCGGGCGGGCGAAGCGGACGCGGATGGCGGCGGCACGGGGGGCGTCGGTGTAGAGCTGGAGGATGTCGAGCGGGACGGCGGCCAGGACGGCCTCGATCTCGGCGTCGGTGGGGTTGACGAACAGGCCGACGGTGGGCGGGACGCCGGGGCGGGCGGCGAGTTCAGCGGCGCGGGCCGGGGTGACGTGGCGCGGGGAGGCGGGGAAGAAGTTCAGGCCGATCCAGTCGGCATGGGCGGCGATGGCGGCGTCGATGCCGGCTTCGGTGGTGATGCCGCAGATCTTGATGCGGACCGTCATCACGTGCGGGCGAGGGCGCGGGTGGCGGGAGGCAGGACGGTGGCGCTGGGCGGGGCCTCGGCGCGGGCGAGGCGGGCACGCAGGGTTTCGAGCTCGGTGCGCAGCGCAGTCGCGGCCTGCTCCGCGCGGCGGGCGCGCAGGCGGGCGCCGATCCCGACAACCCAGGTGGAGAGGGCGCCGACCAGGAAGGCGAACGCCATGGCCATCAGCATCAGCAGCGACAGCGGGGCCTCGATGAGCAGGTCGGTCGGCCAGAGGCCGAGGCGCACGCTCTCGGTGTTCGACAGGGCGAACAGGATGACCAGGAGCAGGAGGGGGCTGAGGAGGATCAGGCGCCAGAGAAGCGTACGCATGGGGACCTGCCTAATGGTGAGGTCGAGAGGCTAAGGAAGAATCTTCTTTTTCTGAAGAAAAAGAAGCAAAAAGACTTTTGTCACTTTGAGCCAGGAGGTGGTGGGCTTTGAGTATGAAAGTTTTTTGGTTCTTTTTTTCAAAAAAGAACGACTTCCTTGCTAGGTACCGTCAGGCTTCTTGCCACGGTTGACACGGTCGCGCAGTTCCTTGCCGGCCTTGAAGAACGGGACGACCTTTTCATCGACGGGAACGGCCTCGCCGGTGCGTGGGTTGCGGCCGGTGCGGGCGTCGCGCTTCTTGATGGTGAAGGCGCCGAAGCCGCGCAGTTCGACGCGTTCGCCGCGCGAGAGGGCGGCGGTGATCTCGTTGAAGATGGTGGCGACGATGGTTTCGACGTCGCGGCTGAGCAGGTGCGGATTGGCGGCGGCCAGCTCGGCGATAAGTTCCGACTTGGTCATCTTGCGTCCCTGGACCTGTTCGCCTGGCCTATTCGGCCTCGGCTGCAGGCTGCCAGATGGCCCATGCACCGTCAAGCCTTTGAGAGAGAACAGTTTTCGTGAGGAGTTGGAGGAGCGCCGGCCAGAGGCTGGATTCGCCGAGGGCGCGGTCGGCCCAGCCGCGCTTGCCGACGTCGCGTGCGGGCAGGGTTGTGGCGAGTTGCTTGGCCTCGGCGAGCCAGGCGCGGGCCTCACGCTCGCCGCCGATCGCATCGACGAGGCCGAGGCGCAGGGCCTGGCGGCCGGTATAGGCGCGGCCGTCGGCGAGCTCGCGCACGCGGGCGGTGTCCATCTTGCGGCCGGTCGCGACCATGGCGACGAACTGGTCGTGCATGTCGTTCACGATGGCCTGCATCACTTCCCGGCCGGGGCGGGAGAGGGGGCGGGCGAGGCTGGGCTCGTCCTTGAGCGGACCGGAGGCGATGGAGTTGTCGCCGATGCCGAGCATGTCGAGCAGGCCGGAGAACTCGGGGAGCATCAGCTTGACGCCGATGGAGCCGGTGAGTGTGGAATCGCGCGCGAAGACGCGCTCGGCGGGCAGCGCCACCATGTAGCCGGCGGAGGCGGCGGTGGCGCCCATGACGGCGACGACCGGCTTGCGCTCGGCGATGCGGGCGATGGCGCGGTGGAGCGATTCGCCGCCGGCCATGGTGCCGCCGGGGCTGTCGATGATGACCAGCAGGGCGCGGGCGGTGGTGTCGAGCGCAACAGCGTCGAGCGCCTCGGTCGTCTTGCGGTCGTCGGTGATCATACCGGCGATGGTGAGGCGGGCGACATGATCGCGCGTCAGCATGGTTGCCGCGTCGTCGCGCGCCGCGAGCAGGCCCGCGCCGATGACGGCCAGCACGGCGACCATGCGCCAAAGGAACAGGCGGCGCTTGAGGCGCCGCCTGTCCAGCAGGAGGTCGGTTTCCAGGCTCAACGCCCGATCACCCGGGACCGATGGATCGATCCCGAAGGATCACTCGGAGGTCATCTGGTTGCGGCGGCGGATGGCCGCACCCAGGATGTCGCCGAGCGAGGCGCCGCTGTCAGAGGTACCGTATTCGGCAATGGCCTGCTTGTCCTCCTCGATCTCCTTGCCCTTGATGGTGAGCTGGAGCTTGCGGGCGGCGCGGTCGACGGCGGTGATGCGGGCATCGACCTTCTCGCCGATGGCGAAGCGGTCGGGGCGCTGGTCGCCCTTGTCGCGGGCCAGTTCGGCGCGACGGATGAAGCCGGTGAGGACCTCGTCCACCTTGACCTCGATGCCGTTGGACTGCACCGCGGTGACGACGCAGGTGACGATGTCGCCCTTCTTCACGCGGTCGAGCACGCCGGCGGCGGGGTCGTCGGCCATCTGCTTGACGCCGAGGGAGATGCGCTCCTTCTCGACATCCACATCGAGCACCTTGGCCTTGACGATGGCGCCCTTCTCGAACTTGGCCATGGCCAGCTCGCCGGGCTCGTCCCACGACAGGTCGGACATGTGGACCATGCCGTCGATGTCCGCGGTCAGGCCGATGAACAGGCCGAACTCGGTCATGTTGCGGATCTCGCCCTCGACCACCGTGCCGATGGGGTGTTCGTCGACGAACTGCTCCCACGGGTTGCGCTGGACCTGCTTGAGGCCGAGCGAGATGCGGCGCTTGGAGCTGTCGACATCCAGCACCATCACGTCCACTTCCTGCGAGGTGGCGACGATCTTGCCGGGGTGGACATTCTTCTTGGTCCAGCTCATCTCGGAGACGTGCACCAGGCCCTCGACGCCCGGCTCCAGCTCCACGAAGGCGCCGTAGTCGGTGATGTTGGTGACGCGGCCGGTGTACTTGGCGCCGGGCGGATACTTCGCCGCCACGCCATCCCACGGGTCGGCCTCGAGCTGCTTCATGCCGAGGCTGATGCGCTGGGTGTCCGGGTTGAAGCGGATGACCTGCACCTTGACCTGCTGGCCGATGGTCAGGGCCTCGCTGGGGTGGTTGATGCGGCGCCAGGCGATGTCGGTGACGTGCAGCAGGCCGTCGACGCCGCCGAGGTCGACGAAGGCGCCGTAGTCGGTGATGTTCTTGACCACGCCGTCGAGGATCATGCCTTCCTTGAGGCCCTGGATCAGCTCGCTGCGCTGCTCCGCACGGGTTTCCTCGAGCACGGCGCGGCGCGAGACCACGATGTTGCCGCGGGCGCGGTCCATCTTGAGGATCTGGAAGGGCTGCGGCATGCCCATGAGCGGGCCGACGTCGCGCACCGGGCGGATATCGACCTGGCTGCCGGGCAGGAAGGCCACGGCTCCGCCGAGATCGACGGTGAAGCCGCCCTTGACCCGGCCGTAGATGGTGCCATTGACGCGCTGCTGAGCCTCGAACGCCTTTTCCAGGTTCGTCCAGGCCTCTTCCCGTCGTGCCTTCTCGCGGGACAGGACGATCGAGCCGTCGCGGTCCTCGTAGCGCTCGACATACAGCTCGACGGTGTCGCCGGGCTTCACCTCGGGCTTGGCGCCGGGGGGGCCGAATTCCTTGAGGGCAACGCGGCCCTCGCTCTTGAGGCCGACATCGACGATGGCGAACTCGTCGGTGAGGCGGATGACGCGTCCGGTGACGACGGAGCCATCGAAGCCGGTATCGCGGCCGAGGGTCTCGTCGAGGAGGGAGGCGAAGTCTTCAGCCGGGGCTGCGGAAGCCATGCGGTGGATCTATCCTTGCGCGGCCCGCTTGCGGGCCTTGTGCGACTGCGCGCTCTGGCCGCGCGGATGGCGGCGAAAGCACGGCGTGCCCGCGTTCCCTCGATCGGGTGACGCAGGCCGGGTTGCGGAGGCCGCGCAGGATGCGCGGTCGCGCGCAGAAAAGCGCCGGAGCGGGGCGCGAGTCAAGAGCGGTGGCGGCCGTGCTCCGCCAGGCGTTCGCCGATCAGCGCCAGGGCGCGGGCGAAGGCGGCGTCGGCGTCCAGCGTGGTGGTGTCCAGCAGCATCGCGTCCGCGGCCGGCTTCATCGGCGCGGCGGCGCGGGCACGGTCGGCGGCGTCGCGGGCATGGACCTCGGCGGTGATGGCGGCCTGGTCGGCGGCCACCCCGCGGGCGCGCAGTTCGGCCCAGCGGCGGCGGCCGCGTTCCTCGGGGCTGGCGGTCACGAACAGCTTGGCCGGGGCGTCGGGGAAGATCACGGTGCCGATGTCCCGACCGTCGAGCACGGCGCCGTTCGCCGCGCCGAAGCTGCGCTGGAAGTCGAGCAGGGCGGCGCGGACGGCGGGGACGGAGGCGACGAGGCTGGCGGCTTCGTCGACCGGCGGGCCGCGCAGGTCGGTGCGCTGGGTGTCGTGCGGCTGGAGGGTGCGCGCGGCCTGGGTGGCGGCGTCGGCATCGGCGGGGCTGTGGCCGGCGTCGAGCACGCGCCGGGCGACGGCGCGGTAGAGCAGGCCGGTGTCAAGATAGGGCAGGCCGAAATGGGCGGCCAGCCGGCGGGCGAGCGTGCCCTTGCCGGCGGCGGCAGGCCCGTCGATCGCGATGACAAGGGGGGCGATGACGAGCTTCGGCATCAGGGGGCGGTGAGGGAGGGCGCGCCGCCGTTGCCGATCGCGCGGTTCATCAGGTCGACGAAGCCGGGGAAGCTGGTGTCGATGAAGCTGGCGTCGTCGACCGCCACGCCATCCCGGCTGGCGAGGCCCATGACAAGGGCGCTCATCGCCAGGCGGTGGTCCATGTGGGTCTCGACGGTGCCGCCGCCTTGGATGGCGCCGCCCTCGACGATCAGGTCGTCGCCCTCGATCGTGACGCGCACGCCGTTGGCGGCGAGCATGGCGGCGGTGGCGGAAAGGCGGTCGCTTTCCTTGACGCGCAGTTCCCTGAGGCCGCGCATGCGGGTGGTGCCCTGGGTGGCGGCGGCGACGACGGCGAGGATGGGGTATTCGTCAATCATGCTGGGCGCGCGCTCCGGCGGCACGTCGATGGCGCGCAGAGTGGTGTACTCAGCGATGAGGTCGCCGACGGGTTCGCCGCCCTCGGTGCGGGGGTTCTCGATGGTCAGCGCCGCGCCCATCTCGCGCAGGGTCGTGAACAGGCCGGTGCGCAGGGGATTGAGGCCGATGCCCTCAATGCGCAGGCGCGAGCCGGGGACGAGCAGGGCGGCGGCAATCGGGAAGGCGGCGGAGGACGGATCGCCGGGGACGGTGACGTCGGCGGCGCGCAGTTCGGGCTGGCCCTGCAGTTCGATGACGCGGCCGTGCCCGGCGGTTTCGACGCGGACGGTGGCGCCGAAATGGCGCAGCATGTTCTCGCTGTGGTCGCGCGTGGCCTCGCGTTCCTCCACCCGGGTGATGCCCGGGGCATTGAGGCCGCAGAGCAGCAGGGCGGACTTCACCTGCGCGGACGGAACGGGGACGATGTAGTCGATCGGCAGCGCCTCGTGCGCGCCCTCGATGGCCAGCGGCAGGCGGCCGCCCTCGCGGCTGGCGAAGCGGGCGCCGCATTGGCCCAGCGGGTCGGTGACGCGGCGCATCGGGCGGCGGCGCAGGCTGGCGTCGCCGGTCATGACCGCGAACATCGGGTGGCTGGCGAGAATGCCGGCAAGCAGGCGGGCGGCGGTGCCGGAATTGCCCATGTCGAGCACGTCGGCCGGTTCGGTCAGCCCGCCGATGCCGCGCCCGGCGACGCGCCAGGCGCCGGGCCCGTCCTGGATGACCTCGGCGCCGAGGGCGCGCATGGCGGCGGCGGTGCGCAGGACGTCCTCGCCCTCCAGCAGGCCCTGGATGCGGGTTTCGCCGACCGCCAACGCGCCGAACATCAGCGCGCGATGGCTGATCGACTTGTCGCCGGGGACGCGGATGGTGCCCGTCAGAGGGGCTGCCGGACGGCGGGCGACGAGGGGGCGCGGGACGAGGCTGTGCATGCCCGGCCCTTAGCATGGCGGATTGTTGTTTGACAGGCGGGCCGGAGGGTGGCATGGGGCGCGCCCTCTGCGACGCCTGCTTTGCGGCGCACATTTCCTGTGTGAGGCGATCGATGGCCAAGCCCGAACTCGGCACCAAGCGCGTCTGCGTCTCCTGCGGTGCGCGCTTCTACGACCTGACCCGCCAGCCGGCCGTTTGCCCCAAGTGCAGCACCGAGCAGCCGGCCGAGCAGCCGCGCGTGCGCCGCGCCGCGGGCAACGTGATGGACGAGAAGCGCCGCGCCAAGATCGCCCCGGTGCCGGGGCTGGATACCGCCGATGTCGAGGTGGAAGTGGCGGACGACGACGTGGAGGAGGATGTGCTGGAAGACACCTCCGACCTCGAGGACGACACCGACGCCATCGTCGAGGTGGAGCAGGAGACGGGCGAGGAAGAGCGCTAAGCGCTCTTCGCCGCACCTGCAGGAAGCAAGACTCTTCTTTTTCTGAAGAAAAAGAAGCAAAAAGACTTTTCATCCATTTGCGCCGCGGCTGATCGTTGAGCCCGCGCGCAAATGGACAAAAGTTTTTTGGTTCTTTTTTTCAAAAAAGAACATGCTTTCCTATAGCCTTCCACTCACCCGCAACAGCAGCACGAAAGCCGCATCCCACGGGATCGCCGGCAGTTCGCGCAGCCGCCACCACCAGCGCTTGCGCCAGTGCGCCGCCGCCAGTGCCGGCGGCGGCGGGCAGGCGCGCGCCGGCAGGCCGGCCAGGCGCAGCAGGAGCACGCAGCGCGGCAGGTGGTAGGCGCTGGTGGCGGCGTAGATGTCGCCCTGGTGGCCCTCCAGCATGCGGCGGACGGCGCGCACGGAGCTGACGGTGTCGTGGGCGGTGGGTTCCGGCCGGATGTCGGCGTCCGCCACGCCGGCGTCGCGCAGGATACGGGCCATGACCTCGGCCTCGGCGGGGCCGAAGCGGCCGATGCCGCCGGTGGGCAGGTAGATGGGGTTCGCCAGGCGCTGGCCGAGGGCGTGGGCGGCTTCGACGCGCACGCGCAAGGTTCGGCTGGGCTGGCCGTCGGGGCGGACGGCGGCGCCGAAGATGATGATTGCGGGGCGCTGCATTGCATTCGGCATGGCGGGCGGCATAGACCATCGGGCATGCAAACCGCCAGGACGCGTGGGTATTTCGGCATCGGCGCCGAGGGTGTGTCGAAATCGGCCAATGTGGGCGCGCTGCTGCGCACGGCGCATGCCTTTGGGGCCAGCTTCTGCTTCACGCTGGGGACGGGGTTCGACGCGCGGGCCGGGCGCAGCGCGGATACCGCCGATACGCCGGCGCACGTGCCACTGTGGCGGTTCGACGATGCGGCCGGGATGATCCTGCCGAAGGGGTGCCAGCTGGTCGGGGTGGAGCTGCACGAGGACGCGGCGGAGCTGCCGAGCTTTCGCCATCCGTTGAGTGCCGCCTATGTGCTGGGGCCGGAGCGGTCGAGCCTGTCGCCGGGATTGCTGGCGCGGTGCGATCACCTGGTGCGAATTCCGACGCGGTTCTCGCTGAACCTGGCCGTGGCCGGCGCCCTGGTGCTGTATGACCGGCTTTTGCAGCATGGGCGGTTCGCCGAGCGGCCGGTGGCGAGCGGCGGGGCGAAGGGGGGCGCGCCGACGGCCCGGGGCCATGGCAACCCGGTGTTCCGGCGCCATCGGCCGGACTGGCTGGCGCCCGACGTGGCCCCCGAGCAGGAGACATGAGCACGCGGCGCTTGTTCCGGGACGGGCGGACTGACTATCAACGCGCCATGCTGACCCACCCTGCCCTTCCGTTTTCGTGCGCCGTGCTGGCGCTGTCCCTGGTTCTTGCAGGCGCTCCGGCGCTGGCACAGCAGCGGGCGGCGGCCGCCGCCGCCGGCGGGCCGAAATCGATCGGCACGTTCCAGGACTGGCAGGCGGCGACGCATGGCGAGGGGGCGCAATTGGTCTGCTATGCCGTCACGCGGGCCAAAAGCTCCGCCCCGGCAGTCGCCGGGCGGGGCGATGTGCTGCTGACGGTGACGCACCGGAGCAACCTGCGCGATGCGGTTTCGGTCGGGGCCGGGTTCGCCTATGCCGCGAATGCCGAGGTGAAGGTTGAAGTCGGACCGGCGAAGTTCGATTTCTATACCGCCCAGCGCGCCGCCTTCGCCCGCAATGGCGGGCAGGTGGTGGGCAGCTTCGCCCGCGCCGCGCAGGCGGTGGCGAAATCTCCCGGTCCACGCGGCGAGGTGGTGGACAGCTTCAGCCTCAAGGGCTTCTCCGCCGCCTACGCCGCCATCAACAAGGCATGCCCCGCCAAGTGAACGCTATTCCCGACCTCAACGAGATCGACCGCGCGCGCATCCTCGCCAAGACCGCGCGCTTCGCCCCGCCGCCGGCGCGCACCGCGGATGGGCGGGTGGAGCTGGTCGGCCTGTCGCGCGAGGAGCTGGCGGCCGAGCTGGCCCGGATCGGCGAGAAGCCGTTCCGCGCGAAGCAGGTGTGGCACTGGATCTACCACCAGGGCGCCACCGACTTCGCCCGCATGTCCACCATCGCCAAGCCGATGCAGGCGAAACTGGCCGAGCATTTCGTGGTCGGCCGGCCGGAGGCGGCGGTGGTGCAGACCAGCACCGACGAGACGCGCAAATGGCTGTTCCGCTTCCGCGACGGGCAGGAGGCCGAGACGGTCTACATCCCCGACCGGCACGAGGATCGCGGCGCGGTGTGCATCTCGTCGCAGGTGGGCTGCACGCTGTCGTGCAAGTTCTGCCACACCGGAACGCAGGGGCTGGCGCGCAACCTGGGTGCTGCCGAGATCGTCGGCCAGTTCATGGCGGCGCGGGATTCCTACGGCGAATGGCCGAGTCCGAAAGGGGAGACGCCACGGCTGCTGTCGACCATCGTGCTGATGGGCATGGGCGAGCCGCTCTACAACTACGAGAACGTGGCCAAGGCGATTACCATCGTGATGGACCACGAAGGGATCGCGCTGTCGCGGCGGCGGATCACGCTGTCGACCTCGGGCGTGGTGCCGATGATGGACCGGGTCGGGGCGGAGCTCGGGGTGAACCTGGCCGTGTCGCTGCATGCGGTGCGCGACGAGCTGCGCGACGAGATCGTGCCGCTGAACCGGAAATATCCGATCGCCGAGCTGATGGCAGCCTGCCGGCGCTATCCGGCGGCGAGCAATGCGCGGCGGATCACCTTCGAATACGTGATGCTGAAGGGCGTGAACGACAGCGAGGCCGACGCCAGGGAGCTGGTGCGACTGATCGCGGGGTTGCCGGCGAAGGTGAACCTGATTCCGTTCAACCCGTGGCCGGGCAGCCCGTATGAGACCAGCACGCAATCGGCGATCGACCGTTTTTCGCGAATCGTGATGGATGCGGGGTTCTCCTCGCCGGTGCGCACGCCGCGGGGGCGGGACATCCTGGCGGCGTGCGGGCAGCTGAAGACGGAGAGCCGGCGGGAGCGCGCGGGCGGCGGCTGAAGGCGGGGCTGGGCAAGCACAGAGTCATTATCTCGTCGCCGCAAAGGTAAATCTTGACACCCGCGCAATGCCGATTCGGGTTGAAGAAGGCGCCCCAACATCCTTGAATCACGCGGTCACCGATTCCCGGCATTAACCATTTCTTAGCAGTCGCCGACATATCTTCCCTAACGGTTGGTAAAGCTCTCAGCCCGCCGGATTGCTGCATGGACCAGGCCCGCTACCTGCACATAGGGAGATACCCCAAATGACTTGGATCGCGCCCAGCCCCCTGCCCCGTTCCTGCCCTGTCGCCGCGCTGGCGGACCTTCGGATGGTCGTTGACCGGATTGCGGCATGGGACGGGTTTGCCGACATGGACTATGCCGCCCATGCAAGCTGCGATGGGGCGGCGATCCTCGTGGTGGAGACCGCTCGCGCCGGCGGTGACACAACCTGGGTGCTGACCACCGCGCCCGATGGCCGGTTGCGGCTGGAGGCGATGGTGGACGAGTCGTATCTCGACCTGGTTGCCGAAGGGCCGGTAGATCGCATCCTCGCCTATCTCGGGACAATGGTGGCCCGGCCGCGGGTGGTCGCCTGAGGCGGGCGCTGGCGATGGCGCCGGGTCCGCACATGCCTTCACCCCCACACCGGCCTTCACCGGCCCCGCAGCCATCGGTGCGCGGGCTCGCGACTTGCCTGATGGCGCTGGAACAGGAGGCGGTGGCACTGGACCAGCCGCTGGCCGCGCGCCTGATCGCCGCTGCGGCCGTCGCCCTGTTGGAGATCGCTCCCGTGCCGGGCGCGGGCCGGGACGAGGCGCGCCACCCCGCGGGCTGAGCGGCAGGGTGCCTGTCAGCGTTCCGGGGTGTCAGCGTTCCGGGGCGTCAGCGGGCAGGGGTATCCTCGGCGCGGGCCAGGAGGTCCTCCTCCGCGGCGAGATGCAGGGCGATCACCGCTTCCATGACATGCAGCAGGCGGCGGAGTTCGCGCGCTTCGGCGTCGCTCGCCGTGCCGTCGATTCCGGCCACCAGCGCGGCGTAGCGGCCCGCCAGCTCGGCGATGGCCTCATGCATGCGGGTCATTGCGCCCATCGGGTCGGCGCCGCCAAGGCGGCGGGCGAGTTCGGGGAAGGTCGTATCCTCCTCCGCGCGCTGGTGCGGCAGCAGCAGGCCGGCCAGCGCCGAGTCGATATCGCGCAGGGCGGCGAGGTCGGAGGGGATCCCGGTGTGCATCGAATCGGCGGTGCGGCGCATGCGGGCGAGCAGGGCGCGCAGCCGGACATGGTCGTCCAGCACCTGGGTCACGCCGGCGTGCGGCGGCAATGAGGTGGCCCGGCGGGGGCCGAGGGCGCGCAGGGCATTGAGGATGACGGCGACGTCGATCCCTTCCTGCAGCACCGCGCCGAGGGCGGGCGGGAGGTGGCCGCTGGCGGCGACGGCCATGGCGACGAGCGAGAGGCCCATTCCGACGGCGATTGACTGGCGGGCGATGCGGTGGGCGTCGCGGGCGATGGTGACGGCGGTGGCGACGCGGTCGATCCGGTCGACCAGCAGGACGACATCGGCCGCCTGGGCCGCGGCGGCGGCACCGCGCGCGCCCATGGCGACGCCGATATCGGCGACCGCCAGGGCGGGGGCGTCGTTGATGCCGTCGCCGATCATCATCACCGGGGGCGCCGTAGCGCGTTCCTCGCGCACCGCGGCGATCTTGCCCTCGGGCGTCTGGTCGGCATGGACGGCATCGAGGCCGAGCACCTGTCCGACCGCTGCGGCGGGGCCGGCGCGATCGCCGGTGACCATCACGATGCGGTCGATGCCGGCCGCGCGCAGGGCACGAAGGGCACGCGGCGCCTCCGGGCGGATGCGGTCGGCCAGCAGCAGGACGCCGGCGATGCGGCCATCCACCGCCACCCAGGCGGCGGCCGGGGCGGCGGCGGCAAGGCGGGCGGCGATGCCCTCGGTCGGCACGGGCAATCCGAACGTGGCGAGCGTGGTGGCACCACCGACGGCCACCTCCCGGCCCGCGACGCGGCCGGCGATGCCGCCGCCCGGGATTTCGCGCACCTCGTCGGGAAGGGTGAGGGCCAGGCCGTGGGCGTGCGCCGCTGCGACGATGGCGGCGGCGACGGCGTGCTGGGACGCCTGGTCGAGCGAGGCGGCCAGCGCCAGCACCTCGTCGGGCGCGAAGCCGGGCAGCGGCTCGATGGCCTCCACGGTGGGGGTGCCGGTGGTCAGGGTGCCGGTCTTGTCGAACAGGACGGTGGCGACGCGGGCGAGGCGCTCAAGGGCGGCACCGCCCTTGACGATGATGCCGTGGCGGGCGGCGCGCGAGACGCCGCAGACCAGGGCGACGGGGGCGGCGAGGATCAGCGGGCAGGGCGTCGCGACGACCAGCACGGCGAGCGCGTGTTCCGCCTTGCCGTGGAACAGCCAGGCGAAGCCGGCGACGGCCAGGGTGAGCGGCAGGAACCACAGCGCCCAGCGGTCGGCCAGGCGGACCAGGGGGGCGCGTTCGCCTTCCGCGGCATGGACGAGGCGGACGATGGCGGCGTAGGTGCTGTTGGCGGCGGTGGCGGTGGCGAGCAGGCGCAGGGGGCCGCCGGCGTTGACGGCGCCGCTGCGCGCCGTCTCGCCCGGCGGACGCATGACGGGCAGGGGCTCGCCGGTGAGGGCGGATTCGTCGAGCAACGCCGCCTCCGACAGCACGGTGCCGTCGACCGGGACGAGTTCGCCGGGCTTGACCAGCAATTCGTGGGCGGGACGCACGTCATCGACCGCGATATCGTGCAGGGCCTCGCCGTCGACGCGGTGGGCGATGCGCGGGACGCGGGCGAGAAGGGCGGAGATCTCGCCGCGGGCACGGCCCTGTGCGAACTCCTCCAGCGCGCCGCCGCCGGCGACCATGAGGCCGACGAGGGCGGCGGTGAAGGTCTCGTCGAGCAGGATGGCGCCGGCGATGGCCAGCAGGGCGATGATGTCCACACCCGCCGAACCGCCGCGCAAGGCCCGCCAGGTGTCGCGCGCGACCAGGGCGGCGACCGGCAGGGCGGCGAGGATCCAGGCGGCGCGGGCGCCTTCGTTGAATGGCAGGAGCCAGAGGCCGATGCCGGCCACGAGCAGGGTGAAGACGACGAGCAACAGCAGGAGACGGTGCGGCAGAGGGCTCATGCCGGTCGTGTATCATACGGATCAATGCGTGGGCATTGATCTGACGCATCAGGAAGGAAGGCCTTCTTTTTCTGAAGAAAAAGAAGCAAAAAGACTTTATCCATTAGGCTCGGGCCAGTGACCTGAGGCCCGGGCTAAAGGGGTGAAAGTTTTTTGGTTCTTTTTTTCAAAAAAGAACGCGCTTGCTTTCCTGGCTTATTCTAGCTCCGCCCGTAGGTATCCTCGATGCGCACGATATCGTCTTCGCCGAGGTAGCTGCCGGATTGGACCTCGATCAGGGTGAGCGGGATGCGGCCCGGGTTGTCGAGGCGGTGCACGCAGCCGAGCGGGAGGTAGATGCTCTCGTTCTCGCGCACCATCAGCACCTCGGCGTCGCGGGTGACCAGTGCGGTGCCGTTGACCACGACCCAGTGTTCGGCGCGGTGGAAGTGCTTCTGGAGCGACAGTTTCTGGCCGGGGTTCACCACGATGCGCTTCACCTGGAAGCGCTCGCCCTGGATGAGGCTCTCGTAGAAGCCCCAGGGGCGATAGACGCGGTTATGGGTGGTGGCCTCCGGGCGCTTCATGGCCTTGAGGCGGTCGACGACCTTCTTCACGTCCTGCGCGCGGTCGCGGTGCATGGCGAGCACGGCGTCTTCCGTCGCGACGACGACGACATCTTCCAGGCCGAGGATGGCGACGACCGCGCCGTCGGTTCGGGCGTAGGAGTTGGCCGCGTCCTCGAACAGCACCGCGCCGCTGCCGCTGGCGGCCGCGACGTTGCCGGCGCCGTCCTTGGCGCCGAGGTCCCACAGGGCGCCCCAGCTGCCGACGTCGGACCAGCCGATGTCGGCGGGGATCACGGCGGCGCGGCTGGTGCGTTCGGCGACCGCGTAGTCGAGGCTGATGGAGGGACAGGCGCCGAAGGCCACCGGGTCGAGGCGGACGAAATCGAGGTCGGAGACGCTTTCGGAGAGCGCGGTGCGGACGGCAGCGACGACGTCCGGTGCGTGGGTTTCCATCTCGGCGATCAGGGTGGCGGCGGTGAAAACGAACATGCCGGAGTTCCACAGGTGCCGGCCGGTGGCGACGAACTCCGCGGCGCGGGCGGCGTCGGGCTTTTCGAGGAACTGGCCGACGGCGTAGGCGCCTTCGATCCCGGGCAGGGCGGGGCCGCGCTCGATGTAGCCGAAGCCGGTTTCGGGGGCGGTGGGCTTCATGCCGAAGGTGGCGACATGGCCGGCGGAAGCGGCGGCGGCGGCGGCGGCCAGGGCCTGGTGGAGGGCCTCGACGTCGGTGATGGCGGCGTCGGCGGCCATCATCCAGAGCACGGCGTCGGGGTCGGTTTCGGCGACGACCAGGGCGGCGGCGAGGATGGCCGGCGCCGAGTTGCGGCCGACGGGCTCCAGCAGGATGCGGGCGCCCTGGATGCCGAGGGCGCGGAGCTGTTCGGCGACGACGAAGCGGTGCTCATGGTTGCAGACGACGATGGGCGCGGCGAAGCCGGGGCGCTGGGCGCGGGCGGCAGTTTCCTGGATCATGCTGAGGTTGGAGACCAGCGGCCAGAACTGCTTGGGGAAGCTCTCGCGCGACACCGGCCACAGGCGCGTGCCGGAGCCGCCGGACAGGATCACGGGGACAATGGGGCTGGCGGTCATATCGGCTTCCTGACGATCCAATGCGGCGTTCTAGGTCGCGGGGTGCGGGGATGTCCAGTTTCAGGGGGGTTGCGGCGGCGCCGCGGCGGCGCACATATGATCGACTTCCGATCAAGAAGGGATGAACACATGCAGGTCGAGATCGAATACTGCGGCATGTGAGGCTATGAGGCGCGCGCCCGTGTGGCCCGCACCCTGATTGCCTCGCGCCGGCCCGACGCGAACGTGACGCTGCGCAAATCCGGCGGCGGCGTGTTCGAGATCACGGTGGATGGCGCGCTGCGCTATTCCAAGCGCGC
>CAMDGX010000023.1 GCA_945897825.1 Asaia bogorensis | reverse complement strand
GACCGCCTGTTCGGCCGCATCGAGGGCCTGTTCCGCGACATGGGCTGGAACGTCGTCACCCTCAAATACGGCCGCAAGCTCGAAGCCGCCTTCGCCCGCCCCGGCGGCGAGGCCCTGCGCCGCTTCATCGACGACTGCCCGAACTCGCTCTACTCCGCGCTCACCTTCCAGGGCGGTGCCGCCTGGCGCCAGGCCATCCTCACCGACCTGTCCCGCGACGAGGGCATCCGCGCCATCATCGACCCGATGACCGACGCCGAGCTCGCCGACCTCATGACCAATCTCGGCGGCCACGACATCGAGACCCTCATCGAGGCCCTGCGCGCCGCCGACGCCGAAGGCGACCAGCCCACCTGCTTCATCGCCTACACCATCAAGGGCATGGGCCTGCCCTTCGCCGGCCACAAGGACAACCACTCCGGCCTGATGACGCGCGAGCAGATGGATAGCTTCCGCGCCACCAACCGCATCCGCGACGGCCATGAATGGGACCCCTTCGAGGGGCTGGACGCCACCCCGGACGAACTCCAGGCCTTCCTCGCCTCCATCCCCTTCGCTGCGCCCCTCACCCCCGAGGGCCGCAGCCTGTCCTCGCCGGCGATCCACGTCCCCGCCGAACTGCCCATGCCCCGCGTCACCGGCCGCAAATCCTCCACCCAGGCCGGCTTCGGCGACATCCTCGCCGAGATCGGCCGCGGCACCGGCGAACTGAAGGACCTCGCCGCGCGCATCGTCACCACCAGCCCCGACGTCACCGTCTCCACCAACCTCGGCCCTTGGGTGAACCGCCGCGGCGTGTTCGACCGCCACACCCGCAACGACGTCTTCCGCGACGCCAAGGTCGCCTCCGCCCAGCGCTGGGGCATGACGCCCTCAGGCCAGCACATCGAACTCGGCATCGCCGAGCAGAACCTCTTCCTCCTCCTCGCCGCCACGGGCCTGGCCGACCGCCTGCACGGCGCGCGCCTGCTGCCGATCGGCACGGTGTACGACCCCTTCGTCAACCGCGGCCTTGATGCCCTGATCTACGCCTGCTACCAGGACGCCCGCTTCCTCCTCGTCTCCACCCCCTCCGGCCTGACGCTGGCCCCCGAAGGCGGCCAGCACCAATCCATCAACACCCCGCTGATCGGCATCGCCCAAGACCGCCTGGCCAGCTTCGAGCCCGCCCATGTCGACGAGCTCGCCATTCTGCTGCGCCACGCCTTCGCCCACATGCAGAAACCCGACGGCTCGGCCGTCTGGCTGCGCTTGTCCACCCGCGCGCTGGAACAGAAACCGCGCACCCTGAACCCCGACCACGTCATCGCCGGCGCCCACTGGGTCGTCCCCCCCGCCGAGGGTGCCCGCATCGCGCTCGCCTACCAGGGCCCCGTCGCCCCCGAGGCCGAAGCCGCCTTCGCCGAACTCGCCGAAGACTCCCCCGGCGCCGGCCTGCTGGCCATCACCTCGCCCGACCGCCTCCACGCCGGCTGGACCGCAGCCGCCCGCGCCCGCCGCGCCGGCGACCGCACCGCCCGGTCGCACATCGAGCACATCCTCGCCCCGCTCGACCGGAACGCCGCCCTGGTCACCATCCTCGACGGCCACCCCGCCGCCCATTCCTGGCTCGGCGCCGTGCGCGGCCAGCGCACCATCCCGCTCGGCCCCGAACATTTCGGCGAGTCCGCCGACATCCCCGACCTCTACCGCAAGCACCGCATGGACACCGACGCCATCCTCGACGCCTGCGCCCAGGCCCTGCTGGGGTCCTGACGATGCCCGCCAACGAAACCACCATGCCGGCCCTGCGCAAGGCCGGCCCCCATCCCGGCGTCGAACTCGCCCGCGTCCCCCTCCCTGACGCCCCCGGTCCCGGCCAGGTCATCGTCGAGGTGGCCGCCGCCGGCATCTGCGGCAGCGACCTGCACATCGACGAATGGACCCCGTCCTACGCCTTCCTCACCCCCGGCCTGCCGGTCACCCTCGGCCACGAATTCGCCGGCACCATCAGCGCCGTCGGCCCGAACGTCACTAACTGGCGCATCGGCGACCCCGTCGCCGTGAAACCCTCCGCCGCCTGCGGCACCTGCCACCACTGCCGCGCCGACCGCCCCGACGACTGCACGCGCCGCCGCGCCATCGGCCTGCAGGACAACGGCGGCTTCGCCCCCTTCGTCACCTGCCCCGCCACCCAGCTTCTCGCCCTCCCACCTGGCCTGGACCCCACGCTCGGCGCCCTGGTCGAACCCCTCTCCATCTGCGCCAACGCGGTCGCCAACGGCGAGGTCCGGCCCGGCCACCGCGTGGTCGTGTTCGGCCCCGGCACCATCGGCCAGGGCATTGCGCTGTTCGCCCGCCGCGCCGGCGCCGACGTCACCATCGTCGGCCTCAACGACGCCCCCCGCTTCGCCGTCCTGCGCGCCCTGGGCTTCGAGAACCCGATCGACCTCGCCGCACCCGACGGCCCCGCCCGCCTGCGCGACGCCGCCGGCGACGGCTTCGACATCGCCTTCGAAGCTGCCGGCAGCCCCGCCGCCGTCCGTACCGCGCTCTCGATCCTGCGCCTGCGCGGCACCATGGTCGCCGCCGGCATCCACGCCGACACCGTTCCCACCGACCTCACCCAGGTCGCCCGCCGCGAACTGCGCATCCAGGGCACCGCCCGCGGCAACGACGCCATCTGGCGCCACACCATCGCGGTTTTGGCCGAAACGCCCGAGCTCTTCGCCCGCATGGTCACCCACCGCCTGCCGCTGACCCAGGCGCTCGAAGGCTTCGCCGCCGGGCATCGGCGCGAGGCGTCGAAGGTCCTGCTGCTGCCTGCCGCCTCGACCTGAGCTGCGCTTCGATCAGCGCGGATCGTGCCCTACGGGAACGGCCCGATCCCATGCGCCTGGATCACCGCGCCCTCCGGTCCCGTCCAGGCGAAATGCGGCGTCCTGGCGGGCAGGTGCAGGAACGACCCGGGGTGCAGAACCCGCCCCTTTTCCTTGTCGAACACAGGCCCGATGCCGAAGCCGATCCAGCCCGAAATGACGGTGACCCCCTCCGCCTTCGGGTGCGAATGCGGCATCGTCACGTTGTTCGGCCCAACCTTGATGCGCACCACGTAGGGCTCCGGCCGCGAGGGATCGCCATGCAACACCACAGCCTCCCCCAGCCGCCGGACATGGCCGAAGCGGACCTCCTCGGGCGTGACCCCGACGACCTGGTCATGCGCCACGCACGGTGACGCCAGCACCAGCAGCATCGGCCACAGCAACAGGTGGCGCATCTTCGTCACGCTGTCCCCCTTCGATGCCGACCCGGACCCGAAGCGCCGTCGCCGGGGGCCTAGGCCACCACCCCGATGCTCTCCCGCCGCAGCTGCACCGCCAGCTCGTCGACGGCCCGCCCGACCTTCTCCACCATCTCGCGCACATCGTCCTCGCCGATGATCAACGGCGGGCTGAACGCCAGCGCATCCCCCGGCAGCCCGCGGCTGATCACCCCGTTCGCCTCGCACAGCTTCGCCGCCCGCGCGCCGATCTTCAGCCCGGCATCGAAGTTCCGATGCGTCGCCCGGTCCGCCACCAGCTCCACCGCCGCGATCAGCCCCATGCCGCGAACTTCGCCCACCAGCTCATGCCCGGCGAACCGCTCGCGCAGCGCCGCCTGCATCACCGCGCCGACCGTGCGCACATTCTCACCGATCTTCATCTCGTCGTAGATCTTCAGCGTCTCGACCGCCACCGCCGCCGGCACCGGATGCCCGGAATACGTGTAGCCATGCCCGAACGTCCCGATCGAATGGCTTTCCTCCGCCAGCGCCCGGAATACCCGGTCGTTCACCATCACCGCCGAGATCGGCAGGTAGCTCGACGACAGCGCCTTCGCACAGGTCAGGATATCCGGCCGGACATCCAGCGTGCCCGACCCCCAGTAGTTCCCCGTCCGCCAGAACCCGGTGATCACCTCGTCGGCCACCAGCAGCACGTCATACTTCTTCAATACTGCCTGGATCTTCGGGAAATACCCCTTCGGCGGCACGATCACCCCCCCGGCCCCCATCACCGGCTCGGCCCACATCGCCGCCACCGTGTCCGGCCCCTCCTTGAGGATCAGCTTCTCCAGCTCATCCGCACACCGCGTGGCGAACTCCTCCTCGCTCTCCCCCTCCAGCGCGCCATGGTAGTAATGCGGCGTCATCGTATGGACGAACCGATCGAGCGGCACATCGAAGCTGCGATGGTTCGCCGCCAGCCCGGTCAAGGACGCCGATGCCACGGTGATCCCGTGATACCCCTTGATCCGCCCGATGATCTTCTTCTTCTCCGGCCGCCCGATCGCATTGTTGAAATACCACACCATCTTGATCGCGGTATCGTTCGCCTCGGACCCCGAATTGGCGAAGAACACCTTGCTCATCTTCACCGGCGCCCGCTCGATCAGCATTTCCGCCAGGTCGATCATCGGCCCGTGCGACTTGCTGGTGAACCCGTGATAATACGGCAACTTGCGCATCTGCGCCGCCGCCGCCTCCACCAGCCGCTCGTTCGAGAACCCCAGCGACGCACACCACAGCCCCGCCACCGCCTCGATGTAGCCCTTGCCGGTGTCGTCGAACACACGAACCCCCTCGCCATGGGTGATCACCACCGGCCCGTTCTCCAGGTGCATCTTCAGGTCGGTGTTCGGGTGCAGAACATTGGCGATGTCGCGGGCAGCAGCCGAATTGGCGCGCGGCGGGGGATTCATGGCAAAGCCTCCTTCGGAACAGGTCGCAACCCTACGCTGCGGGCGCCCGGCCTTCAAGGAAGCAAGCAAGAATCTTCTTTTTCTGAAGAAAAAGAAGCAAAAAGACTTCCATCCATTCGCGCCCGCGTATCCGCCCAGAAACCCCCAAGCAAATGGACAAAAGTTTTTTGGTTCTTTTTTTCAAAAAAGAACCCCTTCCTTCCTTCCTGTCGAACCGCCAAATTCCCACCCATGACCGAGCTGCACCACGCCGCCCACTGGGGCGCCTTCACCGCCACCATCGAACACGGCCGCCTCACGCGCATCACCCCCCCCCCGGCCGACCCCGCCCCGCCCCCCATCCTCCAGGGCATGCCCGACGCGCTGCATTCCCCGCTCCGCATCGACCGCCCCCACGCCCGCAAATCCTGGCTCCAAGGCGACCGCGCCGGCGGCACCCCCCGCGGCGCCGACCCCTTCGTCCCCCTCACCTGGGACCACGCCACCACCCTCGTCGCCTCGGAACTCGCAAGGGTCCGCGACACGCACGGCCCCGCCAGCATCTTCGGCGGCTCCTACGGCTGGGCCAGCGCCGGCCGCTTCCACCACGCCCAGTCCCAGCTCCACCGCCTGCTGGCGTCGGCCGGCGGCTACACCGGCCAGGTCACCAACTACTCCTACGCCGCCGGCATGACGCTCATGCCCCACATCGTCGGCGGCATGGAAATCGTCGACCGTCCCGTCATCGCCTGGCGCGACATCATCGCCCACGCGAAGATCCTCGTCTGCTTCGGCGGCATCACCCTGCGCAACGGCCACGTCAACGCCGGCGGCGGCGCCCGCCACGAAATGGGCACCTGGCTCCACCGCGCGGCCCAGGCCGGCATCCGCATCGTCAACATCTCCCCCATCCGCGCCGACATTCCGGACGACATCCAAGCCGAGTGGTGGCCCATCCGCCCCACCACCGACACCGCCCTGATGCTCGCCCTCGCCCACGTCCTCATCACCGAGGGCCACGCCGACCAGGCCTTCCTCGCCACCCACACCACCGGCTACGCGCACCTCCGCGCCTACATCCTCGGCGAAACCGACAACACCCCCAAAACCCCCGAATGGGCCGTCCGCGAAACCGGCCTCCCCGCGGCGCAAATCGCCCAACTCGCCCGCGACCTCGCCGCCGCGCCCAACATGCTCACCGCCGCCTGGTCCCTCCAGCGCGCCGAGGCCGGCGAACAGCCCTACTGGATGCTCACCGCCCTGGCATCGATGCTCGGCGGCATCGGCCTCCCCGGCCGCGGCTTCACCTTCGGCCTCGGCAGCGAGAACGGCATGGGCGGCGCCCGCCACATGATCCCCTCCGTCAGCCTCCCGTCGCTGCCCAACCCCGCCCGCTCCTTCATCCCCGTCGCCCGCATCACCGACATGCTCGAACGCCCCGGCGACGAGGTCGACTGGAACGGCCGCCGCATCACCTATCCCGACACCCGCCTCGTCTGGTGGGCCGGCGGCAACCCCTTCCACCACCACCAGGACATCAACCGCCTGCTGCGCGCCTGGGCCAAGCCCGAAACGATCATCGTCAGCGAACCCTGGTGGACCCCCATCGCCCGCCACGCCGACATCGTCCTGCCCGCCACCACCACCATGGAGCGCAACGACATCGGCGCCGGCTCGCTCGACCGCCACATCCTGGCGATGAAGCAACTCGTCGCGCCGGTCGCCCAGGCCCGAAACGAGTTCGACTACATGGCCGACATCGCCGACGCCCTCGGCGTCCGCCCCCGCTACACCCAGCAGCGCGACGAGAACGCCTGGCTGCGCGCCATGTACGGCCGCGCCCGCGACGCCGCCGCCCGCATGGACGTCACCCTGCCCGACTTCGACACCTTCTGGGCGCAAGGCATGGTCGAAGTCCCCGAACCCGAAACCCCCATCGTCGCCTTCAGCAGCTTCCGCGCCACCCCCGACGCCGCGCCGCTCAACACCCCGTCGGGAAAAATCGAACTCTTCTCCGAACGCATCGCCGGCTTCGCCTACGACGACTGCCCCGGCCACCCGGTCTGGCGCGCGCCCCAGGAATACCTCGGCACCGCCGCCCCCGACGAACTCCACCTCCTCAGCGTCCAGCCCGCCACCCGCCTGCACAGCCAGATGGACATGGCCCGCACCTCGCTGGCGTCGAAAATCCACGGCCGCGAAGCCATCCTGATCCACACCGCCGACGCCGCCGAACGTAACATCGCCCACGGCGACATCGTCCGCGTCTTCAACGCCCGCGGCGCCTGCCTCGCCGGCGCCACCCTCACCGACGGCCTGCTCCCCGGCGTCGTCGTCCTGCCCACCGGCGCCTGGCTCGACCCGCTGGAGCCCGGCACCCCCGGCAGCCTCTGCGTCCACGGCAACCCCAACGTCCTCACCCGCGACGCCCCCACCAGCAAACTCGGCCAAGGCCCCATCGCCCAGTCCTGCCTCGTCCGCCTCGAAAAATGGACCGCCCCCCTCCCACCCATCAAAGTCCACACGCCGCCCAGGATCGAAGAAGAGTAAGCAAGCGCCTTCTTTTTCTGAAGAAAAAGAAGCAAAAAGACTTTATTCATCCCCCCATCTAACCACCGTCATTCCGAACGAAGTGAGGAATCCACGCTTCCTTTCTCTCCACCACCCGAACACCAAAGGCAAACCATAGCCTCTCCCGGCGTCCTCTACCCTCTCTGCCTCTATGTGAATCCTGCTTCCTTCCTTCTCCCTTGCCTTGCTCCTCCGTGCCTCTGTGCCTCCGTGTTGAATCTTCTTCTTGTTTGCTTCCTTCCTTCCTTCCTTTCTTTCTTCCTTCTCCCCACCCCCAAGGCACCCACCCAAACCCCGCATCGCCAGAAAAAATTCCTCACCCACCCCTTGCATCATCTAACAAACAATGTTAGATACCCCCCATGACCCTCATGGAACACCTCACCCGCATCGTCGTGATGCTGCGCGCCGCCATCGGCACCCAGCTGACGCGACAGCTGCGTCCGCCGCAGCCCGTATGGCTCGGCCAGAGGGTCTTTCTCGCTATCGTTCCACCCCCGAAGCGTCCCCTCCTCCCCGAGCCCGTCTGGACCCTGCTCTGGCTCCGCCTCGACCGCCTGCTCACCCGCCTCCACGCCCTGCACGACAGATGGCGCACCGGCACCCTCCCCACCCCCCGCAAGCCGCGCCCGTCAAAGCCCCGGCCGACGCCCGAAATCCGTCTCCCGCGCGCCTTCGCCTGGGTGAACCACCGCATCCCGGAAGCCGCCCCGCCCGCCGGGTTCCTGTCGCACATCCTGCACAACGAAACAGAAGCGCGTCAGTTCGTGCAGGACGCCCCGCAAGCCGGCCGCCTGCTGCGCCCCCTCTGCCAGGCCCTCGGCGTCAAGCAGCCCGACTGGCTCACACTCCCCCCGCGCCCAAGAAAACCGCGCGCGCCGAAACCCCGTCCCGAACGCCCCTGGCGCCTCACCGACCCCCGCCTCGGCCTGCCGCCCAACATCATCGCCGCCGCGCGGGCCGCCAAAAAACACGGCCGGGCCTGACCAAGCCCTGCCGCGCCTTAATTATTACGATATCAAGACAAACTAGCGGAACGCCGCGTCCACCGGCACCTGGTACGCCGAGGCCAGCCGGTTCCCCTCCACCGCCAGGCCCACCACCGCGATCATCTCGGCCAGCATGTCCTCGCTCGCCCCCTTCCGCCGTGCCGCCACCGTATGCGAGGCCACGCAATACTCGCATTGCTGGCTGATCGACACCGCCAGGTAGATCAGCTCCTTGGTCACCGGATCCAGCGTCCCCGGCCCCATCACCGCCTTCACCTGCTCCCAGAACCGCCGCATGTTCGCCGGATGGACGGCCATCGCCTTCCACACGTTGTTCACCTCCTCCGGCCGGATGCCCCGCACCGCGGCGATGTCCTCGAACACCGCCCGCGCCTCCGCCGACGCCTCCGCGTATTCGACCAGCCTGACCATCGCCCTACTCCCCCGACAATTCCCGCCGCCGCCGCTCCAGCTCCTCGCTGTAGCGCCGCAGCGCATACTGCTCCGTCAGCAACCCGATCACCTTGCGGTTTTCCACGCTGTCCACCACCGCCAGCGCATCCGCCTCCGCCGCCTCGAACAGCGCCACCGCCTCCTTGATCGTCATCTGCGGCGTCAGCATGTCCTCCTCGCTGTGCAGCAGGTCCATCACCGTCCCGGTTCCCTTGCCCACCGCCCCCTTGCCCGCCACCTCGTTCGCCTGCGTATGCGCCTCCGCCACCAGCACGATGCCCGCGTATTTCCCGGCATCGTCCACCACCACCACCCGGTCCGCCACCCCCAGCGCGAAGTCGCGCCGGAAGCTCGCCAGCGTCGTGTCCCCGCGCACCGTGCGCAGCTCGCGCCGCATCATCCGCCCGACCGTCAGGTTGCGCATCCACCCGATATCGACGGCACTGCGGATCGCCTCCCCGCGCAGGTGGAACCGCCACGTCGCAAACGAATACCCGAAGGTCCGCCGCACCGTCAGCGACGACACCACCGAAGCCGCCAGCACCGCCACCGTCAGCGGCAGCGACCCCGTCGTCTCCAGCGCCAGGAACGCCATCGTCAACGGCCCGCCCACGATCGCCACCGCCAAGGCACTCATGCCCACCAGCGCCGCCACCACGCTCGGCATCGCATACACGGCCGACACCTCGGCCAGCGCGGCCGCGAACGCCTTGCCCACCAACGCACCCAGGAACAGCGAGGCAAAGAACAACCCGCCGCGAAACCCCGAGCCCAGCGAGATCGCCGAAGCCACCGACTTCAGCAGGATCAGCAGCAGCAGCGCCCCCAGCGTGAACGGCGCATCGATGTCCACCTGGAGCGCCCCATGCCCCGCCGACAGCACCTGCGGCGTCACCAGCGCCAGCATCCCCACCGCCAGCCCGCCGATCGCCGGGCGCAGCCACACCGGCACGCCCGAGCGGCGGAAGATGTCCTCCGTCACCGTCACGCCGCGCATGATCGCGATCCCGGCCAGCGCGCAGACCACGCCGAGCAACAGGATCGGAACGTAGTTCACCGGATCGATCGCCAGCGGCAGCCGCAGGTCGAAGGCAAACTCGTGCGGCATCAGCGCCCGCGAGATCGACACCGCGACGATCGAGGCAATGATCACCGGCGCCAGCGCCGCCAGCGTATAGGTGCCGATCACCAGCTCGAACGCATAGAAGGCGCCTGCCAGCGGCGCGTTGAACGCCGCCGCGATGGCGCCCGCCGCGCCGCAGCCGACCAGCAGCCGCAGATCGTTGCGCCGCACCCGGAACGCCCGGCCCAGCCGCGAGGCCAGCGCCGCGCCGATCTGGGTATAGCCCGCCTCGAGCCCCACCGAGGCACCGACGCCGTTAGACCACATCGTCTGCGCCACGACGACAAGGCTCGCATTCACCGACATGCGCCCGCCATGCAGCGCATTGGCCTCGATCGCGTCGACCGCCCGCCGCGGCCACCACTTCGCCAGCGCCAACCCCGATAACCCGAGCACCAGCCCGCCCAGCGTCGGCACCAGCAGCGCGTTCCACAGCCCGACCTCGACCTGCGAGGACAGCCGGTCATGCGGGCCGATGCCGTAGAGCACCATGTGCATCCACTGCGTCACGGCACTCATCGCGATGACGCACAGGCCGGAGAACGCGCCGACAAAGGCCGCCAGCACCGACAGCCACATCTCGTCGGCACGCACCAGGGCGCGCGCGGTGGCCGGTGCATGGCTGATCCAGAACCCAAACCCGCGCCGCACCCGCGGCGGCGCCCCGTCTTCATCCGCGCCAGGGCGCGGGCGCAGATAACGGATCAGGCGCCGTGGCGACAAATGCCGCCCGACGTTGCGCCTTCCCCAGGCAATCCGCCGGCTGATCACGCCAGCTCCTGGAAACCCGGCAATCCGCAACCCACCAGACCTTCGCCTGCGCGCCCGGCCCCCGAAAGGGCGTGGCGCCGTTCACCCGCATTCATGGGCCGCACCAGCGGCCGCGACAACCGGCTATCGCGCGAATACGGCTTAAATGCAGGTAACGTTGGCGGAATTTCCCCGCGACTGGCGCGGGCCAGCAATGCGCGGCATCGTTACATGCCGCGGTCGCGGCGGATCATCACATGCCGCGGTCGCGGCGGGTGGCCTCCAGATCGTCGGCCACGAAGGCGCGCACCAGCTCCACCAGCCCCTCGTTCGGCGCGAAGCCCAGCGCCCGCGCCCGCGACGCCGTGAACCCGGCCGGCCAGCCGCCGACGATCTCCGCGATCGCCTTGTCCGGCTTGCGCGCCACCAGCGCCGAGGCACCCTGGCGCACCTGCTCCAGCGCCCCGATGATCTGCCCGACGGTCACCGACAGGCCCGGCAGGTTCAGGCTGCGGTCCAGCCCCATCGGCGCGGTGTCCATCGCGGCGGCCTGGATCAGCCAGCCGACCGCCGAGTTCGGGCTGCCGACCCACACCTTGAAGTCGTCCGGCACCGGCAGCTCGGCTTCCAGCCCGAGCAGCGGCTCGCGCACGATCGAGGAGAAGAAGCTGCTCGCCGCCTTGTTCGGCCGCCCCGGCCGCACGATGATCGTCGGCAGCCGCAGCGACACCGCGTCCATGAAGCCGCGCCGCGTGGCATCGGCCAGCAGCAGCTCGGCGGCGGCCTTCTGGGTGCCGTAGGAATTGGCCGGCACCTGCTTCGCCCCGTCGTCCAGCATCGCCGCCTGCCCGCCGGAGAAGCTGGCGATGCTGCTGGTGAACACCACGCGGGGCGCCTTGCCCCCGGCACCGACCAGCCGGCGGCAGGCATCGATCACCGCGTCGGTGCCGCGCAGGTTGACGCGCCGGCCGAGGTCGTAGTCGGCCTCCGCCGCCGCGCTGACCACGGCGGCGAGGTGGAACACCACCTCGGTGCCCGGCGGGATCGCCGCCTCCGGCAGCTCGGCGATGTCGCCGCCCAGCGTCGCGACCTGGAAGCCGGCCGACAGGGCAGGGGGGGCCTGGAGGTCGAACAGCGTCATGCCGGTGATCGCCCGCCCGCCCAGCGTGCCGGCGGAAGCGAGCCGTTCGGCCACGCGCCGCCCGAGGAAACCGCCGCCGCCCAGGATCGCAACCTTCATGTCCGCCTCCGCCTGATCCGTGTTCATAAGCACACAAGCCCGGCCGCAGAAAGGCCCCGGGGGTTTCGCGCCGACCCGCCCTGCGGCATGGTGCGCGCCCCGAGGGACATGCTGATGCCAAACGACACCGAAGCCGCCCCCGACCAGGGCTGGGCCGACCTGCTGCGCGGCGCGAACCTGCTGCGCTGCCTGGTGGTCGGCGCCGGCATGATCCTGCATGCGCTGAACACCTTCATCGTCGTGACGGTGATGCCGAGCGTGGTGGCCGATATCGGCGGCATGCCGTTCTTCGCCTGGAGCACGACGCTGTACGTGGTGGCCTCGCTGCTGGGCGGGGCGGCCTGCGCGCGCATGCTGCATCGGCTCGGCGGGCACGGGACCTATCGTGCCGCACTGGTGCTGTTCGCGATCGGCACCATCGCCTGCGCGCTGGCGCCGAACATGGCGGTGCTGCTCGCGGCCCGGCTGGTGCAGGGGCTGGGGGCGGGGCTGCTCTCGGCGCTGTCCTTCTCCATGGTGCGGGTGCTGTTCCCCGCGCAGCTGTGGTCGCGCGCGCTGTCGGTGATCTCGGCGGCCTGGGGGGTGGCGACGCTGGCCGGGCCGGCGGTGGGCGGCATCTTCGCCGAGTATGGCGCCTGGCGCTGGGCGTTCTGGTCGACGCTGTTGGTGGTGCCGGTGGTGGCGGCCCTGGTGGCCGCGGCGCTGCCGCGCGACATGGACCGCGCGCCGGCGCCGCGCACGAAGCTGGCGGTGCTGAACCTGCTGGTGCTGACCGGCTCGGTGATGGCGGTGTCGATCGGCGGCACCTCCGGCTCGTCGCAGGCGGGGATGATCGGGCTGGGCGTGGCGGCGATGGGGATGGCGTGGTTCTTCCGGCTGGAGGCGACGTCCGACCTGCGGCTGCTGCCGCGCGGCGGCACCGACCTGCGCACGCCGCTGGGCATGGCCTATGGCGCGATGATGATGCTGGCCTTCGCGGTGAACACCGAGATCTTCGTGCCGTATTTCCTGCAGGTGCTGCACGGCATGACGCCGCTGCACGCCGGCTACCTCTCCGCCCTGATGTCCGCCGGCTGGACCACCGGCGCCGTGCTGTCCTCCGGCGGCGGGCGGGCGCGGGTGTTGCTGAGCATGCGCGGCGGGCCGCTGCTGATGGCGATGAGCCTGGTGGTGCTGTCGGCGCTGATGCCGTTGCATGACGAGACGGGGCGGGCCGTCGTGCCGATCGCGGTCGCGCTGGCGGTGATGGGCTTCGGCATCGGCTTCGCCTGGCCGCATCTGGGGCCACGGGTGTTCGCCTCGGCCGCCGACAATGAGAAGGACGTGGCCGCCGCCTCGATCACCATCGTGCTGATGACCACCTATGCCTTCGGCTCCGCGCTGGGCGGGGTGGTGACCAACCTGTCCGGCATCGCCGACCCCGGCGGTCCGGCGGGGGCATCGACGGCGGCCGGGTGGCTGTTCACGCTGTTCGCCCTGCCGCCGATGGTTGCCTCGCTGCTGATCCGCCGGCTGCTGCGCGCGGAGGAGGCGGCGCGGGCGGAGGTCTAGTTCGGCTTGCGGTTTGCCCGGCCGCGACGCAGCATGCCGCCATGTTGGCGCCGCATCCGTTCTCCCTGTTCCCCAACCCCAATGCCGGCACGCCCGGCGTTGTCGTGCTGCCCGATCGCGGCTTCCGGCGGGCGCGGACGGAGATCACGTCGTGGCCCGGCTATGCGGTGACGCCGCTGCACGATCTCGCCGCGATCGCCGCCGGCGCCGGCATCGGGGCGGTGCGGCTGAAGGACGAGGCGGCGCGCTTCGGGCTGGGCAGCTTCAAGGCGCTGGGCGGGGCCTATGCGGTGGCGATGGCGCTGGCCGCCGAGCTGGCGCGGCGCGGGGTGGCGCCCCAGGCGGATTCGGGCGACCTGGTGGCCGGCACCTATCTCGACACCACGCGGGACATCACCGTCACCTGCGCGACCGACGGGAACCATGGCCGTTCCGTCGCCTGGGGGGCGCAGCGCTTCGGCTGCCGCTGCGTGATCTATGTGCATGCCACGGTCAGCCAGGGGCGGGTCGATGCCATCGCGCGCTACGGCGCCGAGGTGCGCCGCGTGCCCGGCACCTACGACGACGCGGTGCGCCAGGCGGCGCGGGATGCCGAGGCGAATGGCTGGTTCGTGATCTCCGACACCTCCTACGAGGGCTACACCACGGTGCCGGTGGATGTGATGCAGGGCTATCGGCTGATGGCCGCCGAGGCGCTGGAGCAGTGGGAAGGCCCGGCCCCGACGCATTGCTTCATGCAGGGCGGCGTCGGCGGGGCGGCGGCGGCGGTGTCGGTGCAGCTGCGCACGACGCTGGCCACGCCGCCGATGTTCATCGTGGCCGAGCCGGACCGCGCGGCGTGCCTGCTGGCCAGTGCCGAGGCGGGCGAGCCGGTGGCGATCCCCGGCGACCTCGACACGCTGATGGCCGGGCTTGCCTGCGGCGAGCCGAGCATCCTGGCGTGGCAGGAACTGGCGCGCGCGGCCGACGCGTTCATGGCGGTGCCGGACGAGGCGGCGGTGGAGTGCATGCGGCTGCTGGCGCGCCAGGGGATCGTGGCCGGGGAGTCCGGCGTGGCGGGGCTGGCTGCGCTGCTGCTGGCGGCAGCCGACCCGGCGGCGCGGGCGGCCCTTTCGCTGGGGCCGGACAGTCGGATATTGCTGTTCAGCACCGAGGGGGCGACCGACCCCGAGCTTTACGCGCGCCTGGTGGCGGACGCAGCCTGAAGGAAGACCCGATGACGGACCTGTCGAACAGCACCATCGATTCCGTGCGCGCCGCCCTTTCCGCGGGCGAGACGAGCGCGGAGGCGCTGACGCGCGCGTTCCTCGCGCGCATCGAGGCGATCGACCGCGCCGGGCCGGCGCTCAATTCGGTGCGGGCGACAAACCCCGAGGCGGTGGAGATCGCGCGCAAGCTCGATGCCAGCAAGCGCAAGGCGAAGCGCCCGCTGGAGGGCGTGCCGATCCTGCTGAAGGACAACATCGCCACCGGCGACAAGATGCCGACGACGGCAGGGTCGCTGGCGCTGGCCGATGCCAAGGCGCGGCGGGATGCGACGGTGACGAAGCTGCTGCGCGAGGCGGGTGCCGTGATCCTCGGCAAGGCGAACCTGACCGAGTTCGCCAATTTCCTGACCGTGGGCATGCCGAGCGGGTATTCGTCGCTGGGCGGGCAGGTGCGCAATGCCTGGGCGCCGGATCTGTACAAGAACAACATCCCGGTGGTGCAGCCGGGCGGCTCCTCCGCCGGATCGGGCGTGGCGGTGGCGGCGGGGCTGGCGGTGGCGACGATCGGCTCGGAGACGTCGGGCTCGCTGCTGTCGCCGGCCAACCAGTCGGGCGTGGTGACGGTGAAGCCGACGGTGGGGCTGATCAGCCGGGCCGGCATCCTGCCGATCTCGCACAGCCAGGACACGGCCGGGCCGATGACGCGCACGGTGCGCGATGCGGCGATCCTGCTGAACGTGCTCGCACAGCCCGATCCGCTCGATGCGGCAACGGCCAAGCTGAAGCGCCCGGAGGACTACACCGAAGGCCTGACCGCCGACGGCGCGAAGGGCATGCGCATCGGCGTGCCGGTGGCACCCGACGATCCCGGGCGCGACGTGTACTACGGGCCGCTGTCCAAGCGGGCGCGCAAGGTCATGGACCAGGCGATCGAGGCGCTGGCCGATCTCGGCGCGGTGATCGTGCGCGCGCCGATGCCGGTGGCCGGCTGGCTCGGCGCCGCCGGGACCGAGATGCCGGTGCTGGACACCAATCCGGAAAGCCCGCTGCGGCACACGGTGCGGCGGGTCTCGACGGTGTTCGTCTATGAGATCAAGCGCGACCTGAACGACTATCTGAGCGAGTGGCTGCGCGGGACGAAGATGCGCTCGATGGACGACATCATCGCCTTCAATGATGCCCATCCCGAAGAATGCCTGCGCTTCGGCCAGGACCTGTTCCGCGCGGCGGCGGCAACCAAGGGGGATCTTTCGGAGCCGGAATACAAATCGGCCCGCCGCCTCGACCTGCTGACCGCCGGCCGCATGGGCATGGATGCCTACATGGACGCGCACAAGCTGGATGCCGTGCTGTTCCCGGGCAACGCCGGCGCCGGGATCGCGGCCAAGCCCGGCTACCCCAGCGTGCTGGTGCCGGCCGGCTTCACCTCGGGCGTGGGCAAGGTGGCGACGCCGGACTACCCGCAAGGGGCGACCTTCGCCGGGCGGGCCTGGAGCGAGGCGAAGCTGCTGCGCATCGCCCATGCCTTCGAGCAGGCGACGATGGCGCGGCGCGTGCCGCCGGGCTGCGAGGGGTAGGGCGATGCGGGCGGCGGTCTTCCACGGCGTCGGGCGCAAGCTGGAGATCGAGGAGCGCCAGCGCCCGGTGGCGGAGCCGGGCGGGATCGTGGTGCGGGTGGCCTATGCCGGCATCTGCGGCTCGGACCTGCATGCCACCGAGGCGTCGCTGGTGCCGCTGGAGCCGGGCACGGTGCTCGGGCACGAGTTCGCCGGCACCGTGGTGGAATCCCAGGCCGCCGAGTGGCAGGTCGGCGACCGGGTGATCGGCGTGCCGCTGCGCGAATGCGACGAATGCCGCCCGGCCGGCGTGTGTCGCGACGGATTGGGCATCCTTTGCCCCCGCAACCGGATCGTCGGCATGTCGGCGGCGGTGCCAGGGGCCTACGGCGAGTTCGTGGCGCTGGGCGGGCGGCATGCGCTGCGCGTGCCTGACGGGATCGGGCTGCGGGAAGCGGCCCTGGCCGAGCCGCTGGCGGTCGGGGCGCATGCGGTGCGGCTGGCCGGTTCGCTGTATGGGCGCGAGGTGCTGGTGGTCGGCGCCGGGCCGATCGGGCTGGCGGTGGTGGCCTTTGCCCGCTTCGCCGGCGCGCGCGCCATTACGGTGAGCGAGATTGACCCGGTGCGGCGGGCGCGGGCGCAGGCGTTCGGGGCGACCCGACTGCTGGACCCGGCGACGGAGCAGCTTCCGGCGGCCGAGGTGATCTTCGAGTGCGTGGGTGTCGTGGGGTTGTTGCAGGCGTGCATCGCGGTGGCGCCGGTGCGGGGACGGGTGGTCGTGGTGGGGGTGAACCGCGGCGAGGACACGATCCTGCCGCGGGTGGCGATCCGCAAGGAATTGTCGCTGCAATTCGTGCTCGGCTACCAGCATGAGGATTTCGCGCTGGTGCTGGACCTGATGGCGCAGGGGCGGATCGACGCCGCGTCGCTGGTGACGCGGGTGATCGGGCTCGACGACCTGCCCGAGGTGTTCGAGCGGCTGCGCCGGCCGGGGCCGGATGCCAAGGTGCTGGTCGACCCGTCGCTGTAGCGCGTCAGGTACCCAGCCAGCGGAGTTCCGCACCGTCTCCAGCGCGCCTGACCGTGACGACCGTGGCGCGCGGGCCGAGCGGGACGCGGAAGCCGTGGCGGGCGGAGCCGATGCCGGCGCGGTGCAGGTCGCCGCGCCAGGCGTTGGCGAGCGTGCGGCGGCGGCCGAGCGGGGTTTCCACGAGGAGCTCCACCGGGGTGTCGGGGCTGGCGCTGTCCATGGCCCAGCCTTCGAGGATGCCGCGTTCGATCCGCTCGACATGGCCGACCAGCGCGCCCAGGGACGCCTGGGTGGGGGCGAGGCCGGCGCGGGCGGCCAGGCGCTGGCGGGCGCGTTCGAGGGCGGGGCCGCTTTCGGTGCGCGGCATCGGCGGCGGGGCGGGGGCGGCGTTCGGGTAGAGCAGCCGGAACTCGGCGGCGTTGTCGAACAGGGCGCGGCTGGCCTCGTCGGCGAAGCTTTCGACTTCGGCATCCTCGGCGAGCAGCAGGGCGTGGCGGTCGAGCTCGACATGCAGGTAGGCGAGCGGGCCGGCATGGGTGGGCTGGGTGATTGAGGCGCCGTTGACCAAGGCCGCGGCGGGGACCAGCAGCGGGCCGGTGGCGGCGTCGCCCTGGACCAGCACGGCGTGCTGGGGCGAGAGGACGAGGTCGCGGTCGGGGCGGCCGGGGGCCAGCGCGCCGGCGCGGATGTGGACGGGGTGCAACTGCGGGTTGGCGGCGACGGTGGCGGCGTCGTAGCGGCGCCGGCCGATCCAGCGCACCTTGCGGGCGGGGCCGCCGGCGGTGGCGACGAGGTCGCCGATCGCCAGCGCCTCGACGGGGCGTGGGCCGGCGGGGGTCGCAATGCGGGTGCCCGGCGCGAAGCAGGCGGCGGCGGTGGCGACATCCACGCCGTCGCTGTCGAAGCGCACGAGCTCGATGTCGGTCAGCGTATCGGTGCCGTCGGGGCCGACGAACTGGTAGCTGGTGCCGCCGAGATGGGTGACGACGTAGTCCGAGGAAGCGCCGCTGAACAGCGCGGTGTCGGTGCCGGGGCCGCCAAGCAGGGTGTCGTCGCCGCCGTCGCCGCGCAGGATGTCGTCGCCGTCGCCGCCGGACAGCGTGTTGTTGCCGGCGTTGCCGCGCAGGGTGTCGTGGCCGGTGCCGCCGGTGGCGTTCTCGATCAGCGAGCGGGTGTCGGTGTTCATGTAGAGATGGGCGTTCGCCACGTTGCCGTGCGCGGTGTTGCCGGCGCCGAGCTGGGCGCGCTGGGCGCCGCCGGTGGTGTCGAAGATCGACCATTCGCCGGGGCGCAGGTCGATCGAGAGATGCGTGGTGTAGTTGGAGAGGTCGTAGATGTCGGTGCCGTTGCCGTCCCAGATCGCGGCGTAGGCGATGTTCGCGGTGGCCGCGCCCTGGCCCGCGCCGTCGATGAACATCTCGCCGGTGGTCGGGCTCCAGCTGTAGGTGGTGTTGCCGGCGCGGGTGTTGAAGTTCGCGCCGTACATGTACTGCAGCGCGGCGATGTCGTTGATCATGTAGGTCTGGTTGCCGCTGCCCTCGGCGTTCTCGTAGAACTGCCCGGTGGCGCCGATGTACGACATGTACGTCATCACCGACCACTCGGTGGAGTTGTGCTGGGCGGGCAGCACGCCATGGGTGCCGTCGTCCATGTGGCCGTGCTTCAGGCCGAGGGCGTGGCCGATCTCGTGCAGGAAGGTGGAGTAGGCGTAGCCGCCCTTGGCGGTCGGGTCGTTGCGGATGTTGCCGAACCAGATGTCGCCGTTCTCCGAGAACGGGCCGGGATAGTAGGCATAGGACGTCGGTGGCGTGGCGGAACCGGCGAGGCGGATGGTTGCGTGGACCGTCTCTGTCTCGGTGATCTCGCTGAACGTGACCTGGCTGTATTCGGCGACCAGCTGGAAGGCGGTGCGCGCCGCATCCTTCTGGGTGGCCGACAATTCCTGGAAGCCGTTGCCGGCGGCGGCGTCCCGGTAGGTCGGGCCGTAGAAGCTCGCGGAAGCGGGGAAGCTGTAGGTGATCGGGATGTTGGACCAGGCGTAGCCGGAGAGCAGGCCGTTGATGTCCTGGTTGGTGAAGTTGCCGGTGGTGCCGATCGCGGTGGTGTTGCCGGTTCTGGGCGAGATGGGGGCGGATTGCGGGTCGAGGGGGAGGCCGTCAGCGGCACCGTCGTCGTCGAACGGACCTGCCGATGCGCAAATGAACCACTGCGGCGCATCGGCTTGGTTGGCACAGGCCAGGCAGCTGCAAAGGGCCATGGGCTGATCCGGGTCGGCACGGCGATTTATTTCGCCGAAGGTGCCTTCGTCGCAAAATTCTCCGACATCCCCGCGGTCATGTATCGATGAACGCGCTTGGTGCGGGCCGATCCGGTCGTCGGGGCGGCGGGCACGTACGGAATGCGGCACAACTCGTTTGCCGCAATAGCCGGGCGGATGCAATCGGTTTGAGCATGCGTCTGTCGGCGGTTGGATCGCGTTCGCGAGAGCGGCCGAATGTAACGTGCCTGAGGCATCGGATGGCACGAGAGTCTCATTTTCTGTGCTGTGGAGTCGGGAATGGCGCGTTCCTGATTCGGGAGTCGAGATTCTTTACACACCCCGGTCTCGCTTAATCTATCAGAAAAATACCGTTAACATATTGATAGAAAACAACAATAACCGGAAAAGGGCGCATTCTGGCCCGGTCGGGGCGTGTAGGAATTCCGACACTTCTCTGGAGCCAGGTATGTAACGCATTGATTCGAAACGTGCCGAAAATTGGCACGAGAGTTGCAGAGTGGTTTCCATCGAGGTTCGCCGAAATCATCGCAGACGATGGATGTCGGTTGTGCATTTGGAGATTGAAACGTGTTCACATTGCTTCGCAGCCAAGCCTTGGCCGCCGCGGTCGTGGCGATCGGCCTGATGACGGCGCCGATCGCGGCGCTGGCCGATACGCTGACCTACAACGGCTACAGTCTGACCAATGCCAAGAGCGTGAGCATCACGCAGCCGCTGAACCTGACGGTGAATGCCGGCCGCATCGTGCTGGACAACGTTCAGATCAACAATGTCGGCGTTGCTGACATGAACGCGTGGTGCATCGACCTGAACAACACCCTGGCCGGCATGGGCACCTACGGCCTCGGCAACTACTCCAATCCGACCATCGCGGCACAGCTGAACGCGCTGCTGACCGGTGCCGCCACGCTGGACCTGAGCGCGGACAACAACTCCGCGGCGATGCAGGTGGCGATCTGGAAGACCGTGGTGACCAATTTCACCATGAACACCTCGTCGACCAACGGGGCTGCAATCAACACGCTGTCCGACACGTTCCGGACCAACGTCACCAACGGGACCTGGCAGGCCAGCAACACGATGCAGATCGTCACGCTGGACCCGGTTCCGGTGAACTCCACCCAGCGCCTCGTGACGCTGGTGCCCGGCTCGCCGCCGGGCAACAACACGAACATCCCCGAGCCCGCCTCCATGGCGATGATCGCGGTGGGGCTGATCGGGCTGGGCGTGGCGCGCCGCCGCCGGCGCACCGTGCACTGACCCACGCCACCTTGGCGTGATGCGAAACCGGGGCGCCCCTTGCGAGAGGGGCGCCCCGGATGCGTTTCGGGGGCCGTGGTCCGCGGATCAGTCGGCCGGGCGGAGCACCAGGTTGCCGAAGCCGTCGAGCGCCACGGACATGCCGGGGGGGACGAGGCAGGTCGCGTCGTATTCCTGGACGATCACCGGGCCGGGACGGGCGCCGGCGGCGAGGTCGGCGCGGTCGAGCACCTGCGTCTCGACCCAGCCGGTGGCGGCGAACCAGGCCGGGCGGCTGGCGGTGCCGCGGGACCGGCGCGGCGGAATGGCGGCGGGCAGGCGCGGGGCGGCGGGGATGCCGCGCGCGACGAGGGAGAGCGAGGTGAGTTCCACCGGCTCCTCGGGCGGCGCGCGGAAGCCGTAGGTGCGCTCATGCTCCTCGGCGAAGGCCTCGGGCAGGGCGGCGAGGATCGCGGGTGCGCCTCCGAGTTGCAGGGAGACGGCGATCTCGCTGGACTGGCCGACATAGCGGGCCATGGCGCCGAGCTGCATGGCGCGCATCGCGGGGGCGAAGCCGTCGGCGGCGAGGCGGGCGTTTCCGTCGGCGACCAGGGCGTCGAGCGCCTGCTGCAGCGGGGCCGGGTCCGCGCCGGTCACGCGCAGGCGCAGCGAGCGGGTGGCGTGGTGCTCGGTGTCGGCCAGGAGCAGGCCGAAGGCGCTGAACAGGCCGGGCATCGGCGGCACCAGGATCTCGCGCACGCCGAGGTCGGCGGCGATGCCGGCGGCAAACAGCGGGCCGTTGCCGCCGAAGGCGATGATCGGGAAGTCCCGCGCATCGCGGCCGCGCTCGACGGTGACGGCGCGGATGGCGCGCATCATGGTGGCGGAGACGACGCGCAGCATGCCGCTCGCGGCTTCCTCGATCGACAGGCCGAGGGGCTTGGCGAGCTTGTCGGCGACGGCGCGGCGGGCGGCCTCGGGGTCGAGGCGGAGCGCGCCGCCGGCCAGGCCGGCGGGGTCGAGATAGCCGAGGACCAGGTTGCAGTCGGTGATGGTCGGCTCGGTGCCGCCGCGGCCGTAGCAGGCGGGGCCCGGGTCGGCGCCGGCCGAGTGGGGGCCGACCTTGGGGGCGCCGGCGGCGTCGATGCGGCAGATGGAGCCGCCGCCGGCGCCGACCTCGGCCAGGTCGATGGCGGGCAGCTTCAGCATGTAGCCGGCGCCGACCAGCAGGCGGGCGCCGGCCATGACGCCCGCGCCGACTTCCATGGCCTCGGCGCGCAGCACCTCGCCGCCCTCGACCACGCCGGCCTTGGCGGTGGTGCCGCCCATGTCGAAGGTGATGGCGCGGGCCATGCCGAGGCGGCGGGCGAGCACGGCGGCGCCGACCACTCCGGCGGCGGGGCCGCTCTCGACGATCCGCGCCGGGGCTGCGGCGGCGGTGGCGGCGGAGGCGAGGCCGCCATTGCTCTGCATCAGGTGCAGCGGGGCGGTGATGCCGACGGAATTCAGCCTTGCCTGGAGCGAGGTGAGATAGGCGCGCACGATCGGCTGGATGTAGGCGTTCACCACCGTGGTGGAGGTGCGCGGATACTCCTTGATCTCCGGCAGCAGGGCGTGGCTGGCGGTGATGGCGACGCCGGGCAGGGCCTGGGCGAGGGCTTCGGCGACCTGGGTTTCGTGGGCGGGGTTGGCGTAGCTGTGCAGCAGGCAGATGGCCACGCTGGCGACCTGCTCGCGCTTCAGGAAGGCGATCGCGACCTCCAGGCTCGCGGGGTCGAGGGGGATGGCGATGCTGCCGTCGGGGCGGGTTTTCTCGGCGACCTCGAGGCGCAGGCGGCGCTCGACCAGGGCGGGGGGCTTGGTCCAGTGCATGTCGTAGAGCCGGGGCATGCGCAGGTCGCGGATTTCCAGCACGTCGCGGAAACCCTGCGTGGTGATCAGCGCGGTGCGGGCGCCCTTGCCCTCGAGGATGGTGTTGGAGCCGACGGTGGTGGCGTGCAGCACCTCGCTGACAGGGGCGTCGGCGCCGAGCAGGGCGCGCAGGCCGGTCTCGATGCCGAGGGAATAGTCGGCCGGGGTGGAGGCGGTCTTGTGGGTGGTGATGGCGCCGTCGGCCGCGATGGCGACCAGGTCGGTGAAGGTGCCGCCGATGTCGATGCCGATGCGCATGAAGGGGTCCGATCAGGAGGAAGGAAGGCTCTTCTTTTTGTGAACAAAAAGAAGCAAAAAAACTTTGTCCATTTGCGCTCGGCTTGTCCGACTGGCACGGGGCAAATGGAAGAAAGTTTTTTGGTTCTTTTTTTCAAAAAAGAACATTCTTACTGACTTTGATGCAACGGCTGCCAGGCGACGTCGGGTGCCCTTGGTCGTTCGGCGCGCAGCCTCGCGCGCAGGGCTTCGGTGGCGGCGATGTCGATCACTGGGGGATCGCCGGATGCGACCACGCCGTAGTCGCGGGCGGCGCCCTCGATGGTGACGAGGCCGTCGCGCAGGTCCTTCGCCACGGCGTCGAGGTCGCGGGAGAGGGGGCAGCCCCAGCCGCCGGCGCCGGGGAGGTCGTGGCGGAAGACCTCGCCGCGGCGGAGCGTCATGGTGAGCTTGGCGTGTAGGGGTTGCTCGCCGGGGCCGGGGTTGAGGAGGTTGCGGCTGGGGGCGCCGGGGCCGCCGCCCCACAGGCCGTAGGGGCGGTGGGTGGCGCGGTCGGCGCGCACCTGGAGCATGCCTTCGCCTTCCAGCATGCGCCAGGTGCGGCGCAGCGAGACGCCGCCGCGGAAGCGGCCGGGACCGGCGGTGTCGGGGACCATTTCGTAGTCCAGGACTTCGAGCGGGTTCTCGGCCTCGATCACCTCGATGGAGAAGCTGGCCATGTTGGCGAACATGTTGGTGTTGCCTTCCAGCCCGTCGGCCCAGGGGCGGGCGCCCCAGGCGCCGGAGAGGAAGTCGACATAGATGAAGGGTTTCCGGTTCTCATCGTAGCCGCCGATGGTGATGCCGGTGTTGCCGCCGTCGGACGCGGCGAAGACGCGGTCGGGGTAGAGCATGGCGAGTGCGCCAAAGGCGGCGTCGGCGCAGCGGAAGCCGGTGAGGCCGCGGGCGGCGCAGGCGGCGGGGAGCACGCCGTTGGTGATGGTGCCGGGGGGGGCGATCACCTCGATGCAGCGGAACACGCCGTCGTTGTTCGGCATGTTCTCGCGCAGGATGCACTTGGCGGCGGTGAAGCTGGCCGCGGCGGTGTAGGACCAGGTGTTGTTGATGGCGCCCTTCACCTGGGGGGAGGAGCCGGTCCAGTCCATCACCATGTGGTCGCCGCGCTTGCGGATGGTGCAGACGAGCTTGATGGGCTTGCCGGCGTCGATCTGGTCGTCGTCGATCCAGTCGGTGAAGGTGGCCTCGCCGTCGGGCAGTTCGGCCAGGCAGGCGCGGACGAGGCGCTCGGAGTGGTTCATCGTCTCCTCGGACAGGGCGGCGAAGCCCGCGGTGCCGTGGCGGGCGAGGAGGTCGCGCACGCCGCGGGCGGCGATTTCGCAGGCGGCGAGCTGGGCGCGCAGGTCGCCCATGACGCGGGCTGGGACGCGGACGTTGCGGTCGAGGATGCGCAGCAGGGTGGTGTTGGGCACGCCGCGCTCGTGCAGCTTGACCGGCGGGATGCGCAGGCCCTCGGCGTAGATCTCGGTGCTGTCCGATGCGTTGGAGCCGGCGACGCGGCCGCCCACGTCGGTGTGGTGGCAGATGGTGGCGGCCCAGGCGACGATGGTGCCCTCGGCGAAGATCGGGCGGAAGACGAAGATGTCGGGCAGGTGCATGCCGCCGTCGTAGGGGTCGTTCATGCACAGGATGTCGCCCTCGGCGATGTCGTCGCCGAAATGGCGCAGGCAGGATTGCAGGGCGATCGGGATGGAGCAGAGATGGCCGGGGAGCGACAGGCCCTGGGCGAGCAGGCGGCCCTTCGCGTCGCAGACCGCCGTCGAGTAGTCCATGTTGTTCTTGAGCACGCCGGAATAGGCGGCGCGGTAGATGGTCAGTGCCATCTCGTCGCCGATGGCGACGACGGCGTTGCGGAAGAGCTCGGCGGTGATCGGGTCTGGTGCGGGCATGGCGGGCAGATTACAGGGCGGGCCGGGGGCGGCAACCCGGCGCCCCGGGGCGGAGGGCGCGATGGTCACGGTCCATGGCATGTGGGCGAGCGGAAACTGCTGGAAGGTCGCGACGATCCTGCGCGCGACGGGGCGGGAGTTCCGCTGGGTTGAGGTGGACTCCAATGGCGGGGAGACGCGCGGGGCGGCGTTCCTCGCGCTGAACCCGAACGGCAAGGTGCCGATCGTGGTGTTGGACGATGGCGTGGTGGTGACGGAGAGCAACGCCATCCTGTGCCACTTCGCGGAGGGCACGCCGTGGCTGCCACCGGCCGGGTTGGCGCGGACGCGGGCGATGGAGTGGTTGTTCTTCGAGCAGTACAGCCACGAGCCTTACATCGCGGTCGCGCGCAACGTGATCGCGTTCCTTCGGCAGGGCGAGGCGCAGCGGGCGCGGATGGAGGAATGCCGGGAGCGCGGCGGGCGGGCGCTCGATGTGATGGAGCGGCGGCTGTCGGCGCATGACTGGCTGGCCGGCGACGGGCCGAGCGTGGCCGACATCGCGCTGGTGGCCTACACGCAGTCGGCCGACGAGGGCGGGTTCGATCTGGCCCGGTGGCCGGGGGTGCGGGCCTGGGTGGCGCGATGCCTGGCGCTGCCGGGGATGGAGCCGCTGCCGCGCGCGCCTGCCTGAGGTCAGGTGACGCGGCGCAGCATCGAGACGGCGGAATCGAGCGTCATCTCGCGGCGGGCGCGGAAATTGGCGAATGCCTGTTCCGCCTTGGTGCCGACCGGGTTGAGCACGAAGCGTGAGGCTTCCCAGGCGGCGAGGTCCTTGTACCAGGCCATCAGCCAGACGCGGGTGACGCCGGGGGAGGGGGCCGTGCGGCTGCGCCAGAAGCCGATCACGCGGGTGTCGTGGACGTCTTCGAAGTTGTCCCAGGCGTCGGCGGAGATGTCGCGGAAGCGGGGCCAGTCGGCGTCGGCGCAGTCGAACCAACGGTGGGAGAAGAAGCCGTCGGTCTCCGGCAGGGATTCCTGCGGGGTGGGGCGCGGGTCGGGCTCCCAGAACTCGTGGCGGACGATGCCGGCGGGGATGCCGGCGAGCAGGTCGGTGGCGCGGGCGGTGGCTTCGCTGGGGAATTCGGAGAGCATCACCAGGTTGTTGACGCCGAGGCCGATCATCGAGGTGAACACGCCGAATAGGCGCCCGCCGGCGGCGCGGGCGGTGTTGGCGGCCTCGGTGGCGAGGCGCTTGCCGACCGGGGCGGCGCCGTGCGGGGCGGTGGTCAGCACGTGGTGCTGGAAGATGCGCATGGGTTGCCTCTCGTCGTTGCGCGGAGTGCAGCATCGGGGCGCGCGGTTGTCGAGGCTTGACGGGGCGGGCGCGCGGGGCGACCTAGACGCAAAGCGAGCGAGGACATGGCCATGACGCTTCCCGCCACCATGCGGATCATCGAGGCGGCCCAGCCCGGCGGGCCGGAGGTGCTGCGGCCCGGCACGGCGGCGGTGCCGGTGCCGAAGGCCGACGAGGTGTTGATCCGGGTGCAGGTGGCCGGGGTGAACCGGCCCGATGTTGCCCAGCGCAGCGGGTCGTATCCGCCGCCGCCGGGGGCGAGCCCGCTGATCGGGTTGGAGGTGGCCGGCGAGGTGGTGGCGGTCGGCGCGGAGGTGCGCGGCTATCGCGTGGGCGACCGTGTGTGTGCGCTGACCAATGGCGGCGGGTATGCGGAATACTGCACTGCGCCCGAGGCGCAGACGCTGCCGTGGCCGAAGGGGTATGACGCGCTGCGGGCCGGGGCGTTGCCGGAGACGTTCTTCACCGTGTGGGCGAACCTGTTCATGGCCGGGCGGCTGGCCAAGGGCGAGCGCGTGCTGATCCATGGCGGCACCTCGGGCATCGGGGTGACGGCGATCCAGCTCGCTGCGGCGTTCGGGGCGACGGCCTATGCCACGGCGGGGTCGGACGAGAAGGTGGCGGCCTGCGTGAAGCTGGGCGCGGCCGCGGCGATCAACTACCGGACGCAGGATTTCGGGGCGGAGATCAAGGCGCTGACCGAGGGACGGGGCGTCGATGTCGTGCTCGACATGGTCGGTGGCTCCTACTTCCCGCGCAACATCCGCGCGCTGGCGATCGACGGGCGGCTGGTGATCATCGCCTTCCTCGGCGGCTCCAAGGTGGAGGCGATGGACCTGGCGCCGATCATGACAAGGCGCCTGACCGTGACCGGCTCCACGATGCGCCCGCGCACCACGGCGCAGAAGGGGGCGATCGCCGCCGAACTGCGCGCGAAGGTCTGGCCGCTGTTGGATGCGGGGCAGTGCGCGCCGGTGATCCACGCCACTTTCCCGCTGGAGCAGGCGGCGGCGGCGCATGCGCTGATGGAGAGCAGCGCGCATATCGGCAAGATCATGCTGACAGTGGCCGACTGACGGCGTGTGACGCAGAAGGTCACCTGGCGCGGATTGCTGCCGCTGGCCGGCGCGGTGCTGTTGTTCAGCAGCGCCTGGCCGGTGACCAAGGAGGCGATCGGGCACGGGGCGGCGCCGGTGTGGTTCGCGCTCGGACGCACCAGCCTGTCGGCGCTGGTGACGCTGGGGCTGCTGCTGGCGATGCGCCGGCTTTCGCTGCCGACGCGGCGGGACATGCCATTCTTCCTGTCGGTGGCGCTGTCGCAGCTCGCGCTGTTCTTCATCTGCGTGCACCTGGCGCTGGTGTGGGTTGAATCCGGGCGGACCTCGGTGATCACCTCGGTGACGCTGGTGTTCACCGTGCCGGCCTCGGTGCTGCTGCTCGGCGAGGTGGTGCCGCGCGCGCGCTGGGTGGCGGTCGGGCTGGGGCTGGCGGGGATCGTGCTGCTGATCGGGCCGTGGTCGATCGACTGGACGGCGCCGGGGGTGTTGCTCGGGCATTTCTTCCTGCTGGTGGCCGCCGCTGCGGTGGGCGTGCCGATGCTGGTGGTGCGGCTGCGGCCGCCGGCGTTGTCGATGGTGCAGCTGCTGCCGTGGGCGTTCGGGCTGGCGAGCCTGGTGCTGCTGCCCTTCGCGCTGCTGATGGAGGCGCCGGGGCAGTGGGGTGGGCCGGCCCTGGCATCGCTGCTGTATGTCGGGCTGGTGGCCGGGCCGATCGGGACGTGGTGCTACCTGCTGACCATGATCCACCTGCCGGTGGTGGTGGCCTCGGTCGGGTTCCTGATGACGCCGGCGGTCGGGCTGGTGCTCGCGACGCTGTGGCTGGGCGAAGGGCTTGGGGTGGATTTGCTGCTGGGCACCGCGCTGATCCTCGGCGGGGTTGGGGTGTCGGTGCTGCCGGGGAGGAAGGCATGATCCTGAACAGCGTGTCGCGCGGCGAGGGGCCGGTGCTGGTGCTGTTGCATGGGCTGTTCGGGCAGTCCGGGAATTTCGGCGCGGTGCAGCGGCGGCTGGCGGCGGGCGGGCGGCGGGTGGTGGCGCTGGACCTGCGCAACCACGGCGCAAGCCCGCACGCGCCCGGCATGGACTACCGCACCCTGGCGGAGGATGTGCGCGAGACGCTGGAGGTGCTGGGCGTGCTGCCCTGCGCGGTGCTGGGGCATTCGATGGGCGGCAAGGCCGCGATGGCGTTGGCACTGGCGCATCCCGAGGCGGTCAGCCGGCTCTGCGTGGCCGACATCGCGCCGGTGCGCTACCGGCCGCATCTGGTCACCTACGCGGTGGCGATGCGCGACCTGGATTTGCTGCCGGGGATGACGCGCGCGGAGGCCGACGAAGCGCTGGCGCCGATGGTGGAAGATGCGGGCGAGCGCGCCTTCCTGCTGTCCAACCTGCTGCTCGGCGCGCAGCCGCGCTGGCGGATCGGGCTTGAGCACATCATCGCCGGCATGGACGATATCCAGGACTGGCCGGTGGAGGAGGGCGCCTATGCGGGGCCGACGCTATTCCTGGCCGGGGCGCGCTCACGCTATGTGCGCCCGGAGCATCGCCCGGCGATCGCGGCGCTGTTCCCGGCGGCGAAGTTCGTGACGCTGAAGAATGCCGGGCACTGGCTGCATGCCGACGATCCCGAGGGGTTCCTGGCGGTGGTGGAGGCGTTCGCGCCCGCTACGCCTTCCTGACGCCGCGTCCTTCCTCCGCCGCGCGCCAGAGGTACCAGCTGGCAACGCTGCGCCAGGGCGACCACATCTCGCCGATCGCGGCCAGTTCCTTCGGCTTCGGCTGGGCCTCCAGCCCGTGCAGCTTGCGGTAGCCCTCGCGCACGCCGAAATCGTCGACCGGCAGGATGTCCATGCGGTTGAGGTTGAACATCAGCAGCATCTCGACCGTCCAGCGCCCGACGCCGCGGATGATGGTCAGGCGCTCGATCAGCTCCGCGTCGAACAGGCGGGATGCGGCGCGGCGGGTGGGCACAACGCCGTCGAGCGCCTTGCAGGCGATGTCGCGGATGGCCGCGGTCTTGGTGGCGGAGAAGCCGCAGGCGCGCATGGCGGCGTCGTCGGTGGACAGCACCTGTTCCGGGGTGGGGAAGGGGGTGTCCGGATGCAGTGCGGTGAAGCGGCCGAGGATGGTGCGCGCGGCCGCACCGTGCAGTTGCTGGTGGGCGATGGCGCGGACCAGGGCCTCGTAGGGCTCGCGCTTTTCCTGCACGTAGCCGCATCGGCCGACGCGGCGGATCAGCGCCTGCATGGCCGGGTCGGCGGCGCCGAGGTGGCGGAGGGCGGTGCGCATCGGCGCAGCTTGTCACCCGATCGCCACCGCCGCCAGTCCGACGGCGAGCGAGACCAGCGCGACCGGCCAGGCGATGCGCCAGATCGCCGCCGGCGTCACCTCGCGGCCGGCCAGCCCGGCGATCATGCCGACCACCTGGGGGGCGAGCAGGAGGAACAGCGTGCCGTTCTGGATGGCCGGCAGGGCGGCCGGGTGCAGGCCGGCGAGGCGGCCGAGTTCGCCCTGCAGCGGCATCATCGTGCTGTTGGAGCCGACATTGGTGCCGGCGAAGAACGCCGAGATGCCGGCCAGCAGCGGCGAGGCATAGGGGGCGGCATCGCCGAACGCGCCGGCCAGGGCGTGGGCGAGGGCCTGCGGGATGCCGGCGTTGGACAGGAAGCGTGACAGCAGAACGAACATCAGCAGCGCCAGCGCCGGGCGCCAGGCGCGCCGCATCGCGTCGGCGACCAGCCGGGCCGGCTGCGGGCGGGTGAGGACCATGGCCAACGCCACCAGCACGATCGCCACCATGGCATGATTGGCCGGCAGCGGCGGCAGGCCGGGGAAGGGATGGAAGGCCGGGGCGTCGCGCCACAGGCGGCTGGCCAGCAGCACGGCGGCGAGGAGGATGTAGGGCAATGCCGCCCCCACCGCACGCAGCCAGCCGGCGGCGCCGCGCGGCGGGTTGGCGAGCAGCAGCCGTGCCGCCAGTAGCGGCCCGGTCGCCAGCACGCCGCACAGCTCCCACGGGGCCACGCGGTGCCACAGGATCAGCGAGGCGCCGACGGCGAGCACCCAGCCGAGCTGGACCAGCTTGCGAGGCATGTCGACGCGGAAGCCGGCGGCGGCACTCCAGCGCCAGAACAGCAGCAGCAGCAGCGGCAGCTCGGCGGCGACGATCCAGGCGTTGCGTGCGCCCAGCTCCTGGCCCGGCACGCCGGAGATCGCCGCCCCGACGGCCGTGCCGGGGCCGAGGCCGCCCCAGGGGATCAGGGCCAGCGTCAGCAGCGACATCGCGGCGGCCGGCACGCCCGGCACGCCGGCGCGGCGCATCACGCCGAGGGCGAAGATGGCGCCGACGCAGAAGCCGGTGACGGTCTCGGCGAAGGGGCCGAGCAGGAAGGCGGCGGTGAAGATTCGCTCGGCGGCTTCGCCCGGCGGGGTCGCCTCGCTCTCCCGCGCCACGACGGCTGCGTGGAAAACCAGGCCGGCAGCGACGATGCCGACCGGGATGACGGAGAGCCAGGCGCCCTCGGCCAGGCTGGCGGACAGAAAGGGGGCAAGGTCGGCCAAGGGGCTTGTGGCGAGGAAGGCAGGCAGGCTGGCGGCGATGGCGGCGAGGCAGGCGAGCACCGGGCCGGTGCGCGCGATGCCCAGCAGCCCGACCAGCACCAGCAGCGGCAGGGTCTGCACCAGCAGGACCATTGCGGTTCCTTTCCAATGGTCTCGCTTGCGGCAACCCAGGCGTGCATCGCGGAAGGGAAGCGCGGTGTTGCACGTGATCCCGCGATTTCGGCTAGACTGCAACCCGTGGCGCCGCGGGGCGCCCGCGGGAGAGGACGGCATGGCCGGGACCCGGCGCTTCGAGACCGAAGCCGAGCTCGCCGAGGCGGCAAACCGCCAGACGCAGAGCCTTGCCGGGCTGGCGGTGACGCTGGCCGTTCTGGTGCTGTGCATCTTCCTGGTCCGCCAGCTGGCCCACACCACGCGGGTGGAGGATTGCCTGATGGCCAACCGCATGAACTGCGACAAGGTGGTTGCCAGCGTTCCGCGCTGATCGGCCGGATCATTTCGCGCCGGCGGTTGACGTGCCCTCGTTCTGTGTCAGCGTGTGCGTGGATTCTGGCGGCGGGGGACGGTATGCGCATTGCGCAGATGGACTGGCGAATGGTCGAGGATTGGCTGCGGCACGATGACCGCGGCGTGCTGCCGATCGGCAGCGTGGAGCAGCATGCCGGGCTGTCGCTGGCGACCGACATGATCCTGGCGGAACGGGTAGCGGTGGAGGCGGCGGAGCCGTTGGGCATTCCGGTGTTCCCGGCGATCCCGTTCGGGCTGGCGCCGTATTTTCAGTCTTTCCCCGGCAGCATGACGCTGCGGGTGGATACGCTGTGCGCCGTGGTGCGCGACCTGCTGGACAGCATGAAGCGCAGCGGGTTCCGGCGCATCGTGCTGGTCAACGGCCATGGCGGCAATGCGCCGGCAGGCGCCCTGGCGCAGGAATGGATGATGGACAACCCGGATTGTCGGGTGCGCTTCCACAACTGGTGGAACGCGCCGCGCACCATGGCGCTGGTGCAAGCGACCGACCGGGTGGCGAGCCACGGCAGTTGGATGGAGAACTTTCCCTGGACCCGCCTGCCGACCACGCCGGCCGATGATGCCAAGGCGATGGTGGACACCGAGCGGCTGCGCACGCTGGCGCCGTTCGAATCGCGCACGCTGCTGGAGGACGGCAATTTCGGCGGGCGTACGCAGCGGCCCGACGAGGACATGCTGGCGATCTGGGATGTCGCCGTGGAGGAGACGCGGGCCCAGATGGAGAACTGGTGATGGCGCGCATCCTGGTCTGGGGGGCCGGCGCCATCGGCGGCACCGCCGGGGCGTATCTGAAGCGCGCCGGGCATGACATCGCCTTCGTTGATGTGGTCGCCGAGCACGTGGCGGCGATCCGCACGACCGGGCTGAAGATTACCGGGCCGGTGGACCAGTTCACCGTGGTGGCGCCCGCCTACACGCCCGACGAGGTCTCGGGCGTTTGGGACATGGTCTTCCTGGCGGTGAAGGCGCAGCACACGGAGGCGGCGACGCGCGCGCTGCTGCCGCACCTGTCGCAGGACGGCTACGTGCTGTCGCTGCAGAACGGGCTGTGCGAGACGATCATCGCGCCGATCGTCGGGCGCGACCGGACGGTCGGCGCGTTCATCAACTACTCGACCGACTGGATCGCGCCCGGGGAGGTGATGTTCGGCAGCCGCGGCGCCGTGGTGCTGGGCGAGTTGCACGGACGCAGCACCGAGCGGCTGCGGGCGCTGCACGCGATCCTGTCGGAGTTCGAGCCCGGCGCGATCATGACGGACAACATCTGGGGCTACCTGTGGGGCAAGCTCGGCTATGGCGCGATGCTGTTCGCCCAGGCGCTGGGGGAGAAGGGCATCGCCGACTGCCTGGCGCGGCCGGAGATGATGCCGGTGTGGCGGGCGATCGGGCGCGAGGTGTGCGAGGTGACGCTGGCCGAAGGCATCGTGCCCATGGGCTTCAACGGCTATGACCCGAACGCGTTCATGCCCAATGCGCCGCGCGAATTGGCGGAGAAGGCGGTGGCGGACCTGGTGGTGTTCAACCGGCCGAGCGCCAAGACGCATTCGGGGATCTGGCGAGACCTGTTCGTGCGCAAGCGGACCACCGAGGTGGATGTGCAGATCAAGCCGATCGCCGATATCGGCGCCAGGCACGGCATCGCCACGCCGACCATTTCGAAGCTGGTCGCCCTGATCCACGAGATCGAACAGGGCCGCCGGCCGATGAGCGACGACAATCTTCTGGAGCTGATTCCGCGATGAATATCCGTTTCGACGGCAAGGTGGTGGTGGTGTCCGGCGCCGGGCATGGCATCGGGCGGGCGATTGCCGCGACCTTCGCCAACCTCGGCGCCGTGGTGCATGCCTGCGATCTGCGCCCGGAGCCGCTGGGCGAGACGGCGCGGCTGACGGGCGCGGTGACGAAGGTGCTCGACCTCAACGACCGCAAGGCGGCGACCGCCTGGGTGCGCGACGTGGAGCAGGCGACCGGCCAGGCCGCCTATGTGCTGGTCAACAACGCCGGCGGCGTGGCCGGGCAGGTGATGCACCCGATCGACGAGATCACGGACGAGGAATGGCAGGTGGTGTTCGACGTGAATGTCGGCGCCGCCATGGGGCTCTGCCGGGCCGTGGCGCCCGGCATGAAGAAGGCCGGCGCCGGCCGCATCATTAACATCTCCTCCGGCGCGGGGCTGCAGGCCTCGCTGACCGGCATCCAGGCCTATTGCTCGACCAAGCATGCCGTAGTCGGCCTGACGCGGCAGCTGGCGCATGAGCTTGGACCGTTCGGCATCACGGTCAATTCGGTGGCGCCTGGCTTCATCCGCTCCAATCCGTCGACCGAGGTGCAGTGGGAGAGCTACGGGCCGGAGGGGCAGAAGGCGTTGGTGGACCGCATCGCGCTGAAGAAGCTCGGCACGGCGCAGGACATCGCCAACGGGGTGCTGTTCTTCGCCTCCGAGCTTGGCAGCTTCGTCAACGGGCAGATCCTCCAGGTGGATGGCGGGCGATGAGCCTCCCGGCCGTCGATGAATGGATGCAGGCGAACCGGCAGCGTTTGCTGGACGAGCTGTTCGAGCTGATCCGCTGCCCGTCGGTTTCCACCGACCCGGCCTACAAGGCGGGGATGGACCAGGCGGCCGGGCTGTTGCAGGCGAGGCTCGCGCGGATGGGCATGCAGGATGTGCAGCTGCTGAACAATGGCGGGCACAGCGCGGTGTTCGCGCAGTGGACCGGGGCGCCGGGCAAGCCGACCATCCTGGTGTACGGGCATTACGACGTGCAGCCGCCCGATCCGCTGGACGCGTGGGAGTCGCCGCCGTTCGAGCCGACCTTGCACGCCGACCGCTACGTGGCGCGCGGCGCGTCGGACGACAAGTCGCCGCTGTGGATTGCGCTGTCGGGCATCGAGGCGTGGCTGGCGGTGACCGGCGGGTTGCCGCTGAACGTGAAGGTGCTGTTGGAGGGCGAGGAGGAGATCGGCAGCCGGTCGTTGCCGGGGTTGCTCGACACGCACCGCGCGCTGCTGTCCGCGGACGTGCTGGTGAGTGCGGATGGCGGGCGCTGGCGGCCGGGAACGCCGAGCGTCAACACCAACAGCCGCGGCAATATCGGCATGGAGGTGCATGTGCGCACCGCTGGGACCGACCTGCATTCCGGGCGCTATGGCGGGCCGGTGGGCAATGCGGTGACGGTATTGGCGCGGCTGATCGCCTCGCTGCACGATGCCGAGGGGCGCATCGCGGTGCCACGGTTCATGGACGGGCTGCAGCGGCCTTCGAACAGCGACTATGCCTCGATGGAGGCGCTGGGGTTCGACGAGGGGAAGTTCTTTGCCGAGATCGGCGCGACGCCCGGGGCGATCGAGCCTGGCGTGCGGCTGCTGGAGTCATTGTGGCTGCGCCCGACCGTCGAGGTGAACGGCATCACCGGCGGCTACCAGGGTGTCGGCGGCAAGACGGTGATCCCCGCCACGGCGAGTGCCAAGATCACCTGCAGGCTCGGTCCCGGGCAGGACCCGAAGCGGGCGGGGGACGCCGTGGAGGCACATCTGCGCGCGAACTGCCCGGCCTGGGCGGAGATCGAGGTGCGGCGTTCGCGCGACGGGACGCCGGCCTATGCGGTGCCGGAGGATGACAGGTTCCTCGCGGCCGTGGAGCGGGTGATCGAGCAGGTGCATGGGCGCAAGCCGCTGCGCGTGGGTATCGGTGGCACGTTGCCGATCTCGGCGATGGTCAAGCAGCAGCTGGGGCTGGAGACGGTGATGCTGAGCTATGCCATCGCCGACGAGAACATCCATGCGCCGAACGAGTTCTTCCGGCTGTCGTCGTTCGATGACGGGCTGCGGGCCTGGGCGCGGGCGCTGCCGGAACTGGCGGGGGCTTAGGGGGAAGGCCCATAGGCGTAAAGAAAGCCAAGGCTGGGCTCTGCCCAGACCCGCCAGGGGCCGAGCCCCTGGACCTCATACCTTAAGTTTTGGGGTTCCAAGGGCCGTCGGCCCTTGGTGGGTCAGGGCGAAGCCCTGGCTTTGCTTACTCGCTCGGGACCACGGAGACCTGCGGCGGGCGGCCGGGGGGCAGGGGCTCGCTGTCGCAGCCGTATTCCTCGCGCTTGTAGATGCGCAACCCGTCGAAGAAGGCGATCTCGCGGTACTGCGACCAGGCGCGGGCGAATTCTTGGTCGGAGGCGACGAGGACGCCGATGTAGTTTGTTCCTTCGCGGGTGTCGACGACGGCGATGTCCGGGCAGCCGGCGATGAAGTCGCGCGCCACCCAGCGGCGGATCGGCCATTCCTTGGGTGCGCGGCCCTCCTTGCTGATCTTCCAGAGTTCGCCCTTCAGCGCCCACATCGAGTCGAAGCGCGAGGCCCAGGAGACGCCGGCGTCGTTGACCACGGGGAAGCCGAGGCCGATCCATTCGGAGAAGGCGATGTAGGTTTTGGCCTTCTCGCGCTTGATCAGCTTGACCAGCTTGACCTCGGTGGAGAGGTTCGGCTCCACCGCCTGCACCACCCATGGGCGCACGCGCTGCACGTTGGCGATGCCGAAGGCCAGGAGGGCGGCGGCGGCGAGCGGGACGGGCAGGGCGAGGCGGCGCCACGACATGGCGGCGACGCCGTCGGCGATGCGACCGGCATGGGCGGCAAACACCACCGTGAGCCACAGGATCAGCGCCAGCACGGTGGCCGTGGTGGCGGGCAGGCGATGGTAGAACCAGTCCTTGCCCTGCATGACGAACAGCACGGTGCAGGCCGCGCCGAAGGCGACCAGGGCCAGGAACAGGTGGCGCAGGAACGGCGAGTGGCGGCCCAGCGCCGTCTGGCTGTACCAGCACAGCAGCAGGGCGACGGCCTGGCCGAACAGCAGGTTCCGGCTTTCCGACAGGATGTGCCAGACCGAGGTGTCGGTGCCGCCGTAGATCGCGAGCGCCAGCGGCACCGCCTTGGTGAGGAAGGCCGGTTCGAACAGCAGCACCGCGACGCCGTAGATGCCGGTGGTGACCACGAAGGACAGCGGCGCCATGCGCAGCTTGCGGTGGCCGCGCAGGAAGCCGATCGCCTCCAGCAACAGCAGCGCGAGGCCATAGCTCGGCTTCATGGCGCAGCCAAGGGCGGCGATGCAGCCGGCGATGGCGGCCTGGAGCGCAGGTTCGCGCTCGCCTTCCAGGGCGCGGACGAACAGCGCGATATAGGGCAGCACGACGGCAGCCAGCAGGTGCTCGCGCTGGCCGAACTCCACGCCGGGCAAGACCAGCAGCAGTGTGCCGATGACGCTGAATACCGGAATCCGGCGCTTGAGCAGCGGCGCGCGGCCGTGCAGCAGGGTGGCGGTCCACCAGGCGGAGCCGAGCAGGATGCCGGCGAAGAACAGGGTGGAGGGGAACTTGGGCGCAAGGTCGAGCCACATCGCGATCCCGGCCGGAATGGCGTAGAGCCAGACCACCAGCGGAGGGTTCACCTCCACGAGGTCGATGTAGAGCTCGCGTCCCTCGAGCCACTTGCGTGATACCCAGAGCAGCCAGGCGACGTCGTCCTTCAGGGGGGAACGAATGACTGTGGTCAGTACGAAGACCAGCGCGACGGCCAGGACCGTGAGCGCGATGATCTCGGCGCGGCCCATGCGCGGCAGGGCGGCGCGGCGGGGAAGGGCGGAGGTCGTGCTGCTCATGCGGGCATGCACCCGGCGCCGCGCGGAGCGTTGCTGATCACCGGGCCGTTCTTCCTCTGTCAGAAATGCATACCCCTGGCCACGATGGCGCGGGTGGGCGTCTCAATACCCGGACCATGACGCGAAGTCATGGCCAGAGTATGACGATGCCCCCGTGCAGTGGCGCCGATTGCTATTCCAGGCTGGCGAGCAGGCCAGCCATCAGCTTGCCGCGGCGGGCCAGGCTGGCGATTTCGATGTGCTCCTCCAGCGTGTGGGCGCCGGCACCCTGGACGCCGAGGCCGTCCAGGGTTGCGATGCCCATGGCGCCGGTGAAGTTGCCATCCGAGCCGCCGCCGCTGCTCTGATGGGTGATGTCGAAGCCGATGCCCTTGGCAATGCGGCGGGCATGATCGTAGAGCGCCATCACCTTGGCGTCCGGCTCCCAGACCGGGCGGGTGACGCCGCGGGTGACCTTGAACTGCACGTCGTTGCTGCTGGCGCTCAGGGCGAGCATCGCTTCGACACCGCGGTCGAGGTCGTCCTGGCGCTTGGCCATTGACAGCGCCTCGCCGGTGCAGGTGGTGGTGACGCAGTTGACCCAGGTGCCGCCGTTGATGACGCCGACGCTGAAGGTGCAGTCGGACGTCGTCATGTCCTCGATGGCGATGAGCTGGCGGGCCATCTCGCGGATGGCGCTGCGGCCGTCGCCGGGGCGGGAGCCGGCGTGGCTCGGGCGGCCCGTGGCTTCGAGGTTGAAGCGGGCGATGGCGTAGCGGCCGGTGACCACGCCGCCATCGGGGCGGCCGGGCTCGGGCACCAGCACGTACTTGTGGCGGGCGGCCTCGGCCTCGATGACGTCGCGGGTGGAGGGGCTGCCGACTTCCTCGTCGGGCGTGAACAGGAAGGTGACGGGAAGCTTGGTCTTGATGCCGGCGCGGGCGAGCTGGCGGACCGCTTCGAGCGAGAGGTAGTTGCCGCCCTTCATGTCCTGGATCGCCGGGCCGTAGCACTTCTCGCCGTCGCGGCGGAACGGCAGCTTGGCCAGGGTGCCGATGGGATGGACGGTGTCCATGTGGCCCATGACCAGGATGCCGGGGCCGGTCGATTCGTGTGGGAAGGTGGCGCGCAGGCAGCCGGCGAAGCCCATGCGGCCGGCGATGCGTTCGATGCGCGCGCCGGCGACGACGAGGTCGCGTCCGGCGAGGTCGAGCATGCGCTCGACGGCGGCGGCATCGAAGGTCGGGCTTTCGCACTCGATCCAGGGGCGCAGCCCGTCGAGCATCGCGTTGGCGTCGAAGGGCAGGGCGTTGGGGTCGAACGACAGGTCCATCAGGGTCTTCCTCACAATCCAAGATAGGCGGCGCGCAGGCGCGGGTCCTCGGCCAGGTCGGCGGCGGGGCCCGAGAGCGCGATGCGGCCATGCTCGACCACGTAGGCGCGCTGCGCAATGGCCAGCGACTGCACCACGTTCTGCTCCACCAGCAGGATCGACATTCCGTCGGCGTGCAGGCGGGCGATCAGGGCAAATACCTCCTCGGTGAGCAGCGGGGAGAGGCCGAGCGAGGGTTCGTCGAGGATCAGCAGGCGCGGCTGGGCCATCAGGCCGCGGCCGATCGCCAGCATCTGCTGCTCGCCGCCGCTCATGGAGCCGGCGAACTGCGCCAGGCGTTCGCGCAAGCGGGGGAAGAGGGTGAGCACTTCGTCGAGATTGCGGGCGCGTTCGGACCGGCCGCGCAGCCAGGCGCCGAGCAGGAGGTTGTCGCGCACCGAGAGGTTGGGGAAGATTTTTCGCCCTTCGGGCACGTGGATGAGGCCGGCTTTCACGATGGCGTCGTAGCCGGTGCCGGTGATGTCCGCGCCGTCGAAGCGGATGCGGCCGCTGCGGGCGGGGATGACGCCGGAGAGGGCGCGGTTGAGCGTGGTCTTCCCGACGCCGTTGGCGCCGAGGACGGCGACGATCTCGCCGGCGGCGACGTTCAGCGAGAGGCCGTGCAGCACCTCGAACGGGCCGTAGCCGGCGTGGAGGTCGGTCACCTCAAGCATGGCGGGCCATCCGTTCGGCGGCACCATGGCCGAGATAGGCTTCGACCACGCGCTTGTCCTCGGCGATTTCGCGCGGGGTGCCGCGGGCGATCAGGGCGCCTTCGGCCAGCACGTGGACGTCCTCCGCCAGCGCGGCGACGGCGGCCATGATGTGCTCGATCAGCAGGATGGTGACGCCGCCGTCGCGCACGTCGCGGATCATGGCGACGATCTCGCCGAGCTCGGAGGGGTTGAGGCCGGCCATCACCTCGTCGAGCAGCAGCAGCCTGGGCTGGGTGGCGAGCGCGCGGGCGACTTCGAGGCGCTTGCGGGCGGCGACGGTGAGGCCGGCGGCGGGGCGGTCGAGCACCGGGCCGAGGCCGAGGCGTGTGCCGATCGCGCGGGCATGGGCCTCGGCGGCGGCGGGGCTGGCGTCACGCAGGAAGGCGCCGATGCGGATGTTCTCCATCACCGACAGGCCGGCGAAGGGCTGGGTGATCTGGAAGGTGCGCACCATGCCGAGGGCCGCGATGCGGTCCGGGCGCATGGCGGTAACGTCGTGGCCGAGGAAGCGGACGGTGCCGGAATCGGGGCGGATGAAGCCGGCGATCATGGCGAAGGTGGTGGTCTTGCCGGCGCCGTTCGGGCCGATCAGCGCGGTGATGGAGCCTTCGGGCACGCTGAGCGACACGTCGCGCACCGCCTGCAGGCCGCCGAAGCGCTTGGAAATCGCGGTGACCTCAAGCACGACGGAACCTTCCAGCCAGGCTGGCGATGCCGCCGGGCAGCAGGCCGACGATGACCAGCAGCATGATGCCGTAGAGCATCGGCGCGAAGCCGGGGGTGGAGATGAAGCTGCGCGCCGTATCAGCAACGAGATGGAGCGCCAGTGCACCGAGGACGGGGCCCCAGATGGTGCCGGCGCCGCCGATCATGGCGACCAGCAGCATCTCGACGCTGCGTTCGACGCCGAAGGCGATCAGCGGGTCGACGAACAGGTAGGTCTGGCAATAGACGACGCCGCCGAGGGAGGCGAGGCCGCCGGAGAGGGCGAAGGCGGCGGTCTTGGTGCGGACGATGTCGATGCCCAGCGCCGCCGCGGCGTCCTCGTTCTCGCGCACGGCCATGAGGCGGGCGCCGAAGCGGGAGCGGCGCAGCCAGACGGCCACCGCCATGGACAGCAGCAGGAGGGACACGATGATGGCGTAGGTCGCGCGGCGGTCGGCGAACTGGAAATTGGCGAGGCCCAGAGCGAGCGGCACGTTGATGCCCTGGCCACCGCGGGTGAATTCGCTGGCGGTGGCGAGCACGCGGAATGCTTCGGCGAAGGCCAGCGTCACCAGCGCGAAGTAGGAGCCGCGCAGGCCGGCGCGGAACGAGGCAAAGCCGATCACCGCACCGGTCGCGGCGCCGAGCAGGGCGGCCAGGGGCAGGGCGAACCAAGCCGAGATGCCGTAGCGCGTGGCCAGGATGGCGGCGGTGTAGGCGCCGATGCCGAAGAACACGGTGTGGCCGAAGCTGGTCAGCCCGCCGAAGCCGCCGGCGATGTTCCAGGCTTGGCCGATGAAGGCGGACATGGCGGTGAGCATCGCGAGGTTGACCAGGAACTGCGAGCCGAAGGTGAACGGCAGCAGGATCAGGATCGCAAAGGCGATGGGCGGCACGAACCGCAGGGTCATCGGCGGTCCCCGGCCAGATCGTCGAGCACGATGCGGATGGCGCGTGCGCGGTTGCCGCCGGTGCGGCGCAGCGCGTCCTGCAACAGGCGTTCGCGCGCCGCCGGGTCGGGGATCGCGGCGCGCAGGCGGCGTTCCAGGTCCTGGGCGCTGCCGTCGTCGGGTTTGCGGCGGATGCGCGGCAGCACGCCCTTGATGAGGAAGGCGGCGGTCAGTGCGCTCAGCAGCGCGACGGCGAGGGGGTGAAAGCCGGCGATCTCCGTTTCCATGCGCGCCTCCTATCGCACCGCGCCGAACAGCCCGGTCGGCCGCAGCAGCAGCACGGCGATGAACACCGCCGAGATGCCGATGGGGCCGAGGCTCTCGCCCAGGTAGAGACCCCCGAGGCTTTCCGTCACGCCGATCAGCAGGCCGCCGACCATGGCGCCGGGGAAACTGCCCATGCCGCCGAGGACGACGATGGTGAAGGCGACCAGCACGAACACGTTGCCGACATAGGGCGAGACGTAGAAGCTCGGCAGCAGCAGGCACGCGGCCGCACCGAGGCAGGCGATGCCGATGGCGTAGGCCAGCGCGAAGATGCGCTCCGGGCGGATGCCCATCAGCTTGGCGCCCTCCGGTTCCTTGGCGACGGCACGGATGGCGCGACCGGTGTCGGTCAGCGCCATGAAGGCCCAGAGCAACCCGGCCAGGGCAAGCGAGACGGAGAAGCTGATCAGCCGCGGCACCGAGAGCAGCAGCGGGCCGACCTCCGCCATGGTGAAGGTGAGGTCGGTTTCGAGCTGGCGGGTGTCGCCGGTGAACAGGACCAGGGCAAGGTTGTCCAGCACGACGGCCAGCCCGAGGGTGGCGAGCAGGATCGCCCGGTCCTCGCCGCGCGAGACCGGGCCGATGACGAAGCGGTAGAGCAGCCAGCCCAGCCCGCCCATGAAGGCGGCGACCAGGGGCAGGCCCAGATAGGGGTCGATGCCGAGCCTGGTCGCCATCATGTAGGCGGCGAACATGCCGACCATCAGCAGCGAGCCGTGGGCGAAGTTCACGATGTGCAGCACGCCGTAGATCAGCGTGAGGCCGAGGGCGACCAGCGCATAGACGCCGCCCGTCAGCACCCCGTTGACCAGGGCGGCGAGGAGGATTTCGGCACTCATGCGATGCGGGCCGGACGCCCCCAAGCCGGCGCGGCCGGGGGGCGGGGATGGTGCGACAAGCCTAGGCCTTCGGCCGCGGGAAGACGGGCGGCTTGCTCGCGAAGGGGTCGGGCCACACCACCTCCATGTCGCCCTTCTGTATCTGGAGTGCCACGGCCTGGCTGCCGGTGTTCTGGCCGTTGACGAACTTGGTCGGGCCGTAGGGCATGAAGTGGTCGCTGAAGGTGGAGGTGTTCAGCGCCTCGATCGTCTTTTCCTTGTCCGAGCTTCCGGCACGCTCCCAGGCATCGGCGAGCAGCTTGATGGCGAAATAGCCGAAGATCACCTCGAAGGTGATGATGTTGTTGCTGTCTTCCACGCGCTTGCGGAAGGCGGCCGAGCGGGGGTCCTTCACGCTGTACCAGTGGTTGAAGTCCATCATGTTCTCGGCGACGGTCGGGGCCTCCTTGGCGAATTTCAGGTTGAAGCCGCCGCCGAGGATGGAATAGGTGCCGACGAGGTCGACGCGCTGCTGCACCAGTGTGCGCGAGAGCAGGGCGTATTCGTTCTGGTAGTTGGTGATCATCACCAGATCGGGCTTCAGCGCCTTGATCTTCAACACGATGTTGGTGAAGTCGCGCGTCGGCGTGGCGTGCGGCAGCAGTTCCAGCGCCTTGATGCCGATGCCGGCAAGCGCCGCGGCCTGCTGCTTGGCGGTGTTGGTGCCGAACTCGCCGTCCTCATGCACCACGACGGCGGTCTTGGCCGGGGAGCCGGCCTTCTTGTTGATGGCATCGAGTGCCGGCATGGCGCCGCCGATGGTCATCGACAGGTTGGGGAACAGGCGGAAGACGTTCTTGAGGCCGCGCGTGGTGATGGCGTCCACGATGCCCGAGTCGATCGAGAACGGGATGTTGTATTTCGCCGCCGCCGTGGTGGCCGCAAGCCCGAGCGGGGAGGCGAAGCAGCCGGTGAAGCCGGAGGCACCGGCCTCGGCCATCTGGTCGACCAGGGATGCTGCGATCTCGGCGCGGCCTTGCGCGTCGCCGAGCAACGCCTCCAGCTTCGCGCCGCCCATCGCCTTGATGCCGCCGGCCGCATTGATGTCGGCGATCGCCATGGTGGCGCCCAGGCGGCACTGCGAGCCGGAGAAGGCGAGCGCGCCGGTCACCGGATGGATGACGCCGATCTTGACCGCGGCGGGTTGCGCCCCGCCGATGCGTGGCATTGCCAGCGTGGCGGCGCCGGCGACCAGGGCCCCGCGACGCGTGAGCCGGCCCAGGCCACGGGAATTGGTTTCGGTCATGTTCAGCCCCCTGCGGAATCGTTTGTTTGAGGAGATCATACAGGATCGCGCGGGAAAGGCAGCCTGTCGTTTGCGCCGCGCCTCAGGCGACGCCCAGCACCCGGATGAGCACGACGCTGATCACCGCGAGCATCACCAGCGAGCAGGTGACCGCTGCCGTCACGCGCCCGCCGGCACGGGCGACCACGCGCACGTCGACACCCAGGCCGAGGGCGGCCATGGCGATGGTGGTCAGGGCGCCGGCCGCGAGCCTCACGGGGTCGAGCAGGATGTCGGGGATCAGCCCCAGCGATCGCACCAGCAGCATCCCGAGGAAGCCGATGATGAACCACGGCACCATCTTGGAGAAGCCGAGCTTCGCCGTGCCGCCGGCCTTCTGACCGATCCGGTGGACGATCAGCGCCAGCACCACGCAGACCGGGCCGAGCATCAGCACGCGCACGAGCTTGACTAGCGTGCCCATCTCGACCGCTTCCTGCCCGACCGGCACCGTGGCCGCGAGCACCTGCGGAACTGCGTACACCGTCATGCCGGCCAGCGCGCCGTATTGCGTGATCGTGAGGCCCAGCAGATCCATCACCAGCGGCAGTGTGATGACGGTGGCGACGCCGAGCACTGCGGTGAAGGCGATGGAGGCGGCGACGTCGGCCTGGCTCGCGCCGATCACCGGGGCGACGGCGGCGATGGCGGAGTTGCCGCAGATGGCGTTGCCGCTGGCGATCAGGGTTGCCATGCGCGCCGGCAGGCCGAGCGCGCGGCCGATCAGGAAGCTGGCCGTCAGCGCGCCGGCGACGACGAGGATCACGCTGAGCATCAGCACCGGACCGGCGGCGACGATGGTCACGGCGCTGACCGAGGCGCCGAGCAGCACCACGGCGAATTCGAGCATCTGCTTGCCGGCATAGCCGATCCCGGCCTGCAGTGACTTGGGCGGCGTCCAGACGCTGCGGATGAGCGTTCCGAGCAGGATGGCGATGACGATGCCTTCCACCCAGGCTCGGCCGAGCAGCTGGACCTCCAGCCAGGTCAGCGCCATCGCAGCGGCGGTGACCGCCACGCACAGTAGGATGCCCGGCAGAAGGGTGCGGGCCGTGCCGGCGAACGAGGTTGTGGTGGTGGAGGACATGGAATCCAATGCGCTGGTGTGTCGTGACGACCGTGGCAAGGGCGTGCGGGCACGTCAACCGCATGGGCGGTGGGGGCTGGCGCTTGCGCGGGGCATGCGGCAGGAAGGCGCCATGGGCAACGAAGCACGCGACGGTGACGCGGCAGGTCAGGACGGCGCGGGACGGGGCACGCTCGGCATCATCGCCGGGGGCGGGCCGATGCCGTTGCGCGTGGCGGAGGCGGCGCGGGCGGCGGGGCGGGGTGTGTTCCTGCTGGGGCTGGAAGGCTTCGCCCAGCCGGCCGCGCTGGCTGCCTATCCGCACGCGATGGCGCGGTTCGGGGCGGCGGGGCGGATCGTGGAGCTGCTGCGCGGCCACGGCGTGCGCGACCTGGTGCTGGTGGGTACGGTGCGCCGGCCCGGCTTCTTCGACCTGCGGCCCGATGCGGAGGGCGCGAAGCTGCTCGCGCGGATCGGCCGGGCGGCCTTCGCCGGCGATGACGGGCTGCTGCGCGCGGTGATCAAGGTGCTGGGCGATCTGGGCTTCAACGTGATCGGCGCGCACGACGTGATGCGCGAGGTGCTGGGGCCGCAGGGGCTGCTGACCCGCACCGGGCCGGACGCGCAGGCGCTGGCAGACATCGCGCGCGGCGTTGCGGTCGCCCGCAGGCTGGGCGAGGTGGATGTCGGCCAGGGCTGCGTGGTGCAGCTGGGGCTGGTGCTGGCGGTCGAGGCGATCGAGGGCACCGATGCCATGCTGGCGCGCTGTGGCGCGTTGCGGCGGGAGGGCGCGGGCGGCGTGCTGGTCAAACTGGTCAAGCCGGGGCAGGAGCGGCGCGCCGACCTGCCGACCATCGGCGCGCAGACCGTGCGCGCGGCCGCGACTGCCGGGTTGCGCGGAATCGCCTTCGAGGCGGGCGGCACGCTGCTGGCCGAGCGCGAGCAGGCCATTGCACTGGCCGACGAAGCCGGCATCTTTCTTCTGGGTTTTGATCCCGACCACCCCATCCCGACAGGAGACTGACGATGGCCGAGGGCTTCCGCTACCTGCACACCATGCTGCGCGTCGGTGACCTGGACCGCAGCGTGAAGTTCTATTGCGACATGTTCGGCATGGCGGAGCTGCGCCGCCGCGACGTGCCGGACGGCAAGTATACCCTGGCCTTCCTGGGCTATGCCGACCGGCCGGAGCAGACCGAGCTGGAGCTGACCTACAACTACGGCGTCGACAAATACGACCTCGGCACCGGCTTCGGCCACCTCGCCATCGGCATGCCGGATGTCTACGCCGGGTGCGAGAGGCTGCGCGCGGCAGGCGCCAAGATCACCCGCGAGCCAGGCCCGGTGAAGTTCGGCACCACCGTGATCGCCTTCGTCGAGGACCCCGACGGCTACAAGATCGAACTGATCCAGCGTTCGTGACATGATGCGGCCGGTCCGGCGCGGTGCCGGGCCGGTTCATCGCGCAAGGAGCCCACCATGCCCAACGATGCCATGACCACCACCATCCGCAGCCTGCGCTTCGATGCATCCACGGCGCCCGACGCGGACAAGCGCATGACCAGCAAGACCTGGTATGCCCGCGACGGGTTCCGCACCGGCTTCTGGGCGGCGCAGCCCGGCCGCGGCGAGATCAACTACACCAAGGACGAGCTGTGCACCCTTCTGGAAGGCGAGGTGCGCCTGACCGACGAGAGCGGCCATGCGGAAACCTATGTCGCCGGCGACACCTTCGTGATCCCCAAGGGATTCAAGGGCGTGTGGGAGACGGTGAAGCCGGTCCGCAAGTTCTACGCGGTGTACGAGGGCTGAACGCCGAGGCTCAGTGGCGCTGGGGCGGGCCATCGAACATGTGGTCCACCAGCGCCACGAGATGGGCGGCGGTCTGGCTGTAGCCGGCACGGTCGGCATCCTGGGCGACCTGGATCAGGCGGTCGCACAGCACCAGTGCGCTGATCGGTGCAACGGCGGGCAGGATACCAGCTTCAGATTGGCGGGCGGTCGGGCGCTTCGGCATGGCGTTCGCTTTCGGGCTTTTACCCGGGGGCGGGCCACTCCCGCCTCCTGCAACGAATGAATCCGTCGTAAAGCTTGCGCGGTCGTTAACGCGCGCCAGTCAGCGCGTGAACGCGCAACAATGACGCAAGCGGGCGATCCGCCGAGCGCTCGGCGTCCAGCTCGCTGATCAGGCTGGACAGGCTGCGCGAACGGGCTTCCGCCATCTGCTCCAGCACCTGCCAGAACTCCGCCTCCAGCGCGATGGACGTGCGGTGCCCGGCGAGGGTGAAGCTGCGCTTGACCAGCCAGCTCATGACGAAAGCCTCGCCAGCGCCCATTGCCCGGCCTCGGCGACGACCGGGTCGGCATCGGCGGCCAGCTGCGTTGCGGCGGGGATGAACGCGGGTTCCGCGCTGTTGCCGATGGCGATGGCGACGTTGCGGACGAAGCGGTTGCGCCCGATCCGCTTGACCGGGGAGCCGGAGAACATCCGGCGGAACCCCGCATCGTCCAGCCCGGCAAGCTCCGCCAAAGCGGGTGCGCGCAGGTCGTCGCGGGCGGTGAGCTTCATGTGTCGCGAGGCGCTCGCGAAGCTGTTCCAGGGGCAGACGGCCAGGCAATCGTCGCAACCATAGATGCGGTTGCCCATCGCCGGGCGCAGCGCCTCGGGGATGGGGCCCGCGTATTCGATGGTCAGGTAGGAGATGCAGCGCGTGGCATCCAACCTGTAGGGTGCCGGGAAGGCATCGGTCGGGCAGGCGTCGAGGCAGCGGCGGCAACTGCCGCAATGATCGGCGCCGGGATCGTCCGCCGGCAGCTCGAGCGTGGTGTAGATCTCGCCCAGGAACAGCCAGGAGCCGTGGCGGCGGGAGACCAGATTGGTGTGCTTGCCCTGCCAGCCCATGCCCGCCCGCTGCGCCAGCGGCTTTTCCATGACCGGCGCGGTGTCGACGAACACCTTCGCCCCACCGCCGGCGCGGGCCACGATGAACTGGGCCAGGTGCTTCAGCATGCCCTTCACCACGTCGTGGTAGTCGCGGTGGCGGGCATAGACCGAGATGTTGCCGACGGTCGGTCGTTCCAGGTTCGCCAGCGCATCGCCATCGGGGCCGTAGTTCAAACCGAGGCAGACCACGCTACGCGCCTCCGGCCACAGCGCCTGCGGATGGCTGCGCTGGTCCGTGCGCTCGGCCAGCCAGCCCATGCTGCCGTGGTGGCCTGCATCCAGGAAGTCCCGCAGCCTTGTGCGTGCCTCCGGCCCCAGCTCGGCGCGGGCGAAGCCGATGGCGTCGAAGCCTAGGGCGAATGCCTTCTCGCGGATGTGGGTGGTTAGCACGGGAGGGAAGCGTCTTCTTTTTTTGAAAAAAAAGAAGCAAAAAAACTTTTATCCATTTGCGCCGCGCTGTTCCGCGCGCGCCGTGCAAAGGTGAAGAAAATTTTTTGGTTCTTTTTTTCAAAAAAGAACATCTTGCTTACTACCCTCGCCCCCGATACCCCGGCACGCCCTGCTCCGGCACCCACAACCCTGCCGGTGGCGCGCCGGTTTGCCAGAAAACATCGATCGGGATGCCGCCGCGCGGGTACCAGTAGGCGCCGATGCGCAGCCAGGTTGGCGAGAGCAGTTCCACCAGTTGGCTGGCGATCTGCATCGTGCAGGCCTCGTGGAAGGCACCGTGGTTGCGGAAGCTGCCCATGTACAGCTTCAGCGACTTGCTCTCCACGATCCATTCGCCGGGCACGTAGTCGATGACGATGTGCGCGAAATCCGGCTGCCCGGTCAGTGGGCAGAGCGATGTGAATTCGGGGCAGGTGAAGCGGATCAGGTAGGCCTGGCCGGGCGCCGGATTGGCGACGCGCTCCAGCACAGCTTCTTCGGGCGAGGCGGGCAGGGCGGTTGGTTGGCCGAGTTGGGTCAGGTCCGTGATGCTCATGAGGGTGGGTCTCCGGCCTGCCATCCGGCGCGGGCGGCATCGCTGAAGGCTTCGAGGCGGCCTTCGGCGATGGCTTCGCGCATGCCGCGCATCAGGCCTTGGTAGTAGGTGAGGTTGTGCCAGGTCAGCAGCATCGGCCCGAGCATCTCCTCGCAGCGGAACAGGTGATGCAGGTAGGCGCGGCTGTGCCGGCTGCAAGCGGGGCAGGGGCAGTCGGGGTCGAGCGGCCGGTCGTCGGTGGCGAAGCGGGCGTTGCGCAGGTTCATCACGCCGCGGCTGGTGTAGGCGCGCGCGGTGCGGCCGGCGCGGGTGGGCATCACGCAGTCGAACATGTCGATGCCGCGGGCGACCGCGCCGAGCAGGTCGTCCGGCGTGCCGACGCCCATCAGGTAGCGCGGCCGGTCGGCGGGGAGGTGCGGCACGGTGCTGTCCAGCACGGAGAACATCATCTCCTGCCCTTCGCCGACCGCCAGGCCGCCGACGGCGTAGCCGGGGAAGCCCTGCTGCACGAGGCTGTCCGCGCTGCGGCGGCGCAGGTCGGGGTAGGTGCTGCCCTGCACGATGCCGAACAGGCCGTAGCCCTCGCGCTCGATGAATGCCTCCTTCGAGCGCGCGGCCCAGCGCAGGGAGAGTTCCATGCTGTCGCGCGCCTGGTCTTCCGTGGCGGGGAAGGGGGTGCATTCGTCGAGCACCATGGAGATGGTGGCGTCCAGCTTGTGTTGGATGTCGATCGAGCGCTCAGGCGTGAGGCGGTGTCGGCTGCCGTCGAGGTGGGATTGGAAGGTGACGCCGTCGGCATCCAGCTTGCGCAGCTTGGCCAGAGACATGACCTGGAAGCCGCCGGAATCGGTGAGGATCGGGCCGGGCCAGTCCATCATTCGGTGCAGCCCGCCCATGGCGGCGACGCGTTCGGCGCCGGGGCGGAGCATCAGGTGGTAGGTGTTGCCGAGCACGATGCCGGCCCCGGTGCTGCGCACGGCATCTGCGGTCATCGCCTTGACGGTGCCGGCGGTGCCGACGGGCATGAACACCGGCGTCTGCACGTCGCCATGGGCGGTGCGCAGCGTGCCGGCGCGGGCGCGGCCGTCGGTGGCCGCCTTGGTCCAGGTGAGGGTCATGCCCGTTCCAGCAGGGTGGCGTCGCCGTAGGAGTAGAAGCGGTAGTTGGTGGCGATGGCGTGGCTGTAGGCCGCCTTCATGCGCGCGGTGCCGGCGAAGGCGCATACCAGCATGAACAGCGTCGAGCGCGGCAGGTGGAAATTGGTCAGCAGCAGGTCGACGCCGCGGATCGGGGTGCCGGGGGTGATGAAGATCGCGGTCTCGCCGGCGAAGGGGGCGATGGTGCCGTTGGGGGTCGCGGCGGATTCCAGCAGGCGCAGCGTGGTCGTCCCGACGGCGAGGATGCGCCCGCCAGCGGCGCGCGCGGCGTTGATCGCGGTAGCGCTGGCGGGCGTGATCTCTCCGCGTTCGGCATGCATGCGGTGCTCGGCGACATCGTCGGTGCGGATCGGCAGGAAGGTGCCGGCACCGACATGCAGCGTCAGCGTCGCGCGCCCGATACCGCGCTCGGCCAGCCGGGCCAGCAGGTCAGGTGTGAAGTGCAGCCCGGCGGTCGGCGCGGCGACGGCGCCGGGATGGGCGGCGAAGATCGTCTGGTAGCTGGAGGTGTCCGTCTCCGTCGGGCCCTCGGGCCGGTCGATGTAGGGAGGCAGGGCGAGCGCGCCGGCCTGGTGCAGGGCGCGGGCGAAATCGTCGCCGGACATGTTGAAGCGGAGGGTGACGGTGCCCTCGTCCGGCCCGGCGACGACGGTGGCAATGAGCCAGGCGCCGCAATCCAACTCGTCGCCCGGCCGCAGGCGCCGGGCATTGCGCGCCAGGGCCAGCCAGTTGCCATGCTGGTCGGGACGATCGAGGGTGAGGCCGATGGTCGCCGCGCCGCGCCGGGCCGTGAGCTGCGCCGGGATCACGCGCGTGTCGTTGGCCACCAGCAGGTCGCCGGGGCGCAGCAGGTCCGGCAGGTCGCGCACGATGCGGTCGTGCAGCCCGTCGCGGGCGACATGCAGCAGGCGGGCGCTGTCGCGGGGCTCGGCGGGGTGCTGTGCGATGCGCGAGGGCGGCAGGGCGAAGTCGAAATCGGCAGTCTTCATCGGGCCGGCTTCATCACGCCGGATGCGGTGCGATGCGGCGCAGCAGGCGCACCAGCGGGAAGGCCAGCAGCAGCGCCCACGCCTTGCCGACCACCTGGCCGGCCACATAGTCCAGGCTGCCGAAGGCGAGATACAGGAACACCACGGAATCGACGAACAGCCCCACCGCCGAGGACGCGAGCATGGCGAGCAGCAGGCGGCGGCGCTGCAACGGCGTGTACACCGCGAAGTCAGCCAGTTCGCTGAGCAGGAAGGCGGTGGCGGATGCGATCACCAGGGCCGGCGGCGCGATGGCGAACGACAGTGCGGCACCCGCGGCGATGGCGGCAAGCGCCCAGCTAGCCCCCAGCATCCGCTGCACCACGTCGCGCAACACCAGCGCCGCGCCGATGACCAGAACGCCGGACGGCGCCATCAGCCCCGGCGCCACCGGGATCAGGCACGGCCCATTGGGCACGCATACGACTCCCACATTCCCGATTAGCCAATTGGCGGCGGGGATGCAGGCCAGGAACAGGGCGAGGGCGGCAAGGCCGAGGGGGGGCATGGCGGTTCGCTCAGTCGCCGAGATAGGTCGCAATCTCGATCAGGTTGCCGTCGGGGTCGCGGCAATAGACGGAGGTGATCGGCCCCAGCGCGCCGACCTTGGCGGCCGGTCCCTCGACGATGGCCACGCCGCACTTGCCGAGGTGCTCCACCACATCCGCCGGGCGGATGGCGGTGATGAAGCACAGGTTCTGCGCGCCAGGCACCGGGGTGGCCGCGGTGTTCGGGCGCATCTCGCCGCTTGCCGAGTCCAGGTTGATCTTCTGCCCGCCGAAACGTAGCGCGGTGCGGTTGCGCGGCCCGAACTCCTCGCGCTCCATCCCCAGCACGCGCTGGTACCAGGACGCGGTGATCTCCATGTCCCGGCAACAGAGAACCATATGGTCGAGGCGGTCGACCGTGAATCGCATCTATTCGGTGCCTTCATAAAAATCATTTCCCTTATCGTCGATGACGATGAACGCGGGGAAATTCTCCACCTCGATGCGCCACACTGCTTCCATGCCAAGTTCGGGGTATTCGAGCACCTCGACCTTGCGGATGCAGTCCTGCGCCAGCCGGGCTGCCGGGCCGCCGACGCTGCCGAGGTAGAAGCCACCGAACTTCTTGCAGGCCTCGCGGACCGCGCGGCTGCGGTTGCCCTTGGCGAGCATCACGAAGCTGCCGCCGGCGGCCTGGAAGGCGTCGACATAGCTGTCCATACGCCCGGCCGTGGTCGGGCCGAACGCGCCGGTCGGCATCCCTTCCGGCGTCTTGGCCGGGCCGGCGTAGTACACCGGATGATTCTTGATGTAGTCCGGCAGCCCGCCTCCGGCATCCAGCCGCTCCTGCAGCTTGGCATGGGCGATGTCGCGCGCCACCACCATCGTGCCGGTAAGCGCCAAGCGCGTCTTGACCGGATGCTTCGACAAATCGGCGCGGATTTCGCTCATCGGCCGGTTGAGGTCGATCGGCACCACCTCGCCGCCCAGGATGTCGTCCGTGGTTTCCGGCAGGTATTTGCCGGGGTCGGTCTCCAGCGCCTCCAGGAACACCCCATCGGGCGTGATCTTCGCCTTGATCTGCCGGTCGGCCGAACACGACACGCCGATCCCCACCGGCAGCGAGGCGCCGTGCCGCGGCAGGCGGATCACCCGCACATCGTGGCAGAAATACTTGCCGCCGAACTGCGCGCCGATGCCGATGTTGCGGCTGATCTCCAGCACCTTCTGCTCCATCTCCAGGTCGCGGAAGGCGTGGCCGGCCTTGCTGCCCTCGGTCGGCAACTGGTCCAGCCACTTGGTCGAGGCGAGCTTCACCGTCTTGAGCGTGGTTTCCGCCGACGTGCCGCCGATCACGATGGCCAGGTGGTAGGGCGGGCAGGCCGACGTCCCCAGCGTCTTCATCTTGGTCTCGAGGAATTTTACGATTTTCTCGGGCGTGAGGATCGCTCTCGTTTCCTGGAACAGGAAGGATTTGTTGGCGCTCCCACCGCCCTTGGCCACGAACATCAGGTGGAATTCGTCGGCGTGGTGCTCGCCCGGTGCGGCCATGATGTCGAACTGCACCGGCAGGTTGTTGCCGGTGTTGACCTCGCGATACATGTCCAGCGGCGCCATCTGGGAGTAGCGCAGGTTGGTCTCGGTGTAGGTGCGGTGCACGCCCCAGGAGATCGCCTCCTCCTCGTCGCCCTGCACCCACACGCGCTGGCCCTTCTTGCCGAACACGATGGCGGTGCCGGTGTCCTGGCACATCGGCAGCACGCCGCCGGCCGAGATGTTGGCGTTCTTCAACAGGTCGAGCGCCACGAAGCGGTCGTTCCCCGAGGCCTCGGGGTCGTCGAGGATGGCGCGCAGGCTGGCCAGGTGGGCCGGGCGCAGCAGGTGCGAGACATCGCGGAACGCCTGGAATGCCAGCTCGCTCAGCGCCTCGGGCGACACGCGCAGCACGGTCTGGCCGTCGCACGTGCTGGTAGAAACGCCCTGGATCTCCAGCTTGCGCCACGGCGTCGGGTCGGCGCCCAGCGGGAACATCGGCGAATAGAGAAAGTTCGAAGGCCGCGGCGGCATGGCGTTCATTCGGCGGGCTCCAGGGCGGAGAAGGGACAGGTCAGGAATCGCGAGGCGGCGTGCGGCGCCGGAAGGCATCCAGGCTCACCACCTGCGGCGCCTCGGCGGCAGGCGGCGCCTCCGGTGCATCCCCGGAGTCCGGCGCGTCCGCCTCCTCGATCGCCGCTTCCGGCTCGGGTGCCGCATAGCGGAAGCGCACGCCGAAGCCGATATGCGGGTCGGCGAAGGCGGTGATCGCATCGATCGGGATCACCAGCGTGCTGGGAACCCCGCCGAAGGACAGGCCGATCCGCACCTGGCCGGGGCCAGGCCCGCTATCATCCACCACCAGGTCCCAGAACTGGTGCTGCAGCACGATCGTCATTTCCTGCGGGTACTGCGTCTTGAGCCGCGGCGGAATCACCGTGCCGGGGTCATCGGTGCGGAACGTCAGGTAGAAGTGATGCTCGCCCGGCAAACCGTTCTGCGCGACATGCTTCAGCGCCTGGACGGCGACATGGCGCATCGCCTGTTCCGTCCAGGTGTCGTAGGGCATCAGGCTCGCCGGCGCATCCTGGCCGGGGCCGTCGGGATCGTCTTCCATCATCTGCCTCGCGGTGCCGCGCTGTCCCATAGCGCCTGGGGCCGGCGGGGAAAAGACCACTGGGGATGTTGGTATGCCTCAGCCCCGTCGCCAGGGCGGGTCAAGCGGCAGAATCCGTGCATGTGCCGGGCAGTCCGGGGCGTGAGCACCCGCCAGCCAGCCCAGGCTCATCAGGAATTCGCCGACGATTTCTCCCCCGGTGAAGCGGAAGGTCTGGCGGAACAGCTTCACCCAGGCCGGCTTGTCGCGCGGATGATGCGCATCCAGCCAGCCGGCAAACCCGCCATGGCTGGCGCGCAGGCTCCGGACTGCGCGGGCATTGGCGATGATTGCCTGCACCTTCAATCGGTTGCGGATGATCCCCGGATCCGCCAGCAGCCGCGCCTCGTCCTCGGGCCCGTAGCCGGCGATGCGATCCACGTCGTAGCCGTCGAATGCCGCGCGCATCGTGGCGCGGCGCTTCAGCACGGTTTCCCACGACAGGCCCGCCTGCATGATTTCCATGCACAGCCGTTCGAACAGCACCGACTCGTCGCGGGACGGAAATCCGTGCTCGCAATCGTGATAGGCGCCATGGACGGAGTGGCCGATGGCAAAGGCGCAATAGGAGGACATGCGACAAACGTCGCGCGTTGCGCGGGGCCACGCAAGGCATCGCCAATCCGCACAGGCGGGAAGGAGTTGGGGGGCTTCTGTTGCCCGGTGCCCCCCGGACCGCGCTTATCGCTTATGCAGCGACAGCGAGCGCCTCATGATTGTCATTGGCACTTGTGATACGGCCCGATGACGGCGGAACCATGCCGGGCAAAAGATGGGTCTTTACCACGCGTGTCGAGCCTGTTTCGCCCCCGCATTCCCCCGAGGGGGAGTTTGGTGGAGGCGCCGGGCACTGCCCCCGGGTCCACAACGCTTATTCCAACCACCGTTTATCGCCATAGTCGGCAAGCCGACACCACACATATAGGCCCACCTGCCCCCGGTTGAAAGAGCCAAGCGTGACCATTCGGTCGCGTCCGTGTAATCCGCATCGCGACGAACCGGGAGTCCTTCACATGCCCCTCACGCCGGAGCAGGCGGCCGCCATCGAGGCCCAGCGCGCCCACCGCGCCGAGACCCGTCGCGCCACGGTCCCGGCCCTGGAAGACATGCTCTTCACCGCCGTTCCGGTGCTCGACCACGGCTTCGTGCGCGTCATCGACTACATGGGCGACGATGCCGCCGTGGTCCAGGCCGCCCGCGTCTCCTACGGCCGCGGCACCCGGCGTGTCTCCGAGGATGCCGGCCTGATCCGCTACCTGATGCGCCATCGCCACACCACGCCGTTCGAGATGTGCGAGATCAAGTTCCACGTGAAGCTGCCGATCTTCATCGCGCGCCAGTGGATCCGCCACCGCACCGCCAACGTGAACGAGTATTCCGCGCGCTACTCCATCCTCGACCGCGAGTTCTACCTCCCGGCCCCCGAGCACCTCGCCGCGCAATCCGCCAGCAACCGTCAGGGCCGCGGCGACGTGCTGGAGGGCGAGGAGGCCGCCCGGGTGCTCGACCTGCTGCGCGAGGACGCGACGCGAACCTACGACCACTACGTCGCCATGCTGAACGAGGCCGCTGACGGCTCGCCCGCCGATCCCTCCCGCCAGGGCCTGGCCCGCGAGCTCGCGCGCATGAACCTGACGCTGAACACCTACACCCAGTGGTACTGGAAGACCGACCTCCACAACCTGCTGCATTTCCTCAGCTTGCGGGCCGACGCGCACGCACAGTACGAGATCCGCGCCTATGCCGAGGCGATGCTGGCGATGGTCGAGGCGTGGGTGCCGCAGACCTACGCTGCCTTCCGCGACTACCGCCTCGGCGCCGTCACCTTCTCGGCCGGCATGCTGGCGATCGTGAAGCGCATGCTGGATGGCGAGCCGGTGGACCAGAAGGCCAGCGGGCTGTCCAAGCGCGAGTGGGGAGAGATGATGGCAGCGCTGGGGCGTGCGCCATGATCCTCGCCTTCGGCTCCATCAACCTCGACCTCATCTTCCCCCTGCCGCACCTCCCCGCCCCCGGCGAAACCGTGCTCGGCCCGGCCATGACCATCGAGCCCGGTGGCAAGGGGGCCAACCAGGCCGTCGCCGCGGCGCGCGATGGGGCCACCGTCGTGTTCGCCGGGGCCGTTGGCGCCGACGCCCTGGCGCAGGACGCGCTGCGCCTCATGCGGGCGACCGACATGGATATCTCCCGCGTCGTCACCGCCGCGGCCGCCAC
>CAMDGX010000022.1 GCA_945897825.1 Asaia bogorensis | reverse complement strand
TTCTTCTCTCGAAGTGCAGCGATGGCCGAATCATCATAGCCGAGGCTCTGCAGGATTTCCTTGGTATGTTCGCCTTGTTCGGGCGTGGTGTTGCGGACTTCCCATTTGGAGCGGGACATGGAGATGGCTTGGCCGACGAGGCCGACCTGGCCTTTGGTGGGGTGGGTGACCTGGCGGGCCATGCCGAGGTGTTGGACCTGCGGGTCGGCGAAGACCTGGTCCATGGTGTAGATCGGGCCGCAGGGGACGCTGGCGGCGTTGAGGTTTTCGATCCAGTCGGCGGAGGTTTTGGTTCGGGTGACGGTTTCGATTTCGGCGTTCAGCGCCTTGCGGTTTTTCGAGCGGTTGGTGTCGGTGTTGAAGTCGGGGTGGGTGGCGAGGTCGTCGCGGCCGAGGGCGCGGCAGAGGCGGCGGTAGATGTCGTTGCCGGCGGCGGCGATGTTGATGTGGCCGTCCGACGTGGCGAAGACGCCGGTGGGGATGGAGGTGGGGTGGTCGTTGCCGGCCTGTTCGGGGATTTCCTGGGCGATGGTCCAGCGGGCGGCCTGGAAGTCGAGCATGGCGATCTGGGCGCCGAGGAGGGAGGACTGGACCCATTGGCCGCGGCCGGAGACTTCGCGGTCGAGGAGCGCGATGAGGATGCCTTGGGCGGCGAAGATGCCGGCGGTGAGGTCGGCGACGGGGATGCCGACGCGGACGGGGCCTTGGCCGGGCAGGCCGGTGATGGACATGAGGCCGCCCATGCCCTGGGCGATCTGGTCGAAGCCGGGGCGGTCGCGGTAGGGGCCGTCTTGGCCGAAGCCGGAGATCGAGGCGTAGACGATGCGGGGGTTGATCGCGTCGAGCGTGGCGTGGTCGATCTTGAGGCGGTCTTTCACGTCGGGGCGGTAGTTTTCCACGACGACGTCGGATTGGGCGACGAGCTTGTAGAAGATGTCGCGGCCTTCGGGGGATTTGAGATCCAGCGTGAGGCTGCGCTTGTTGCGGTGGAGGTTCCAGAAATCGGGGCCGTGGCGGGCGCCGCCGAGGCCGGCATCGCCTTCGGGGGCTTCGATCTTGATGACTTCGGCGCCCCAGTCGGCGAGCTGCCGGACGCAGGTGGGGCCGGCGCGGACTCGGGTGAGGTCGAGGACCTTGAAGCGGGCGAGGGGCAGGGTGGTCATGCTTGGTTCCTCGAGATCAGTCGTCGGAGGCGGGGAGCCTGGTGGGCGGGTTGGCGGCGGGGACGAAGGCGGTGCGGCGGTCGCGCGGGACTTCCTCGCGCACCATCATGCGCCATGCGGTGAATAGCGCCAGCCCCGCGAAGACGACGGCGAGGTAGAGGAAGAGGCCCTGGGGGCCGATCTGGTCCATCACCAGGCCGGCGATGGAGGGACCGATGGTGGCGCCGGCGGACCAGGCGACGAGGAGGGCGCCGGAGGCGGCGACCGCGTCGCCACTTTCGAGTCGGTCGTTGGTGAGGCCGGCGCCGAGGCCGTAGAGCGGGGCGGCGAGGCCGGAGAGCAGGGCGCCGAGGGCGAGCAGGACGGGGAGCGGGGCGTTGCCGGCGGCGAGGAAGGCCAGCGCCGCGGCGGCGGGGCCGAGGAGGGCGACCAGGGCGACGGGGCGGCGGCCGATGCGGTCGGACAGGATGCCGGCGGGCATCTGGATCACCAGGCCGGCGAGGTTGGCGGCCATGGCGAAGAGGCCGACGGCGGTGGCGGTGTGGCCGAGGTTCTGCAGGTAGACGGGCGTCAGCGCATGGAAGGTGGAGTTGGCCAGGCCCGCGCCCAGGCCGCAGGCGATGCCGACGGGGGAGACGCGCAGCAGGGCGAGCAGGCGCATGGTGCCGTGGGTGCTGGCGGGCGGGTTGACCGGCTGGGCGAGGGCGATGGGCAGCAGGGCGGTGGCGTAGGCCATGCCGGCGCCGACGATGAGCAGGGCCGAGGGCGGCACGATGCTGATGATGACCGGGCCGGCGATGCCGCCGCCCCAGGAGGCCATCATGTAGAGGGCGAAGACGCGGCCGCGGCTGGCGTTGTCCGACCGGGCGTTCAGCCAGCTTTCGGCGACGATGCAGAGGGCTGCATAGGCGGCGCCCTGGGCGGCGCGCAGGATCGCCCAGCCCCAGGGGGATTGCCAGAGCGCCATCAGCAGGATCGCGTCGGCGGCCACGACGGCGAAGACGACGAAGGCGCGGCCGTGGCCGAGACGGGGGATGATGCGGGGGCCGTAGAGCGAGCCGATCAGGAAGCCAAGGGAGTGGGCGGAGGCAACGAGGCCGATGCCGGAGGTGGGGACGTGCTGGTCGACGAGCAGCAGCGGGATCAGCGGGCCGAGGATGCCCTGGGCAACCTGCGCGCTGGCGATGCCGAGCAGGACGGGAAGGAAGGAGGCGAGCGGGGGGGACATTCGGGCATGATGGCGGGCGGGCGCGCGTGTCGCCAGATGGGGCGGGGCTGGGCTGGATTGCTTTCAGGCACGCAAGGAAGAATCTTCTTTTTCTGAAGAAAAAGAAGCAAAAAAACTTTTATCCATTTGCACCGTGCTCGTCGGTCCAGGCGCGGGGCAAATGGATGGAAAGTTTTTTGGTTCTTTTTTTCAAAAAAGAACGTCTTGCCTATGCCCTGATAGCTTCGACGGTGTCACCCAGCGGCTGATTGAGGTAGCGGACGAAGTCGCGCGGGACGACTTGCCAGAACTGGGGCAGGACGCGGTCCCAGTCGTGGAGGAGGCGGGTGGCGTAGCTGCTGTTGGTTTCGCGGGCGTGGGTGGCGACGAGGTCGCGCAGGGTGTTTGACCAGTGGGCGGTGGCGACGCGTTGCCAGAGCAGGGATTCGGGGTTCACGCGCAGGCGGAAGAGGTTTTCGGGGTCGTAGACGAAGGCCATGCCGCCGGTGAAGCCGGCGCCGAAATTGTCGCCGACGGGGCCGAGGATGGCGATGGTGCCGCCCGTCATGTACTCGCAGCCGTTGGAGCCGATGCCTTCGACGACGGCGGTGGCGCCGGAGTTGCGCACGGCGAAGCGCTCGCCGGCCTGGCCGGCGGCGAAGAGATGGCCGGCGGTGGCGCCGTAGAGGACGGTGTTGCCGATGATGGTGTTGAGGTGGCTTTGCAGGGTGGAGGAGGGGGCGGGGCGGACCACGATGGTGGCGCCGGAGAGGCCCTTGCCGACGTAGTCGTTGGCGTCGCCGAAGACTTCGAGCTTGAGGCCCTGGACGGCGAAGGCGCCGAGGGACTGGCCGGCGGAGCCGCGCAGGCGGACGGTGACGTGGCCGGGCTGGAGGCCGGACATCCCGAACTTGCGGACGATGCGGCTGCTGAACTTGGTGCCGATGGCGCGCTGGGTGTTCCGGATGTTGTATTCGAGCTGCATCTTCTCGCCGTGGTCGAAGAAGGCGCGGGCGTCGGCGATCATTTGCGCGTCGAGGGTTTCGGGGACTTCGTTGCGGCCTTCGAGCGTGCAGTAGCGGGCGAAGGGGCCGGGGTCGGCCTGGACGAGGAGGGGGTTGAGGTCGAGGTCGTCGAGCATCTCGGAGCCGCGGCTGACCTGGTGGAGGAGGTCGGTGCGGCCGATGACCTCGGCGAGGGTGCGCACGCCGAGGGAGGCGAGGATGTGGCGGACGTCGTCGGCGATGAAGCTGAAGAGGTTGATGACCTTCTCGGGGGTGCCTTCGAACTTGGCGCGGAGCTTCTCGTCCTGGCTGCACACGCCGACGGGGCAGGTGTTGCTGTGGCACTGGCGGACCATGATGCAGCCCATGGCGACGAGGCTGGCGGTGCCGATGCCGAATTCCTCGGCGCCGAGCATGGCGGCGATGACGACGTCGCGCCCGGTTTTGATGCCGCCGTCGGTGCGCAGCTTCACGCGGTGGCGCAGGCGGTTGAGCATGAGGACCTGGTGGGTTTCGGACAGGCCCATTTCCCAGGGCAGGCCGGCGTATTTCACCGAGGTTTGCGGGCTGGCGCCAGTGCCGCCGGAGTGGCCGGAGATGAGGATGGCGTCGGCTTTCGCTTTCGCCACGCCGGCGGCGATGGTGCCGATGCCGGAGCGGGCGACGAGCTTCACGCAGACGGTGGCGTCGGGGTTGATCTGCTTGAGGTCGTAGATGAGCTGGGCGAGGTCCTCGATGGAGTAGATGTCGTGGTGCGGCGGGGGGGAGATGAGCATGACGCCGGGGGTGGAGTGGCGCAGCTTGGCGATCAGGCCGGTGACCTTGAAGCCGGGGAGCTGGCCGCCTTCGCCGGGCTTGGCACCCTGGGCGACCTTGATCTCGATCTCGCGGCAGTTGTTGAGATACTCGGCGGTGACGCCGAAGCGGCCCGAGGCGATCTGCTTGATGGCGGAGTTGGCGTTGTCGCCGTTGGGGCGGGGCTTGGCGCGGGCGGGGTCTTCGCCGCCTTCGCCTGAATCCGAGCGTGCGCCGATGCGGTTCATGGCGATGGAGAGGGTTTCGTGCGCCTCCGGGCTGAGGGCGCCGAGCGAGATGCCGGGGGCGAGCAGGCGCTTGCGGATTTCGGTGATGCTTTCGACTTCGTCGACGGGGATGGGCTTGGTGCCCCCCCTGATTGAATCGGGGTCGCGGAAGTCGAGCAGGTCGCGCAGCGCCACGGGGGGCATGCGGCGGACGGCTTCGGCGTAGCGGCGGTAGAGGCCGAAGCTGTCGGTGGCGACGGCTTCCTGGAGCATGTGGATCAGGCCGCCGTCGAAGGCGTGGGTCTCACCGCGCTGGCGCAGCTTGTAGAGGCCGCCGACGGGAAGGGTGGCGGTTTCCATGCTCCAGGCGTCGTCGTGCAGGGCGAGGATCTTGCGGGCGATGCCGGAGAGGCCGATGCCGGAGATGCGGCTCTGCATGCCGGGGAAGAATTCGCCGACCAGCTGGCGGGAGAGGCCTATGGCCTCGAAGTTGTAGCCGCCGCGGTAGGAGGAGATCACCGAGATGCCCATCTTGGACATGATCTTGAGCAGGCCCTTGTCGACGGCCTTCTTGAAGCGCTGGACGGCCTCCTTGAGGGAGATCGGGCCGAACAGGCCGCGGCGATGGCGGTCGGCGATGCCTTCCTGGGCGAGGTAGGCGTTGATCGTGGTGGCACCCACGCCGATGAGGACGGCGAAGGTGTGGACATCGAGGCACTCGGCGGCGCGGACGTTCAGGCTGGTGAAGGTGCGCAGGCTGGAGCGCACGAGGTGGGTGTGGACGCCGCCGGTGGCCAGGATCATCGGGATGGCGACGCGGTCGGGGCCCATCGCCTCGTCGGTGAGGATGACGTGGGTGCAGCCGGCGCGGACGCCTTCCTCGGCTTCGCGGCGGATTCTTTCCAGTGCGGCGCGCAGGCCCGACTCGCCGTCGGCCACCGGAAAGGTGCAGTCCACGACACAGGCGTTCCGGCCCATGGTTTCGCGCATGGCGGCGAATTCGGCGGTGGAGAGGACGGGGGATTCGAGCTGCAGCAGGTCGAATTGGCTGCTGTCCTCGTCCATGACGTTGCCGAGGTTGCCCAGGCGGGTTTTCAGCGTCATCACCCGGGTTTCGCGCAGGCTGTCGATCGGCGGGTTGGTAACCTGGGAGAAGCCCTGGCGGAAATAGTGGTGCAGGCCGCGGTATTTCTCCGACAGCACGGCAATCGGGGTGTCGTCGCCCATGGAGCCGACGGCTTCCTGGGCTTCCTCGACCATGGGGTGGAGGATCATCTCCAGCTCTTCGAGCGTGGTGCCGACGGCGAGCTGGCGGCGGCGGAGTTCGTCGCGTTCGAACAGCACCGGCTCGGGCGCATCGGTTTTGACGATGTGGTCGATCTGGCGGATGCGCTTGGCCCATTCTCCGAAGGGCTGGCGAGCGGCGAGCATGTCCTTCATCGCCTCGTCGGCGAAGAAGGTGGCGGTGTCGAGGTCGACGCCGATGGTCTGGCCGGGGCCGACGCGGCCCTTCTCGACGATCTCGCTTTCGTCGAGCTTCACCATTCCGGCTTCGGAACCGACGATCAGCAGCGCGTTGCGCGCGATGGTGTAGCGCAGGGGGCGCAGGCCGTTGCGGTCGAGCCCTGCAATCACCCAGCGGCCGTCAGTGGCGGCCAGGGCCGCGGGGCCGTCCCACGGCTCCATGACGCTGTTGCAGTACAGGAACATGTCCTTGTAGGACTGCTTCATGGTGGCGTCGTTGCCGATGCTGGCCGGAATCATCAGCGCCTTGGCCATCGGCGCGTCGCGGCCGGCGCGCAGCAGGACCTCGAAGACGTTGTCGAGTGTTGCGGTATCGGAACCGCCAGCCTGGATGACCGGCTTGATGTCGTCCATGAACGGGTCGAGCTGGGGGGCGGACAGGCGCGTCTCGTGGCTTTTCATCCAGTTGACGTTGCCGGACAGCGTGTTGATCTCGCCGTTGTGGGCGAGCGCGCGGAAGGGCTGGGCGAGGCGCCAGGTGGGGAAGGTGTTGGTGGAATAGCGCTGGTGGTAGATGGCGAAGCGGGAGACGAAGCGCTCGTCGAGCAGGTCGGGGTAGAATTCGGACAGGCTCTCGGCCAGGAACATGCCCTTGTAGATGATCGAGCGGCAGGAGAGGGAGCAGAAGTAGAGCTCCGGGATTTGCGCCGCGATCGCCTGCTTCTCGATGCGGCGGCGGATGACGTAGAGGTCGCGTTCGAAGGCGGCGATGTCGGTGTCGGCCTCCTTGTGCGACCAGATCATGATCTGCTCGATTTCCGGCCTTGTGGCGTTGGCCTTCTCGCCGATGCAGCTGGTGTCAATCGGCACCTGGCGCCAGCCATAGATGCCGTAGCCGAAGGCGATGATCTCGGATTCGACGATCTGGCGGCAGCGTTCCTGGGCGCCGAGGTCGGTCTTGGGCAGGAACACCTGGCCGACGGCGATCGGGCCGGGGCGCAACCGGTCGCCGCCGCGGCGGACGGCATCGGCGAAGAAATCCTGCGGGATCTCGACGTGGATGCCGGCGCCGTCGCCGGTCTTGCCGTCGGCATCGACCGCACCGCGGTGCCAGACCGCCTTCAGCGCGTCGATGCCCGCCTGCACCACGTCCCGCCGGGCCCGTCCGTCCAGCGCCGCCACCAGGCCCACCCCGCAGGCATCGTGTTCCTGCGTGGCGTCGTAGGTGGCCGCCAGGCGCCTTGCGTTGTCCTGCCAGTCGCGCACGAAGGTTTCGGCCGACGGCGCGGGTGCTTCGGGCTGGGACATGGCTCCGGCTCCTTCAGGCAGGTCGTATCAGGGGGAGAACTTCAGCCCGCGCTTGGCGAATTCGTCGGCGTGCTTGGCCTGGGACTGCTGGTAGATCTTCTGGGCCCAGCTCTGGCCGACCTGGTTGATGGCCGCGTTCAGCTGCGGGATGGTGCGCAGCAGCTTCTCGCCCAGGGGCGTGTTGTAGAAGGTGCGCAGGTTGCGCAGCTCGACATCGGTGAAGGCGCCGGCCCAGGCCTCGACGATCAGGGCGTGCAGGGTGCGCTCGTCGCCGACGAAATCGGGGATCAGCAGGTCGTCGACCACGCTGAGCATTTCCTGCGGCGCCTTGCCGTTGGTTTGCGCGAGGTTGACGATGATGGCGGTGCGCAGGGTGTTGATGATGCCGCGCACCTGGGATTCCCAGCCGAGCTTCTCGCCAAGTGCGCGAGCCTCGCGGCGGCTGGCCTCGGTGACGACGGGTGCCGGTGCGGGCGCGGCCTGGGGGGCGGCCTGTGGCTGAGGTGCGGCGGCCTGGCCCCATGCCGTGCCGGTGGCGAGCGAGCCGGCCAGCAGCAATGTGCCGGCCGCGATCCGAATGGTGGTTGTCATGTCATAGCCCCTTCAGAATTTGAGCCCCCGGGCACGCAGCTCATCCACGTGGCGGTCCACCGAATCCTGGAACACTCGCTGGCCCCACGCCAGCCCTGCTTCTTCGCCCTGGGTGCGGGACACCTTCTGGATGCGCAGCCATTTCTGGCCGAGCTGGGTGGAGAAGAAGGTACGGAGGGCCTTCAGGTCGGAAATGGTGAGGTTAACCGCGTAGGGTTCCATCATCAGCGCCACCAGCTCGGCGCTGCGGGCGTTGAAGTTCGGCATCAGGATGTCGTCGACGACGGCGGTTGCCGCTTCCTCGGACATGGCGCTGGCGCGGACCGTGGCGCGGATCATCTCGGTGCGCATCCGGCCCATCAACCCTTCGGCGTGGCGCTGGATGTCGAACATCTCGGCCATCTGGCGGACTTCGCGGCGGTTCTCGTCGATGCCGGGCTGGGGGGCCTGGCGGGTGCCCTGGGCGAGGGCGGCGCCGGCGAGGGCGCCCACGAGGAGGCCGGCGATCAGGGCGCGCATCTAGGCGGCCTCCCGCACGGCGAGCTGCATGTGGGCGTGCATGGCGGCTGCCGCGTCGCGCCCGTCGCGGATCGCCCAGACGACGAGGGAGGCGCCGCGGACGATGTCGCCGGCGGCGAACACGCCGGGCAGGCTGGTCATGAAGCTGCGGTGGTCGACGCTGAGCGTGCCCCAGCGCGAGACCTTCAGCGCCGGTTCGCCGAAGGCGGTGGGCAGGTCCTCGGGGTCGAAGCCCAGAGCCTTGACCACGAGGTCGGCGGGCAGGGTGAAGTGGCTGCCGGGGACCGACTCGACGGCCTGGCGGCCGGAGGCGTCGGGCAGGCCGAGATGCATGCGGGTGGCGCGCACGCCGGTGACGGTACTGTCGCCGAGGAAGGCCTCGGGGGCGGAAAGCCACTGGAACTGCACGCCTTCCTCCTCCGCGTTCTTCACCTCGCGCAGGCTGCCGGGCATGTTGGCGCGGTCGCGGCGGTAGAGGCAGGTGACGCTGGCGGCCCCCTGGCGCACGGCGGTGCGGACGCAGTCCATGGCGGTGTCGCCGCCGCCGACGACGACGACGCGCTTGGCGCGGGCATCGAGGGTGCCGTCGGCGAAGGCGGGGACGCTGTCGCCGAGGCCGTGGCGGTTGGCGGCGGTGAGGTAGTCCAGCGCCGGGACGATGCCGGGCAGGCCGGCGCCGGGGCCGCCGATGTCGCGCGGCTTGTAGACGCCGGTGGCGATCAGCACGCTGTCGTGGCGGGCGCGCAGCGCCTCGAGGGTGATGTCCTGGCCCACGGCGCAGTTGAGGTGGAAGACGATGCCGCCTTCCTCCAGCAGCTGGTGGCGGCGGAGCACGACGGGTTTCTCCAGCTTGAAGCCGGGGATGCCGTAGATCATCAGGCCGCCCGCGCGGTCGTAGCGGTCGTAGATGTGGACCTGATAGCCGAGCTTGCGCAGCTGCTCGGCGGCGGCGAGGCCGCCGGGGCCGGCGCCGATGATGCCGACGGACTGGGCGCGCTCGCGGCGGGGGCGGATCGGGCGGACCCAGCCGTTGTCGAAGGCGGTGTCGGTGATGAAGCGCTCGACGGCGCCGATGGTGACGCTGTCGAAGCCCTTCTCGATGACGCAGTTGCCTTCGCAGAGCCGGTCCTGCGGGCAGATGCGGCCGCAGATCTCGGGGAAGTTGTTGGTGGCCGAGGAGAGCTCGTAGGCCTCCTCCAGGCGGTTCTCGGCGGCGAGCTTCAGCCAGTCGGGGATGTTGTTCGAGAGCGGGCAGTGGATCTGGCAGAACGGCACGCCGCACTGGCTGCAGCGGCTGGCCTGGGTGGCGGCTTCGGCGGGGATGTATTCGGCGTAGATCTCGTCGAAATCCTGCCGGCGCAGGTCCGCCGCGCGCTTGGCGGGAGTCTGCTGGGGGACGGAGACGAACTGCAGCATGCGGTCGGGCATCGGACAGCTCCGGGTCGAACCAGTTCCGCAAGCGTTCTACACGAGCGGGGGCCGCATTGCGAGTCCATTTACGACAGCATTGATGCCTTTTATCGGAGGTGCGTCGGCGGACAGCGCCCGTTGCGTGAGGGTGGGGTGGTAGAAAAGGACCGTATCGGCCGCAATGGTGGTCAAGCGGTGGCGCGGCTTGTGCCGCTGGGGCGGTAGCGGACCAGGTAGTCCGGTACCACCTGTTCCACGGCCAGCGGCGTGATGCCGAGCTCGGCCAAGCCGGCAGCGCCGGGCGCTACCACGTTGTCGCGGCGCAGCAATGCCAGCTGGTCGCGGGTGAGCGGCTTGCCCGGCAGGCATTCCATCACCCGTGCCTGCACCTGGGCGATCGCGGTGGGCACGGCCACCAGGGGGCGGCGGCGGCCGGTCTGGTCGAGGATCCAGGCGAGGAGCTGGCGCATCGTCCAGATTTTCGGGCCGCCCAGCTCGAAGGTGCGGCCCTGCACATCGGCGCGGGTCAGCCCTGCGATGATCGCATCGGCAACGTCGCCGACATGGACCGGCTGGAACTTCGTGGCGCCCTCGAACACCGGCATCACCGGCAGCAGGCGGGCGAGCTGGGCGAAGCGGTTGAAGAACTGGTCCTCCGCGCCGAACACGATCGAGGGGCGCAGGATGACGGCGGCGGGGAAGGCGGCGCGCACAGCCGCCTCGCCGGCTGCCTTGCTGCGGGCATAGAGGCTGGGGCTGGCAGCGTCGGCGCCGATGGCCGAGACGTGGACCAGATGCTCCACCCCTGCCGCGGTGGCGGCCCGGGCGATGGCGGCGGCGCCTTGGTGGTGGACGCGGTCGAAATCCCCGGCGCGGCCTTCGGCCAGGATCCCGACGAGGCTGACCACGTGGCGCGCGCCTTCCACCGCGCGGGCGATGGCGGCTTCGTCGGAGAGCGGGGCGTGGAGCGGGACCACCTGGCCGGGGACGCCGAGCGGCTTGAGCACCGTCGCCGCCTCGGTGTCGCGCACCGCCACGCGTACGATGTGGCCGGCATCGACCAGGCGCTTGACCACTTGGCGGCCGATGAAGCCGGTGCCGCCGAACACCGTGGCAATCCGCTGCACGTCCCTGCTGCCAACGCTCATGATACGCTCCCGTAAACGCCCGCCCTTGATATGGGTGCGCGCCGGCCGCCTCAAGCACCATCGCACCGCCCCGGTTTTTCGCCACCCACGCCCGCGGCCAGTTGACGCGGGCGCGAGCGGGGGCTAAACGGCGCGCCCACCCTCCGCACCACCCCGCGGAAGGGTGCCGACATGCCCAGGTGGTGGAATTGGTAGACGCGCTGGCTTCAGGTGCCAGTGACCGCAAGGTCGTGAAGGTTCGAGTCCTTTCCTGGGCACCAATCGGATAAACGGCGGTTCACCCCGCCGGGGGCAGTCCCTGATGGCGGGAACCATACAGTTCATGGCCAACGCCACGATCCATCTGCACAAGCATGACCTTCCCGAAGGCCTGGCGCTCGGCCCGGTGCTGGCCGTCGATACCGAGGCGATGGGCCTCGATTCGCGGCGCGACCGGCTGTGCCTGGTGCAGATGTCGTCCGGCGACGGGGTGGTGCACCTGGTGCAGATCGTGCCGCCTTCGCTGGGCGGGCGCGGGGCGGATTGCCCGAACCTCAAGCGCGTGCTGGCCGACCCCGGCACCGTGAAGCTGATGCATTTCGCGCGGTTTGATGTGGGTCTGCTGCAGCATGCGCTGGGCATCCGCGTGGCACCGGTGCGCTGCACCAAGATCGCGGCGAAGCTGGTGCGGACCTACACCGACCGCCACGGGCTGAAGGACCTCTGCCGCGACCTGCTGGGCGTCGATCTGTCGAAGCAGCAGCAGACCTCGGACTGGGGGGCGGCGGAGCTGTCCTCGGAGCAGCTGGCCTATGCGGCGTCGGATGTGCTGCACCTGCATGCGCTCTGGGCCAAGCTGGAGGGGCTGCTGGAGCGCGAGGGGCGGCGGGAGCTGGCCGAGGCCTGTTTCGCCTTCCTGCCGGCGCGTGGGCAGCTGGATGTGCTCGGCTGGGACGCACCCGACATCTTCGCCCACTGACGGGCACAACCCTGACGCGCTTGTGCGGCGGCCCAGCCTGCGGGCTTGCTTGACCCGCGGGGGGCGGGCACCGTAACTCCCCCTTACCGTGATGCTGCGCGGTCCCATATCCGGCTGCCCAACTTGGCTGGACCGCGCACTGGCTGGAATGCACCGACCATGACCGCCGCCCTCGCAACCCTGGCGAGCGACCTCGATGTCGCCCGTGACGTGCTCGCCGCCGAGGCGGCGGGGCTGCAGGCGCTTGCCGCCGGGCTCGATGGCGGATTCGCGCGCGCCGTGGCGCTGCTGGCCTCGGCCACCGGGCGCATCGTGGTCTCGGGCATGGGCAAGTCCGGCCATGTGGCGCGCAAGATCGCGGCCACCCTGGCCTCGACCGGCGCGCCGGCGCTGTTCGTGCATCCGGCGGAGGCGAGCCACGGCGACCTGGGCATGATCGTGCCGGGCGATGCGGTGCTGGCCCTGTCCAATTCCGGCGAGACGGCGGAGCTGGCCGACCTGGTGGCGCATTCGCGGCGCTTCGGCCTGCCGCTGGTGGCGATCACCGCGCGCGGCGGCAGCACGCTGGCGGCCGCAGCGGACGTGGCGCTGCTGTTGCCGGCGGCGCGCGAGGCCTGCCCGATGGGGCTGGCGCCGACCACCTCGACCACGATGCAGATGGCGCTGGGCGATGCGCTGGCGGTGGCGCTGCTGACGCGGCGCGGCTTCGGGGCGGCGGATTTCCGCCAGTTCCACCCGGGCGGCAAGCTGGGCGCGCGGCTGCGGCGGGTGCGCGAGATGATGCATGGCGGCGATGCGCTGCCGCTGGCCGGGCCCGAGACGCCGATGGATGCGGCGCTGGTGATGATGACCGGCAAGCGCTTTGGCTGCCTGGGCGTGGTGGATGGCGAGGGGCGGCTGTGCGGCATCTTCACCGACGGCGATTTGCGCCGCGCCATGGGCCCGGCACTGCTCGCCCGCCGCCTGGGCGAGGTGATGAACGCGGCGCCGCGCACCGTGGGTCCGGACATGCTGGCCGCCGAGGCGCTGCACCTGATGAACGCGCCGGAACGGCCGATCACTGCGTTGTTCGTGGTGGATGCGGCGCAGCGGCCGCTGGGCATCCTGCATATCCACGACCTGCTGCGTGCGGGGGTGGTGTAGCCATGGCGGCGATCCCCCGATGAGCATCACGCCCTTGCCCGCCGCCCCGCGCCCGCCGTCGCGGCCGGCGCGACCGCTCGGCGCGGGCAGCTTCCTCGACGGCCCGCGCCCGACGCGCAGCGTGCGGCCGCGGCGGCGCTGGCTGGTCGGCCTGGCGAAGCGGCTGCTGCCGCTGGTGGGGCTCGCGCTGCTGCTGCTGGTGGCGTTCTGGCCGGAGCTGAACGGCAATGGCGACCGCAGCCGCATCAGCTATCGCCGCGTCGACGTGACGGCCGAGGGGGGGCAGTTGACCGAGGCCCACTACCAGGGCGTCGATGCCGCCGGTCGGCCCTACACCGTGACGGCGGCGAAGGTGCTCCAGGTCGGGCCGGAGCGGACCGACCTGGAGGCGCCGAAGGCCGACATGCAACTGCAATCCGGCGAATGGATGATGGTGGAGGCGAAGCGCGGCGTGTTCGAGCAGAAGGCCAACCGGCTGGACCTCTCGGGCGACGTGACGCTGTATCGCGACGACGGTACCGTGCTGACGACCGAGGCGGCGAGCCTGGACATGCGCGCCAATGCCGCCGCCGGCAACGAGATGGTCCATGCCGAGGGGCCGTTCGGCGTTCTGGACGCCCAGGGCTTCACCGTGCTCAACCGCGGGTCGGTGATCCAGTTCACCGGCCCGGCCCGCATTGTCCTGAACGGAACGCCGCGATGACCCTGCGCGCTGTGTTGATCCTGCCCCTGTTGCTGCTCGGTCTCGCGGCGCCCCCTGCGGGCGCGCAGCAGATCGATCTTTCGAGCGGCGGGCCGGTCGCCATCACCGCGCGTGACGGGTTCGAGTGGCGCGATGCCGAGCAGGTGGTGATCGCCACCGGCGACGCGCGGGCGGTGCGCGACAACGTCACCGTCATCGCCGACCGGTTGATCGCGCGCTACCGCAAGAAGGCGGGCACGGGAACGGCGGCCCCTTCGTCCGGCGTGCCGAGCCTGGGCGGCGACACCGGCGGCAACGAGATCTACCGGCTGGAGGCGGAGGGCAATGTGCGCATCTTCACCCCGACCGACGAGGCGGTGGGCGACCGGGCGGTGTATGACATCGACCAGGCGGTGATGGTGATGACGGGCCGCGGCCTGCGCCTGACCACGCCGACGCAGGTGCTGACGGCGCGCGACAGCCTGGAATACTGGTCGCAGAAGCGCATGGCGGTGGGGCGCGGCAATGCCGTGGTGATCACCACCGACGCGCGGCGGCTGGCGGCCGACACGCTGGTGGCCTTCATCGAGGAAGAGGGCGCAGCCCCGCGCCCCGCCGCCACCACGCCCGGGGCCGAGCCCCCCGGCGCCGGCGGCAAGCTGAAGCGGCTGGAGGCCTACGGCAATGTCGAGGCGCGCACCGCCACCGACGTGATCCGCGGCGACCGCGCGCTCTACACGCCCGATACCGGGCTGGCGCGGGTCATCGGCAATGTGCGGGTGACCAGCGGGCAGAACCAGATCAATGGCCCGGCCGCCGAGGTGAACATGCGCACCGGGGTGGCGCGGATGCTGGCCGATCCCGGCGGGCGGGTGCAGGGGGTGATCGTGCCGAACAGCACGCCCGGCGCCGGCGCGGCCACGCCCGGGGCGCGCCCATGACGCCGCCCGCGCCGCTGCGCGTCGTTTCGCGCGAGGGCCCCGACGCCGCCCCGGTGCCCGTGCCGGCCAGCGCGGGGCTGGCGGCGGTCGGGGTCGGGAAGGTGTATCGCAAGCGCCCGGTGGTGCGGAACGTGTCGCTCACGCTGCGCCGGGGCGAGGCCGTGGGACTGCTCGGGCCGAACGGCGCCGGCAAGACCACGACCTTCTACATGATCGTCGGCCTGGTGCAGCCGGATACCGGCACGATCAGCCTGGACGGCCACGACATCACCACTCTGCCGATGTATCGCCGCGCGCGCCTCGGCATCGGCTACCTGCCGCAGGAGGCGAGCGTGTTCCGCGGCCTCAATGTCGAGCAGAACGTGATGGCGGCGCTGGAGGTGGTGGAGCCGGAGCGCGACCGGCGGGAGCACATGCTGGAAGAGTTGCTGGCCGAGTTCGGCATCGGCCATCTGCGCCGCACCCCGGCGCTGGCGCTGTCGGGCGGCGAGCGGCGGCGGGTGGAGATTGCCCGGGCGCTTGCAACGCAACCCAGCTATGTTCTTTTGGATGAGCCGCTGGCCGGCATCGACCCGATCGCGGTCGGCGAAATTCGTGATCTGGTGTCCCACCTCAAGCACCGTGGTATCGGAGTTTTGATCACCGACCACAATGTGCGCGAAACTCTTGAAATCATTGACCGCGCCTACATCATGCACGACGGACAGGTGCTGATGGAGGGTGATCCGCAGGAGGTTGTGGCGCACGAGGATGTGCGTCGCGTCTACCTGGGTGAAAGATTTTCCCTCTAGTATCCTGGCATGCACCTTGCTGAGCATGCTTCTTGCTTCCGACCTGTGCCGCCGCTGCCCCCCCCGGCGGCCGCATGCGCCTGTGTGGAATTCGCGCTGATCCGCGCACGGGCCGCCGCCTGATGGCGATCGGGCCCCGCCTCGACCTGCGGCAATCGCAGACGCTGGTGATGACGCCGCAGCTGCGGCAGGCGATCCAGTTGCTGCAGTTCTCCAACCTCGAGGCCGCCGCCTTCGTCGAGGAGGAGCTCGAGCGCAACCCGCTGCTGGAGCGCGACGAACGCCCCGAGATTCCCGGCGTCGAACGCCCCGCCCCGGACCAGCTGGCCGTCGCCGGCCCGACCGATTCCGCCAGTGCCGCCACGTCCGGCGAGATGGCCGCGCCCGATGCCGCGCCGCTCGAGATCGACGACAGCAACAGCTACGACCCCGGCGGCGCTGGCGACGGCGTGCGCACCGGCAGCGGCGGCAACACCGCCTTCGATGACGACGAGCGCGGGCTGGACGACCTGGCCAATGCCGGCCCGACCTTGCGCGAGCACCTGGGCGAGCAGATGCGGCTTTCCTTCCGCGACCCGGCCGACCGGCTGATCGGCGCCTACCTGATCGCGCTGCTGGAGCCCTCCGGCCGGCTCTCCACCACGCCCCAGGCGCTGGCCGAGGCGATGGGCGCCAGCCTGGAGCGGGTGGAGGCGGTGCGCGCGCGGATGATGCGCTTCGACCCCACCGGCATGTTCGCGACGTCGCTGGCCGAGTGCCTGGCGGTGCAGCTGGCCGAGAAGAACCGGCTCGACCCGGCGATGCAGGCGATGCTCGACAACCTGGAGCTGCTGGCCCGGCACGACCACAAGAAGCTGATGGCGGTGTGCGGCGTGGATGGCGCCGACCTCGCCGAGATGATCGCCGAGATCCGTGCCCTCGACCCCAAGCCCGGCGCCACCTGGGATGCCACGCCGCCGGCCGCCGTGGTGCCCGACATCCTGATGCGCCGCGCCCCCGATGGCGGCTGGGTGCTGGAGCTGAACCCCGAGACCATGCCGCGCGTGCTGGTGAACCAGAGCTTCTCCACCCGCGTGCTGGCCAGCGCCAGCAAGGACGACCGCGCCTTCGTCGCCGACAAGCTGCAGACCGCCACCTGGCTGGTGAAATCCCTGCAGCAGCGGGCGCAGACCATCCTGAAGGTGGCCAGCGAGATCGTGCGCCGGCAGGACGGGTTCTTCCGCCACGGCGTGTCCCACCTGCGCCCGCTGATCCTGCGCGACGTGGCCGAGGCGACGGAGCTGCACGAGAGCACCATCAGCCGGGTGACGAGCAGCAAGTACATGGCCACGCCGCGCGGCACCTACGAGCTGAAATATTTCTTCACCACGGCGATCGGCGCCACCGAGGGCGGGGAAAGCCACAGCGCCGAGTCGATAAGGTTCCGCATCAAGGCGATGATCGATGCAGAGCAGATCGACGAAATTCTGTCGGATGACGCGATCGTGGCGATGCTCCGGCGCGAAGGCGTGGACATTGCGCGCCGGACCGTGGCCAAATATCGCGAAGCGCTGCGTATCCCCAGCTCGGTGCAGCGCAAACGGGAGAAGGCCGTGCCGGCCTGACTGAAACCGGTGCTCATCCGACGGTCCGGCAGGCGGTCCCGAACGAACGGGCACGAGGAACGGCTATGCAGATCACGGTCTCGGGCAAGCAGGTCGAACTGTCGGACGCGCTGCGCACGCGCGTGTCCCAGGCGCTGGACATCATCGCCGGCAAGTATTTCGACCATGCGCTCGAAGCGCATGTCACCTTCAGCCGGGCGCGCAGCTTCTTCACCTGCGACATCAACGTTCATGCCGGCCCCGGGCTGATGCTGCGCGGCGAGGGGGAGGCGGCGGATGCCAACGGCGCCTTCGACGACGCCGCCGAGCACATCGCCAAGCGCCTGCGCCGCTATCGGCGCCGCGTGAACGACCATGCCCGCGACCTTGCCAACCGGGAGCGCCCGCAGGCGGCCCGGCAATACGTGCTGCGCCAGGAGGAGGAGGCGCCGGCGAACGGCGACGTGAAGGCCGCGACCTATGCGACGGTGGTCGCCGAGACGCCGACCGAGATCTCGAGCCTGTCGGTCGGCGAGGCGGTGATGCGCATGGACCTTGCCGACCAGCCGGTGATGATGTTCCGCAACAGCGCCACCGGCGTGCTCAACGTGGTGTACCGCCGCAGCGACGGCCATATCGGCTGGATCGACCCGAACGCGGCGGTCTAGCCGCGCCTGCCTTTCGGCGGCCCGCTGCGCGGTGGCCTGCTGCGTGGCGGCCCGCTGCGTGGCGGTCAATGCACCTGGGCCGGCACCATCTCGTTCTGGACGATCGCCGCGACGGCGAGGCCGTGGTCCTGTGCGACGGCCATCGGCGTGCCGTCGGCGGCGTGGATGGCGAAGGCGCGCGCGCCGTTCAGGATCACGGGCTTCACGTAGGCCACCTCCTCCATGCCCAACCGCCCAAGGTCGTCCGGCGAGAGGCTGCGGATATCCAGGATCACGGGGGTCGGGGTTTCGGAACGGGGCATGGCTGGTCTCCTGGGCTGTGCCGGCGCCGTCATGGCCGCCGGCCCACGCGGCGGCGGTGCCACGGAATGGCCGCGCCGCCGGATTGGCACGATGTCGTTGCGTCCCGCCGCGGCGGTCGCCGCGGCCCGATCAATCGGTAGAACCGTCCACCAAGGGGGCGGTTCCGGCCGTGCCGGTGCGCTTGCCGATGCGGATGGTCTTCACCCGCGCTTCGGGCTGCGGGCGGGCGAGGTCGATGTGCAGCAGGCCGTTGTCCATCCAGGCCCCGGTCACCTCGATTCCCTCGGCCATCACGAAGGCGCGCTGGAACTGTCGGGCCGCGATGCCGCGGTGGATGAACACCCGGCCCTGGCCGTCATCGGTCTGCCGGCCGCGGATCACCAGTTGGTTGTCCTCCTGCGTGATCTGCAGGTCGTCCATGGTGAAGCCGGCGACGGCCAGCGTGATGCGCAGCCCGGTCGGCCCGGTCTGCTCGATGTTGTAGGGCGGGTAGCCATCCGACGAGTTCTTCGAGGCCCGCTCGAGCATCTGCTCGAGGTGGTCGAAGCCGAGGAACAGCGGGGACGTGAAAACGCGGGTCGTCAATCGGGCCTCCTCCTGCGAGCGAAGCGGTTGGCGGGCCCCGTGGCGGCAACCCGTCGCCGCTGTATTTTGGCAGGGGAGGGCCCCGTTGCAAGAGGAAGGGTGCCGTTGATCGGGGCAGGCGGCCCCGCTACATCCCTGCCATGAACGCCCAGAGCCCCGCGGCCGAGAAGGCTGCCGATGCAAACGACCCGTCCGAACAGGTGCCCGCGCCCGATGCGGCCTCGCTGCTGCCGATCCTGGTCGCGCCGCACGCCACGCTGAAGCTGCGCTGCCGCCCGGTCGGCGCCGGCGACGATGCCGCGGTGCGCGACCTGGTGCCGCGCATGTTCGCCGCCATGTACCACGCCCCCGGCATCGGCCTCGCGGCCCCCCAGGTGGGGTTCGGCCTGCGCGTGGCGGTGATCGACCTCGCGCCGGACGACAAGCGCCAGCCGCACGTGCTGGTGAACCCGGAGATCGTCGCCGCCAGCAAGGAACTCGCCACGCGCGAGGAGGGCTGCCTGTCGCTGCCGAACATGTATGCCGACGTCACCCGCCCCGCCCAGGTCAAGGTGCGCTACCTCGACCTGCAGGGCGTGCGCCGGGAGATGGAAGGCGACGGGCTGCTCGCCGCCTGCCTGCAGCACGAGATCGACCACCTGAACGGCGTGCTGTTCGTCGACCACCTCTCGGCGCTGAAGCGCAACATGATCATGCGCAAGCTCGCCAAGGACCAGAAGGCGAAGGTGCGCTGACGGTGGCACGGCTGCGGCTCGCCTTCATGGGCAGCCCGGATTTTGCCGTCCCCGCCCTGCGCGCCCTGCACGAAGCCGGGCACGACATCGCCGCCGTCTATTGCCAGCCGCCTCGCCCGGCGGGCCGCGGGCAGGCGGTGCGGCGCTGCCCGGTGCATGTGGCGGCCGACGCGCTGGGCCTTCCTGTCCGCACGCCTTCCCGGCTGCGGCGCGACGTGGCGGAGCACGCGGCCTTCGCGGCACTCGGGCTCGACGTGGCGGTGGTTGCCGCCTACGGCCTGATCCTGCCGCAGGCGATGTTGGATGCGCCGCGCCGCGGCTGCCTGAACATCCATGCCAGCCTGCTGCCGCGCTGGCGCGGGGCGGCGCCGATCCAGGCGGCGATCCTGGCCGGCGACACCGAGACCGGCATCACCATCATGCAGATGGACGCGGGGCTGGACACCGGCGCCATGCTGCGGCGCGGATTGGTGCCGATCGGCCCAACCACCACCGCCGCCGACCTGCACGACACCCTGGCCACGCTCGGCGCGGAGCTGGTGCTGGGCGCGCTGGCCGACAATCCCGCCCCGGTTCCGCAGCCGGAGGAGGGCGCCACCTACGCCCCCAAGCTCACCCGCGACGACGGCCGCATCGACTGGTCGCGCGACGCGGCGTCGCTCGATCGGCAGGTGCGGGCGCTGAACCCCTGGCCCGGCACCTTCGCCATGCTGGAGGGCGAGGTGCTGAAGATCCTCGCCGCCACGCCGGAGACCGGAGACGGCCCGCCCGGGACCGTCCTGGACGACGCGCTGCTGGTCGCCACCGGGCGCGACGCACTGCGGCTCGTGCGCATCCAGGCGCCGGGCCGCGCCGCGATGCCCGCCGAGGCGTTCCTGCGCGGCCGCCGCGTGCCCCCCGGCACCCGCCTGGGCTGATGCCGCGCTACGCCCTGGCGCTGGAATACGACGGTACGGCCTTCGTCGGCTGGCAGCGGCAGGCGGTCGGGCTGTCGGTGCAGCAGGTGCTGGAGGAGGCGGCCTCCCACCTTGTGCACGGCGCCCCGGTCGCCAGCATCACCGCCGGGCGCACCGATGCCGGGGTGCACGCCGCCGGCCAGGTCGCCAGCATCGACCTCGACCGCGACATCGCGCCGGACAAGCTGCGCGACGCGCTGAACTTCCACATGCTGCCGCATGCCGTCGCGGTGCTGCGCGCGGCGCGGGCGGCGGAGGGATGGAACCCGCGCTTCTCCGCCATCGGCCGCGCCTATCGCTACGTGATCCTCAACCGTCGCGCCCGGCCGGCGCTGGAGGCGGGGCAGGTCTGGCACGTGCACCTGCCGCTCGACGTGGCGGCGATGCACGCGGCCGCGCAATCGCTGCTCGGCCACCACGACTTCACCTCGTTCCGCGCCACCTCCTGCCAGGCGAAGTCGCCGCTGCGCACGCTGGACCGGCTCGATGTCCGCCGCGAGGGCGAGCGCATCGTCATCGAGGCCGCGGCGCGCAGCTTCCTGCACCACCAGGTGCGCAACATGGTCGGCACGCTGAAGCTGGTCGGCCAGGGCCTCTGGCCGGTCGCCCGGGTGGCCGAGGCGCTCGCCGCGCGCCACCGTGCCGCCGCCGGGCCCACGGCCCCGCCGGAGGGCCTTGCCCTGATGGCGGTGCGCTATCCCGAGGACCCGTTCGGGCCGACCTGACCTACCCGGCGGTGAGCCGCAGCACCACGAGGCCGAGCGCCATGTCCACGCCCACCATCAGCGCCGCCCGCCCGCCCGACAGGCCGAGGCCCAGGCGGGTCGCCGACCATTGCAGCCACAGCGCCCAGCCCATCGCCGCGAGCCACGCCGTCTGCGCCACCACCGCCGGCGCGCCCAGCAGATGCGGCACCAGGGCGGCGACCAGCAGCAGGTACTGCACCAGGTTGCACCAGTTCCACAGCACCACGAAGCGCGGCCACAGCGCGGCGCGGCCCATGTCGGCGGCCAGGCGGTGCGACAGCACGGCGTAGCCGAGCCAGGTCAGCACGAAGCCGGCCAGTTCGCGCGCCATCTCCCCGCCCGTGGCAGACGGCGCCAGCGCGTGGATCGCCAGGAACATCGGCAGGCACAGCCCCAGCGCCACGAAGCTCTGCCGCGCCCGCGCCAGCCCGTCCGGCAGCGAATCCGCCGCGAACAGCGCAACCCCCTCCGCTCGCCCGCCAGCCAGCATCAACGCGGCGCGCAGCCCGAGCCAGGGCGGCTGCGGCACGGCGCTCACCGCGGCGGCTTCGTCACTGCAGCGCCGAGGCGATCAGGCGTGGCGCCATCACCAGCGCCACCGTGCCGAAATTCAGCGCCACGACCGCCAGCGTCGCCCGCCCGCGCGACAGGCCGAGCCCATGGCGGATCAGGAACCAGTGCAGGCTCAGCCCGTAGCCCGCGATGGCGAACAGCACCACGATCGCCGCCTGCGGCTCCCCGAGCCCCATGCGCCGCAGCATCCCCGCCGCGAACAGCAACCCAATCGCCACCACCGGCACGGCCCATTGCGCCCAGTTGAACGCCACGCCAAAGCGCAGCCACGCCTCCCCGCGCCCCCAGCGCTCGGCCAGTGCGGCGGAAATCACCGCCGGCGCCAGCAGCGCCACCAGCGTGGCCAGCAGGTCGGTCAGCACGTCGGCCCCGCCGCCGGCGGCTAGCATCAGCAACCCGCCGACCAGTGGAAAGGCGATCAGCGGCGCCAGCGAGTTCAGGAAGCCCTGCCGTGTGGCCACGAACTCGCCAAACCCCTCCGGCCGGAACCGCGCAAGCTGGAAGATGCCGCGGAAGACGCTGCGGCGCGGTCCCGTCTCGCTCATGGGCGCATGGGCTTCATCGCACCAGCTTGTCCAGTACCGCGCGGTAGATGCGCGCCAGCTCGCGCAACTCGTCCACCGGCACGCGCTCGTCCACCTGGTGCATCGTCTGCCCGACCAGGCCGAACTCCGCCACCGGGCAGTAGCGGGCGATGAAGCGCGCATCGGAGGTGCCGCCACCGGTGTCCAGCTTGGGCTGCCGGCCGGTCGCCTCGGCGATCGCCGCCGTCAGCGCCTCGATCTCCGGGCCGACCGGGGTGAGGAAACTTTCGCCGCTGATGGACACATCGAGGTCGAAGCGCTCGGCATACCGCTCGGCGGTGGCGCGCACCCAGGCGGCCAGCGCGGCGCCGGAATGGCGTTCGTTGAAGCGGATGTTCAGCATCATGCGCGCGCTGGCCGGCACCACGTTGGTCGCCGCGTTGCCGACATCGATGCTGGTCAGCTGGATGCTGGTCGGCTCGAAGAATTCGCTGCCCGCGTCGATCGGGGCCGCCGTCAATGCCGCCGCGATGCGCGCCAGCCGGTGCACCGGGTTGTCGACACGGTGCGGATAGGCGACGTGGCCCTGGATGCCATGCACCGTCAGCGTCATGTTCACGCTGCCGCGCCGGCCGACCTTGATCATGTCGCCCAGCGCCGCCGGGTTGGTCGGCTCGCCCACGATGCAGAAATCCGGCACCTGGCCGTTCGCCTGCATCCACTCCAGCACCTTCACCGTGCCGTCGATCGCCGGGCCTTCCTCGTCGCCGGTGATCAGCAGCGAGATCGATCCCTTCGGCGCACCGCCCCGCAGATGGTCGGCCGCGCCGGCCACGAAGGCGGCGATCGCGCCCTTCATGTCGCAGGCGCCGCGGCCATACAGCACGCCATCCTTCACCTCGCCCGCGAACGGGCCGGCCGACCAGTTCGCCGCCCCTTCCGGCACCACGTCGGTGTGGCCGGCGAAACAGATATGCGGGCCGCCGGTGCCGATCCGCGCGAACAGGTTCTCAATCTCGCCAAACTTCAGCCGCGTGACGGTGAAGCCAAGCGCCGCCAGCGCGTCCGCCAGCACGTCCTGCGCGCCGGCATCGGCGGGCGTGACGGACGCGCAGCGGATCAGCGCCTGGGCGAGTTCCAGCGGGTCGATCGGGGTGTTCATGCGCGATCCATAAGCCAGAAAGAGTCTTCTTTTTCTGAAGAAAAAGAAGCAAAAAGACTTTCATCCATTTGCGGGGGTTGATTCCGCGTCAAAAGGGGGAAAGTTTTTTGGTTCTTTTTTTCAAAAAAGAACAACTTCCTTCCCTTCCTAGTAGCGCAACAGCTCGTTGATCGCCGTCTTGGCCCGCGTGCGCTCATCCACCTGCTTCACGATCACCGCGCAGTACAACGACGGCGTGCCGACCGGCCCCGGCATCGCGCCCGGCACCACCACGGAGTAGGGCGGCACCCGGCCGACATGGACCTCGCCCGTGTCGCGGTTGACGATCTTGGTGGTTGCCGAGAGGAACACCCCCATCGCCAGCACCGCGCCGCGCTCCACGATCACGCCCTCCACCACCTCGGAGCGCGCGCCGATGAAACAGTCGTCCTCGATGATCACCGGGGTTGCCTGCAGCGGCTCCAGCACGCCGCCGATGCCCACGCCGCCCGAGAGGTGGCAGTTGGCGCCGATCTGCGCGCAGCTGCCGACAGTCGCCCAGGTATCGACCATGGTGCGCGCGCCGACATGCGCGCCCACGTTCACGAAGCTCGGCATCAGCACCACGTCAGGCGCGATGTAGGCGCTGCGGCGCACGATCGCCCCGGGCACGGCGCGGAAGCCGGCCTTGCGGAAGCGGTCGGCATCCCAGCCGGCGAACTTCATCGCCACCTTGTCCCACACCGGCGCGCCGCCATTGCCTTCCATCAGCTGCGAATCGAACAGCCGGAAGCTCAGCAGCACCGCCTTCTTCAGCCACTCGTTCACCACCCATTCGCCGCCGATCTTCTCCGCGGTGCGATAGGTGCCGGCCTCCAGCCCCTCAAGTGCCGTCTCCACCGCCTCGCGGTCGGCACCCTTGGTCTGGGCGTTCAGCCCATCGCGCCGCTCCCACAGGGTCTCGATCGTTGAACGCAGGGAAGGGTCGCTCATTGGGGCAGGTCTCCTGGCAGTTGCGCGGACCATGCGCAGGCGGGCAGGCCCTGTCAATCGAGCAGCATTCGCGCCTCGCGGCGTTCTCGCTAACCCTGCGTTTACGCATTTCCTCTTGGATGGGGCGACACGAGGAACCGACCCCATGCCCCTGGCACCCGATCCCGGAACGGTGGCCGCCGTCCCGCTTCCCGCGCACATGTCACCCGTGGCCGGCGACCTGCCCGAGCCCGCCTTGCATGACACTGGCGCCTCCAGCGCCGCCCGCGATGGCGTGCTCCACGCCGCCCTTCTCGAAAGTCGGCAGCGCTGGCGCGATCTTGTCCACCTCAGCGCCGACCTGGCCTTCGAGACCGATGCCCAGGGGCGTTTCGTATTCATCGCTCCCGAAACCGCCGTCGGCTGGTCCGCCGCCATGCTGGTCGGCCAGCCCGCCGCCCTCCTGCTGGCCGACTCCGCCGGGCAGATCGGCTTCGACCCGTTCCGCCCCACCGTGCGCACCCGCGGCCGCCGCGCCTGGCTCAAGCGGCCTGACGGCTCGCCCGTCTGCCTGGTGTTCAGCGCCGCCCCGCTGCTGGATGCCCAGGGCCAGGTGGTCGGCGCCCGCGGCGTCGGGCAGGACATCACCGAGCAGGACATCCACGAATCCCGCCTCGCCGCCACGCTGCGCCGCAGCCAGGTGGTGGAGCACATCCTCGCCTGCATGCATGAGGAAGTGCACGCCGCGCGCATGATGAAGGCCGCCCTCGGCGCCATGGTGACCGCCGTGGGGGCGGAAGGCTGCGCGGTCATCGACCTGCTGGGCGACGGCGTGCAGGCCTCGCTGCTGCACCAGATCGGCGTCCCCTCGGCCGCCGTCCTGCATACCGCCATGTCGCTGCTGGAATCCAACCCCTCCAGCCAGAGCGACGCCATGTCCAATGACGGGCGCTGGACCATGGTCTGCCCCGCCCACATCAGCGGCACCCAGGCCGCCGCGCTGGCCATCTGGCGCGACCTCGGCGGCCGCCCCTGGGACAGCGACGACCGCATGCTGGTCGCCTCGGTCAACAGCATCATCCGCGTGGTGCTCCAGCACGAGGCGATGCAGCGCGACATCACCGAGCAGGCGCGCACCGACTCGCTGACCGGCCTGCTCAACCGCCGCGCCTTCATCGACGAGATGGGCCGGCGCATCGATCGCCTGGGCCGCGAGGGCCAGCCCGGCACCGTGCTGTATCTCGACCTTGACGGCTTCAAGCAGCTCAACGACCTGCGCGGCCACGACGTGGGCGACGAGGCGCTGTGCCTGGTCGCCGACATGCTGCGCGACACCGTCCGCCCGTCGGACCTCGTGGCGCGGCTGGGCGGGGACGAGTTCGCGATCTGGATGGATGGCGCCGACGACCTCACCGCGGCCGAGCGCGCCGAACACCTCACCATCACCGCCCCGCGTGCCATGCGCGAGCTGGCCGGCGGGCACGACATCCGTCTCGGCATGTCCATCGGCATCGCCACCCGCTGGCCCACCACCCGCGAAAGCCTCGACGAAACCCTGCAACGCGCCGACCAGGCGATGTACCAGGCCAAGCGTGCCGGCCGCGGCCAGTGGCGCGCCTGGCGACCGGAGGCAACGTGATGTCCCCGAGCGACGACACCGCCCTTCTCGCGATCCCGCCGGCCGAGACCGAGGCGCTGCGCGTCCGCCTCGGCGCCGCACCCGACACCGCGCCCGACGTGTTGCGCTCGCTCGCCACCGATCCCTCGGTCACGGTGCGCGCCGCCGTCGCCATGAATCCCTCCGCCGGCGGCGAGACCGACCATGTCCTGGCCCAGGACCAGGACGAGCGCGTGCGCACGCTGCTGGCGCGCAAGCTCGCCAGCCTGGTCCCCGGCCTGGCCGCCGCCGACCAGGCCACCCTGCGCGAGCGCGCGCTGGCCACCCTGCACCGCCTGGTCAGCGACGAGGCGGTGCGCGTGCGCGCGGCGATGGCCGACGTGCTGAAGGACATGCCCGAGGCGCCGCGCAGCCTCATCCTCCAACTCGCCCGCGACTCCGCGACCCAGGTCTTCGACCCCGTCGTGCGCCTGTCGCCGATCCTCTCCTCCGAGGACCTGCTGGCCCTGCTGGCCGACACGCCGTCAGGCGAGGTCGCGGTCTCCATCGCCTCCCGCCCCCGCCTGGCCGAGGAGGTGGCGGATGCCGTCGCCTCCTCCAGCAACGTGCGCGCCATCACCGCCCTGCTCGCCAACACCACCGCGGCGATCCGCGAAGCCACGCTCGACATGCTGGCTGAAACTGGCAGCGCGCACGAGGCATGGCACCAGCCATTGGTCTCCCGTCCGCGCCTGTCCGACCGCGCCGCCCGCGCGCTGTCGAGCTACGTCGCCACCCACCTGCTCGACGTGCTGGCCGGCCGCGCCGACCTGCCGGTATCGACCGCGCGCGAACTGCGCCAGCGGCTGGAGGCACGGCTCAACCCGCCCCAGGACCGCACCCGCCGCGACCCGGACATCGACCAGGCCATGCAGGAAGCCCTGCAACTCCAGGCGCTGCACAAGCTCGACGAGGCAGCCCTGCTCGCCGCCGTGCAGCGCGGGGAGCCGCGCATGGCCACCGCCATCCTTGCCCTGGCCGCGGAAGTGCCGGCCTCGGTGGTCGACCGCGCGGCAACGCTGCGCAGCGCCAAGGGCCTGCTCAGCCTGGTCTGGAAGGCCGGCTTCTCGATGCAGGTGGCCGTCCCGCTGCAAACCCTGCTCGCCCGCCTGAATCCCTCCGCCGTGCTGCGCCCCACCCCCGGCGGCGGCTTCCCGCTCGCCGTGGATGAGATGCGCTGGCAGATCGACTTCCTGCGCGACATGGGGCGCTGAAGGGAAGCAAGGGTTCTTCTTTTTCTGAAGAAAAAGAAGCAAAAAGACTTTCTCCCATTTGCACCGTGGCTGACGGTTCAGCCGCGGTGCAAATGGACAAAAGTTTTTTGGTTCTTTTTTTCAAAAAAGAACGTGCTTCCTCAATAGAGGTGGCACGCCACCACATGCCCGTCCCCGGTCGGCCGCGCCGCCGGGCGCTCGCTGCGGCACACATCCATGGCGCTCGGGCAGCGCGCCGCGAAGGCGCATCCCGGTGGCGGGTTCAGGATGCTCGGCACCTCGCCGCCCAGTGCCGGGCTGCGCACCCGGTCCGGATCGGGCCGCGGCACCGCTTCCAGCAGCGCCTGGGTGTAGGGGTGCTTCGGCGCCGAATACAGCACCGTCTTGGGCGCCTGCTCCACCAGCGCGCCGGCGTACATCACCGCCACGTCGGTGGCGATGCTGCGCACCACGGCCAGGTCGTGCGCGATGAACAGGTACGACAGCCCCAGCCGGTCCTGCAGGTCCAGCAGCAGGTTGATGATCTGCGCCTGCATCGACACGTCCAGCGCCGAGACTGGCTCGTCGCAGATCACCAGGTCCGGCCGCAACGCCAGCGCACGGGCGATGCCGATGCGCTGGCGCTGGCCGCCCGAGAACTCGTGCGGGAAGCGCTCGGCCACCGCGCGCGGCAGGCCGACGGTTTCCAGCAATTCGCTGACCCGGTCCGCACGGTCCTTGCGGCTCCAGCCGCCGGCGACGTCGATCGGCTCCGCGATGCAGTCCCCCACCCGCATGCGCGGGTTGAGCGAGCCGTGCGGGTCCTGGAACACGAACTGCAGCTTGCTGCGCACCCGCGCCAGCGGCTGCTTGCCGTCCGGGCCGGTGATCGTCTCGCCGAACAGGGTGATCTCGCCCGACGTCGCCGGGATCAGCCCGACCAGCAGCCGCCCGGTGGTCGACTTGCCGGAGCCGGATTCGCCCACCAGGCCCAGCGTGGTGCCGGGATTGATGTCGAAGCTGATGTTGTTCACCGCGCGCAGAACCGCCGGCGGCCCGCCGCGCCCGCGCGTGACGTGGAAGTCCTTGGTCAGGTCGCGCACCCGCACGATCGGGGCGGTTGATTCGGTTCCGCTCACGACACGCCCTCCGCCGCGGCCATCATCGCGGCCACCCGGGGCGGGCAGCGCGCCTCGCGATCCGGCCCGGCCGGCAGCAACGGCGGCGCGTCGCGCCGGCAGGAGTCCTGCACCAACGCGCAGCGCGGGTTGTAGCGGCAGCCGGGCACCACCGCCGTCGGATCGGGGATCGAGCCCGGAATGGTCGGCAGGCGCCGCACATCGACATCCAGCTTTGGAATCGCCGACAGCAGCCCCTCGGTATAGGGATGCACCGGCCGGCGGAACAGCGCGGCGACCGGCGAGGTCTCCACCACCCGGCCCGCGTACATCACCATCACCCGCCGCGCGAATTCCGCGATCACGCCCATGTCGTGGGTGATCAGGATCACGCTCATGCCAAGCTCGGTCTGCAGGTCGCGCAGCAGGTCGAGGATCTGCGCCTGGATGGTCACGTCCAGCGCCGTCGTCGGCTCGTCGGCGATCAGCAGCTTGGGCCGGCAGGCGATGGCGATGGCGATCATCACGCGCTGGCGCATGCCGCCGGACAGGCGATGCGGGTATTCGTCCACCCGCCGCGCCGCATCCGGGATGCGCACCAGCTCCAGCAGCTCGATCGCCCGCTTGCGCGCCGTCACCTGGTCGACGCCCTGGTGCAGGCGCAGCGTCTCGCCGATCTGGTCGGCGATGGTCAGCACCGGGTTCAGCGAGGACATCGGGTCCTGGAAGATCATCGCGATCTCCCCGCCGCGGATCGCCCGCATCTCCCGCGTCGGCAGGGTGAGCAGGTCACGCCCGCCATACATGATGCGCCCGGTCGGCATGCGCGTGGTCGGGGCTGCGTGCAGCCGCAGGATCGACAGCGCGGTGACGCTTTTGCCTGATCCCGATTCGCCCACGATGCCAAGCGCCTCGCCCTCGCCGACGGCCAGGCTCACCCGGTCCACCGCCGTCATCCATCCCGCATCCGTGCGGAAACGCACGGTCAGGTCGTCCACTTCAAGCAACGGCGCGGCCATGTCAGCCCTCCACCTTCAGCCGCGGGTCGAGCACATCGCGCAGCCCGTCGCCCAGCAGGTTCATTCCCAGCGCCGCGAGGCTGATCGCGAAGCCCGGGAACAGCATGATCCACCACGCCTGCACGGCGAACTGCCGGCCCTCGGCGATGATGTTGCCCCAGGAGGGGGCCGGCGGCGGCGGGCCGATGCCCAGGAACGACAGCGCCGCCTCCGCCAGGATCGCATAGGCGAACACGAAGGTGGACTGCACCAGCAACGGGCCGGAGGCGTTCGGCAACAGGTGCTTGAACATGATGCGCAGCGATGAGGCGCCGGAAACGCGCGCGGCCTCGATGAATTCCAGTTCGCGCGTCACCAACGCCGAGGCGCGCACGATGCGTGCCGTGCGCGGGATGTAGGCCACCACCAGCGCGATGATCACGCTGTGCGTCTGCGGGCCGAGGGCCGCGCCGAGGCCGATCGCCAGCAGGATGGCGGGGGCCGCCATCAGCGCGTCCATGATGCGCATCAGCAGCGAATCGAGCCGGCGGAACTGGGCCGACAAAACGCCGATCGCCGCCCCGATCACGCCGGTCAGCACCGCGACCGACAGACCGATCCACAGCGAGAGCTGCGCGCCGTACAGCGTGCGGGTGAACAGGTCGCGCCCGAACTGGTCGGTGCCGAACCAGTTGGCCTCGCGCGGTGCGGTGAAGCGCAGGCGGATGGCCATGCGGTTCGGGTCCACGCCGGTCAGCGGTGCCGCGAGGGCCGCGATCACCATCACCATGACGATGATGAAGCCGACCATGAAGCTGCGATGGTGCAGCAGCTTGCGCAGCACGCGGAAGCGGCGGCGGGCGGCTATCGCCTCGCCGGACGCCAGGATGGTTGCCGTCGCATCAGCCATAACGCACCCGCGGATCAACAAAGGTGTAGATGATGTCGACAAGGATGTTGATCACCACGAAGGCGAACCCGAACAGCAGCATGGTGCCCTGCACCAGCGGATAGTCGCGGTTCATGATGCCCTGGACGATCAACCGGCCGATGCCGGGCAGCGCGAACACCTGCTCGATCACCACCGAGCCGCCGACCAGCAGGCTCAGCGTGATGCCCAGCACGGTCACGACGGGGATCAGCGTGTTGCGGAACGCATGCTTGGCCACCGTCGTCCATTCGTCCACGCCCTTGGCGCGCGCGGTGCGGATGAAGTCCTGGTCCAGCACGTCGAGCATGGCCGAGCGGGTGATGCGCGCCAGGAAGCCGATCTGGAACAGCGCCAGCACGATCGCCGGCTGGATCAGCGAGGCGAACCACGGCCAGAAGCCGCCCTCGGTGAGCGGCACGTAGCCGCTGGGCGGGAACCAGCCGAGCTGGACGCTGAAATACAGCACCGACAGGATGCCGACCCAGAACCCCGGCAGCGACACGCCGAGCAGGGCGATGACCATCACCACGGCGTCGATCCAGGAGTTGCGCCAATACGCCGCGATCACCCCCAGCCCGATTCCCACCGGCAGCGTGACGATGAGCGAGACCAGCGACAGCGACAACGTCACCGGCAGCCGCTCCACCACCGCGCTGACCACGCTCTGCTTCAGGGTCAGCGACTCGCCGAAATTGCCGACGGCGATGTGGGAGAACCACTCCAGCAGCTGCACGATCAGCGGCCGGTTGAGGCCCAGCTGCTCGCGGATCGCCTCCACCGCCTCCGGCGATGCCTCGGGCCCCGCGATGGCCAGCGCCGGGTCGCCCGGCAGCAGGTGCATCAGCAGGAACACCATCACCGTGAAGATCAGCAGCACAGGCACCGCCTGTGACAGCCGCATCAGGATTCCGCGATACATGTCGCCCCCTTGGTCATCGCTTGGCCACCCCCAAGGCCTTTCTCGCCGCCGGGCGCGCGGGCCCGGGCGGTTGCCTCAATTGATCCATGTGTTCCAGAACCTCTGGAAGAAATACGGCGCCATGCCCTGCAGCCGCGTGTGGTGCGCCCGCACCGCGCCCAGGTCCGCCACCTTGATGATGAAGGCCTGGTCGAGCAACTGCCCTTCGATCCGGCGCCACGCCGCCTGGCGCTGCGCGAAGCCGGGCGAGGTGAAGAACTGGCGGTAGGCGGCCTCCAGCCCCGCATGTTCGCGGATATGCGGATGGGCGAACAGCGGCCGCCGCCATTGCTGCGGGCCGAGCAGTGGCTGGGTGCAGAAGCCGGTGGCGGTGACGTTCCAGTTGCCGGTGCCGCGGCGCAGGTTGGCCGAGTTGGTCATCCAGTCCACCACCTGAACCTCGGTGGCCATGCCCGCCTGCTCCAGCTGGCCGGCGAGCACCAGGATCGCATCGCGCATGTAGCTGAAGGTGCCGTTGGTCTGCAGCACCAGCTTCTCGCCGCGGTAGCCGGCCTGTTGCAGCAGGTCGCGGGCTTCCTGCGGGTTGCGCCGGTCGTAGGAGGCATCGGCCAGCTCGCCGGTGTGGTAGGGGCTGCCGGGATAGGTGAGCGACGGGTTGCGCCGGGCCAGCTGGCCGGAGGCGGCGACGATGTCGTCGACATTCACCACCGCGCGGATCGCCTGGCGCACCAGCGGGTTGGCGGTCGGGCCGTGGCCGGCATGGGTGACGAAGACCAGCTGGCAGTAGGGGAACACGCGCAGCACCGCGATATCGTCGCGCTCGGCCAGGCGGCGGATGGCATCGGGCGGCAAGTTTGCCGCCGCATCGGCCTCGCCGGCCTGCAACGCCGACAGCCGGGCGGCCGGGTCGGCGACGAAATCGTAGCGCACCGCGTCCAGATGCACGGTCTTGCGCCCGGCCAGCCCGTCGGGCCCGGCGGCGGAGCGGTCATGCGTGTAGGCCGGGTTGCGGCGCAGGACGAGGTGGCGGTCCTTGTCCCAGCTTTCCAGCGTGAAGGGGCCGGTGCCGATCACCTCGATCTCCCGGCCAGGCTGCTCCTCCTGGCTGGCGGGCAGGATGGCGAGCGGGTAGGTGGGCGACTTCAGCATGTCCAGGAACACGGCGTTGCCGGACTTCAGGTGGACGACGAACGTGTTGGGGTCGGGGGCTTCGTAGCTGGCGACGTCTTCCAGCAGGACGGCGTTGTTGCTGACGGCGGCGTAGCGCTTGAAGGAGGCCAGGACATCGGCGGAGGTCATGATCTCGCCGTCGTGGAACTTCACGCCGCGGCGCAGGGTGAAGCGGAAGCGGCGGGCATCGGCGCCCACCTGGACGGCGGCGGCGAGCATCGGGCGGGCGTTGTAGCTTTCGTCCATCGCGATCAGCGGTTCGAACAGGTGGTGGATCACTTCCAGCTCCACCAGCGCCGCGGCGACATGCGGATCGAGCGAGCCGACGCCGCCGGCGGCAGCGTAGGTGATGGCGCCGCCGCTTGTCTGGGCATGGACAATCGGCGCCGGTAGCGCGAGCAGTGCCGCGAGGGCGCCTGCCAAGCCCGCCCCTCCCCGCCACCGCGTCATGCCACGAACTCTCCCGATGCGCGGGCCGACCGGCCTCCGCTCCATATTTTCGCAGTGCAGCGTGGCGGTGCCCGCGCACGCTGTCAATCGATTGCGCGCGACGAAATCTGCTGGAATTGACACGCAACCTGCAACGGGCACACGGTTTTGCCACAGCAGGCGGGAGGGACGGCGATGACGCAGGCGATGGGCTGGGCGGAGTGGGCGCGGCACGACGGGGTGGCGCTGGCAGGGTTGGTGCGCAAGGGGGAGGTTTCGGCGCGGGATCTCGCGGCGCAGGCGGCGGCGGCGACGGCGATGCTGAACCCGAAGCTGGAGGCGGTGCTGGAGATCTTCCAGGACGTGCTGGCCAATCCCGATGCCGACGGGCCGGCGCGCGATGGCGGGCTGTATGGCGTGCCGATGTTCCTGAAGGACCTGGGCTCGGGGCTGAAGGGGCGGACGCAGCAGGGCGGGTCGAAGCTGACGCGCGGCTACGTGGTGCCGCAGACCGATCCGGTGATCGCGAACTTCCTGGCTGGCGGGCTGGTGCCGCTGGGGCGGTCGACCAGCCCGGAGTTCGGGCTGACCTTCGATACCGCGACCGATGTGGACCGGCTGCTGGTGACGCGCAATCCGTGGAACCTGGCGCACACGCCGGGCGGCTCCTCGGGCGGGTCGGCGGCGGCGGTGGCGGCGGGGATCGTGCCGGTGGCGATGTCGGGCGACGGAGGGGGCTCGACGCGGATTCCGGCGGCGTTCTGTGGGCTGGTCGGGCTGAAGGCGTCGCGCGGGCGAGTGCCGCGGCCGCATTTCCAGAGCGAGTACATGGTGCGGGTGAGTGCCGACGGGGTGGTGACGCGGTCGGTGCGCGATACGGCGGCGGTGTACGAGACGCTGGCGCGGGTGCCGAAAGGCGGGACGTTCATCGCGATGGGGCCGCCGCGAGGGTCGTACCTGGCGGCGATCGAGCGCGATCCGCCGAAGCTGCGCATCGGGCTTTCGACCGGGATGTGGGGGCGCGGCGTGCCGACCGATCCGGCGGTGGCGGAGCGGGTGCGGGTGGTGGGACGGGCGATGGAGGCGCTTGGGCACCATGTCGAGGAGGTGAAGGATGGCGACATCTGCGACTGGGAGACGCTGTGGCGCGCCTATGTGGCGGTGTGGATCAACGGGGTGGCGACGCTGGACGACCGGGCGCGGGCGCTGGGGATCGAGCCGCAGGAGCTTGCCTCGTACCTGACGCCGATGACCTACCGGCATTTCCTGGCCGCCCAGCGCTACGACAAGCGCGACATGCTGCGGATGATGGCGGACAACAATACGGTCACGCGGCAGTTCGGGCGGGTGATGGACACTTATGACCTGCTGCTGACGCCGACGCTGGCGATCCGGGTGCCGGCGGCGAACGGGCCGTATTCGCTGCTGCGCGACGAGGATCTCGACACCTGGGTGGGGCGGCTGTGCGATGCCTGCCGCTACACCATGCCGGGCAACGAGACCGGGTTGCCGGGGATCTCGGTGCCGACGGGGCTTGATGCCGACGGGTTGCCGATCGGGGCGCAGTTCTATGCGGCGTGGGGCGAGGAGGCGCTGCTGATGCAGGTGGCGGCGCAGTTGGAGCGGGCGCATCCGGCGTGGTTCGGACAGGTGCCGCCGGTGCATGTGGGGGCGGCGTGAGATGACCGAGGCATGTGATCTTCCGGCGGTCGAGGCGCGGCGGCTGATCGGGGCGCGCAAGCTGTCGCCGGTGGAGCTGCTGGCGAGTTGCCGGGCGCGGATCGGGGCGGTGAACCATGCGGTGAAGGCGGTGACCGACACGATCTGGCCGCGCGCCGAGGCGGAGGCGAAGGCGGCGGAGGCGGCGGTGATGCGCGGCGAGGCGTTGCCGGCGCTGCACGGGTTGCCGCTGGGGGTGAAGGACCTCGACGATGCCGAGGGGCTGATCAACTCCTACGGGTCGCGGATCTTCGCCACCAACCGGCCGGCATCGGACGATCCGATGGTGGCGCGGTGCCGCGGGGCGGGGGCGATCGTTGTGGGCAAGACCAACGTGCCGGAGTTCGGGGCGGGGGCGAATTCTAACAACCCGGTGTATGGGCCGTCGGGCAATCCGTTCGATCCGACGCGGATTCCGGGTGGGTCCTCCGGCGGGTCGGCGGTGGCGCTGGCGACGGGGATGCTGCCGATCTGCACGGGGTCGGACGGGGGCGGCAGCTTGCGGATTCCGGCGGCGTTCTGCGGGGTGGTGGGGTTTCGGCCGTCGCCGGGGCTGGTGCCGACCGACCGGCGCGGGCAGGGGTGGAACATGATCCCGACGCTGGGGCCGATGGGGCGGGATGTGGCGGATACCTGCCTGCTGCTGTCGGCGCAGGCGGGGTTCGATGCGATGGACCCGCTGTCGCGGCCGATCGACGGGGCGGTGTTCCGCGACCCGTCGCCGCGCGACCCTGCGACGCTGCGGGTGGGGTTCACCGAGGATTGGGGGACCTGCCCGGTGGATGCGGGGATCGCGGCGACGTTCCGGGCGCGGATCGCGAAGCTGCGGCCGTTGTTCAAGGTGTGCGAGGCGGTGGCGCCGGACATGGGGCGGGCGCACGAGGCGTTCGGGGTGTTGCGGGCGGCGGGGATGCTGCACGGGCAGCGGGCGAACTACACGGATCCGGCGAAGCGGGCGCTGCTGGGGCCGAACATGATCGCCAACTACGAGGAGGGGTTGCAGTATTCGGCGGCGGACGTGGCCTGGGCGCAGGGGGAGCAGACGCGGATCTATCGCGCGGTGCAGCATGTGTTCGAGAGCTACGACCTGATCCTGTCGCCGACGCTGGCGGTGCCGCCGTTCCCGTGGAGCCAGCTGTACCAGAACGAGATCAACGGGGTGCGGCTGAACACGTATTTCCACTGGTTCTCGCTGACCTACATGATCTCGCTGACCGGCAATCCGAGCCTGTCGATGCCGATGGGGCTGGAGCCGAGCGGGACGCCGTTCGGGATGATGGTGACGGGGCCGGCGGCTGCGGACCTGGCGACGCTGCGGGCGGCGCTGGGGATCGAGATGGCGGTGGCGGGGGAGGCGGAGCTGTGCCGGCCGGTGCCGGATATCGCGAAGCTGATGCAGGCGCCGCGGATCACCGACGAGTACAAGGTGTCGACGCCGCCGTTGGATGTGCGGCGCTGGGCGGGGTGAGGCGGAACGGACTAATTTCGTAATGAAATAGGCGAGGCCGGGTTGGGGGTCAGGGGGTGGATTTTTTCTTCCAGGCCCTGACGGCGGCGCGGACATAGGGCTGGAGCGGGCGCTCGGGAGTCGCGGGCTGGACTTCGGGCGGCGCCTGGGGCCGTCGCGGGGCGCGCGGCGTGCGGGGGCGGCGAGGTAGGGCGAGCCAGTCGGGCGGGGCGATGCCGAGGGCGCGGCAGAGCGGGCGCAGCAGGCGGCCGGCCTGGGGGGCGGCGGCGACGAAGGCCCGGGTGGTGGGATCGTGCAGCAGGGATTGCAGGCGGCCGCTGGACGGGGCGGCCTCGGGCATGCGGCGGGCGGCCCAGCCATGGGCGCGCGGCAGGCGCGGCACCGGGCGGCGCGTCGGGCGGAGGATCGGGCGCGGATCGGGGCGGCAGGCCTGGCCCGGGCGGGGCGCGCGCGGGGTGGGCAGGGTGTTGGACTGCCAGCGGTCGAACAGGACCTGGAAGCGCGTGGCCAGGCGGGCGAGACGGTCGCGGAACAGGGCCCAGGCGGGCTGGGGCAGCGCGGGCAGGGCGCGCGGCGGGCACGGTTCCGCGAAGGCCCGCGTGCCGAGCCAGACGACGGGACGCGGCCGTGCCTCACGCGCCACGAACACGCCGATGGCGGTGTGGAGCAGCGATGCGATGGTCGCGATGGTGGTGGCGATGGTTGACATTGCGGTTAGAATAGTTAGTTTTATGGCGCGGTGCAAGGGAAATTTTCCGATGACGGCGCACCACGCTGCGCGCCCGCGCGCTCCGGCGGGGGAGCGTACATGCCAAGGGCGAGGGACCGGGGTCCCTCGCCCTTGGTCAGGCGGTGTGCGGGTCAGGCCGCCAGGCGGGGCCTGGGGTCGGCGCTGCGGGTCTGGGTGCCGGGGACGGAGATGACCGGGACCTTGGCGCGGATGAGCTTCTCGATGTCCTTGAGGAAGGGACGCTCGTCCGGGGCGCAGAGGCTGATGGCCATGCCGTCCTTGCCGGCGCGGGCGGTGCGGCCGATGCGGTGGACGTAGCTTTCCGGCACGTTCGGCAGGTCGAAGTTCACGACGTGCTTGACGCCGTCGACATCGATGCCGCGGGCGGCGATGTCGGTGGCGACCAGGACGCGGCATTCGCCGTTCTTGAACTGCTCGAGCGCCCGCTCGCGCTGGCCCTGGCTCTTGTTGCCGTGGATGGCCACGGCGGGCAGGCCGGCCTCGCCGAGCTGCTTCACGATCTTGTCCGCGCCGTGCTTGGTGCGGCTGAACACCAGGGTGCGGCCGTCGGCGGGGCCGCGCAGCAGGGAGACCAGGGCGTGGCGCTTCTGGGCCTGGTCGGAGAAGATGACGGCCTGTTCGACGCGCTCGGCGGTGGTGGCGACCGGGGCCACGGCGACGTGGGCCGGGTTGTTCAGCATGTTGCCGGCGAGCTTGCCGATCTCGCCCGGCATGGTGGCCGAGAAGAACAGCGTCTGCCGGCGCGAGGGGATGGTGGCGACGATGCGCTTGATCGGCACGATGAAGCCTAGGTCGAGCATGTGGTCGGCTTCGTCGAGGACGAGGATTTCCACGTGGTCGAGGCGGACGGTGCGGTCCTGCATGTGGTCGAGCAGGCGGCCGGGGGTGGCGACGAGCACGTCGACGCCGCGTTCCATGGCGCGGACCTGCTTGCCCTTGGGCACGCCGCCGAACATCACCGTGACGCGGCAGCCGATATTGGCCCCGTAGGCGCGGAAGCTGTCGGCGATCTGGCTGGCGAGCTCGCGGGTGGGGGAGAGGACGAGGACGCGGCAGCCGCCGCGGGGGGGCTGGCGGCGCTCGGCGGCGAGGCGCTGGAGGATGGGGAGCGCGAAGGCGGCGGTCTTGCCGGTGCCGGTCTGGGCGATGCCTTGGACGTCGCGGCCGGCCAGCACGAGGGGGATGGCCTGGACCTGGATGGGGGTGGGCTCGGTATAGCCTTCGGTGGCCAGGGCGCGGAGCAGGGCGGGGTCGAGGCCGAGTTGTTCAAAGGTGGACATGTGTCAGCGAACTTTCAGGTCGGCCGCGTCCGCCCCGGGAATCCAGGGGAGGGTGGCAGCCGCAGGGAAGGGCGCACGTGCGAATGCAGGCGCGCGCGGCGGACGGACCGCGAACCGGCGCAGAATGGGGAATGGAACGGGCTACCGAGTGGTGCGACGGCCTGCTTGCCCGCCAACGCAGGGAAACCATTGTTTCCGGCGGTTGGACTTGCGGCATTGGGGCCATCCTTCCTCGCGGAAGGAGATACACAGGCTGGCAGCGCACGGATCAAACTCTAGGCGCGCATCGCCGTATCTAGTTGTGCGGCGCAGCAAAGTCAAGCGCAAAGGGTGGGTTGGGTGGGGATGGCAGGGCAGGGCAGCGGTATTTGCGCATCCCCGAATATGCGGATGGGCGCATACGGATGCGATGACTGATGTGCCCCTCGTGCTTGCCGCCCTTGCCGACCCGACGCGCCTTGGTGCGCTGGCGGTGTTGCGGGACGGGCGCGAGCATTGCGTGTGCGAGCTGATGGATCGTCTGGGGGCCACGCAGTCGCGCATGTCGCGGCACATGGCGGTGCTGCGGCAGGCGGGGCTGGTGGCGGGGCGGCGCGATGCGCAGTGGGTTCGCTACCGCCTGGATCCCGGCCTTGATCCGGCGGTGCGCCGGCTGGTGGGGGCCGCGCTCGACCTGGTGCCGGGGGCCGCACCGGGCATGACAGTTGCACGGGAGCTTGCCGCATGAGTGCCACCGCCCTTCGCCCCGCGTCTTCCTGGCCCTGGATCGGCGGCGCGGTGGTGGCGCTGGCGGCCTGGGTGCTGGCCTATCGGCAGCTGGTTCCGTTCTCGGAGTGGCTGGTGTCGTTGTTGCCGATTGAGCGGCGGTCGCATCTGGGCGAGTCGGTGGCATTCTTTCTCTATGACGTGCCGAAGGTGCTGATGCTGTTGGCGCTGGTGGTGTTCGCCATGGGGGTGGTGCGGAGCTATTTCTCGCCCGAGCGGACGCGGGCGTTGCTTGCCGGGCGGCGCGAGGGCGTGGCCAATGCGATGGCGGCGTCGCTGGGGATCGTGACGCCGTTCTGTTCCTGCTCGGCGGTGCCGTTGTTCATCGGGTTTGTTTCGGCGGGCGTGCCGCTGGGGGTGACGTTCTCCTTCCTGATTGCCGCCCCGATGGTCAACGAGGTGGCGCTGGGGCTGCTGTTTGCCTTGCTGGGCTGGAAGGTGGCGGCGACCTACCTTGCCTTCGGGCTCGGCATCGCGGTGATTGCGGGCTGGGTGATCGGGCGGCTGAAGCTGGAGGGGTGGCTGGAGCCCTGGGTGTTGAAGATCCAGGCCGGGCCGGCGGTGATTCCGGAGGCGGAGATGACATGGCCGGATCGCATCCGGGCCGGCATCGAGGCGGTGCGCGAGATTTTCGGGCGGGTTTGGTACTGGATCGTCGCCGGCATCGCGGCCGGGGCGCTGATCCATGGCTACGCGCCGGAGGATCTGCTGGCCTCGGTGATGGGCAAGGAGGCGTGGTGGTCGGTTCCGGCGGCGGTGGTAATCGGGATTCCGATGTATTCCAATGCGGCGGGCATCATACCGGTGGTGGAGGCGCTGCTGGGCAAGGGGGCGGCGCTGGGCACCGTGCTGGCGTTCATGATGAGCGTGATCGCGCTGTCGCTTCCCGAGATGATCATCCTGCGCAAGGTGCTGTCGGTGCGGCTGATCGCGGTGTTCGTCGCCGTGGTGGGCAGCGGCATCCTGGCGGTGGGGTTTCTGTTCAACCTGCTTTTTGCGTGAGGAGAGTTCCATGAAGGACGTGAAGGTGCTTGGCCCCGGTTGTGCCCGTTGCGAGGCGACGGCGCAGATGGTGCGCGATGCGGCGGCGAAGGCTGGGGTTGCGGTGACGGTCAGCAAGGTGACCGACTATGCGGAGATCGCCGGCTACGGGATTGCCTCGACGCCGGGGGTGGTGGTGGACGGCAAGGTTGTTCATGCCGGGGGATTGCCGAAGGCGGCGGATGTGGCGCGGTGGATCGCGGGGTAGCGGAGGGCTGGTCAGCTTGACAGCTTGAGCGTGGCGACGCCGGCGATGATGAGGGTGACGCCGGCGATGCGGCCGAAGGTGGCGGGGTCGGCGAAGAGGGCGATGCCGACGAGGAAGGTGCCGGCGGCGCCGATGCCGGTCCAGACGGCGTAGGCGGTGCCGATGGGGATGCTTCGCTGGGCGAGGTAGAGGAAGAGGCCGGAGAGAGTGATCGAGAGGGCGGCGAAGCTGAAGCCCGCCAGGGCGCGGCCTGGGGATTGGGCGAGCTTGAGGCCGAGGGGCCAGCCGATCTCGAAGGCGGCGGCGATGAGGAGGTAGAGCCAGGCCATCGCGGGTGCTCCGTTGCCAAGGGCGGCTGGGTGGGGGATCAATGCGCGGGTAACCGGAGGGCTGGCGATGCGCATTGTCGATGTTCGTGAGGTGACGCGGCCGATCGCCTCGCCGATCCGCAATGCCTATATCGACTTCTCGAAGATGACGAGCAGCCTGGTGGCGGTGGTGACCGACCAGGTGCGGGATGGGAAGACCGTCATCGGGTATGGGTTCAATTCCAATGGGCGGTATGGGCAGGGCGGGCTGATCCGGGAGCGGTTCCGGGATCGGGTGCTGGAGGCCGATCCGGCTTCGCTGGTGAATGCGGCGGGGGACAATCTTGATCCGGATGCGGTTTGGGCCGCGCTGATGAAGAACGAGAAGCCGGGGGGGCATGGGGAGCGGTCGGTGGCTGTCGGGACCATCGACATGGCGGTTTGGGATGCGGTGGCGAAGATCGCGGGCAAGCCGTTGTTCCGGCTGTTGGCGGAGCGGCATGGGATCGAGGCCGATCCGCGCGTGTTCGTGTATGCGGCGGGGGGGTACTACTACCCGGGGAAGGATACGTCGCAGCTTTGCGCGGAGATGCGGTCGTATCTCGACCGTGGCTACACCGTGGTGAAGATGAAGATCGGCGGGGATTCGGTCGACGCGGACCGGGGGCGGATCGAGGCGGTGCTGCGGGACCTGGATGGGCGGGCGCGGCTGGCGGTGGATGCGAATGGGCGGTTCGACCTGGAGACGGCGATTGCCTATGCGAAGATGATGCGGGGGTATGGGCTGTTCTGGTACGAGGAGGCGGGGGATCCGCTCGACTACCAGTTGCAGGCGGCGCTCGCGGATTTCTATCCGGGGGCGATGGCGACGGGGGAGAACCTGTTCAGCCACCAGGATGCGCGGAACCTGCTGCGGTATGGCGGGATGCGGGCGGATCGGGATTTCCTGCAGTTCGATTGCGCGCTGAGCTACGGGTTGTGCGAGTTCCAGCGGACGCTCGGGGTGATCCGGGATGCGGGGTGGTCATGGCGGCGGGTGGTGCCGCATGGGGGGCACCAGATGTCGCTGATGATCGCGGCGGGGTTGGGGCTGGGGGGGAATGAGAGCTATCCGGATTTGTTCCAGCCGTATGGTGGGTTTCCCGATGGTGTGCGGGTGGAGGACGGGTTCGTGACGCTGCCGGAGTTGCCGGGGATCGGATTTGAGGGGAAGTCCGATCTTTATGCGCAGATGAAGGCGTTGGCGGAGTAAGAAGGAGTCTTCTTTTTGTGAACAAAAAGAAGCAAAAAAACTCTATCCATTTGCGTCGGGGATAGTCGCCACGCGAAGGGATAAAAGTTTTTTGGTTCTTTTTTTCAAAAAAGAACCGCTTGCTTTCTTGGGAGATGACAATGGCGCGTCGGTATCGGGTGGGCGTGGTGGGGTTTGCCCACATGCATGTCAACGAGCTGGTGGAGCGGTTGGCGGCCACTGGGCGGTGCGACTTTGTGGGGGTGGCGGATACGGTCCCGGCGACGCCGAGCCTGACGGAGGTGGAGGGGAGCCGGCGGGCCAATATGGAGCGGGCGTTGGGGGCGCCGGGGGGGCCGCGGCGGTTTGGGGATTGGCGGGGGTTGCTGGACGAGAGGCTGGATATCCTGGCGTTCTGCCCGGAGATTTCGGCGCATGCGGAGGTGGCGGAGGCGTTTGCGGGGCGGGGGGTGCATCTGCTGACGGAGAAGCCGCTGGCGGGGCGTGTTGCGGACGCGGACCGGATGATCGGGGCGGCGCAGGCGGCGGGGGTGGCGCTGGTGACGAACTGGCCCACGACATGGCGGCCGGCGGTTCGGGCGGTGAAGGCGATTGTCGAGAGCGGAGAGATTGGCGAGGTGGTGCAGTTCCGGTGGCGGAACATGGCTTCCTTGGGGCCGATGGCGCATGGGAGTTTGCATCCGGGGTCGACCACCATCGGGTTGGTGAGCGAGGCGGAGAAGGCTTCGGAGTGGTGGCACCAGAAGGCGGCGGGGGGTGGGGCTTTGCTCGACTACTGTTGCTATGGGGCGTGCCTGGCGGCGTGGATCGTGGGGATGCCGGTGGAGGTGCGGGGGATGGCGGTGAACCTGATGAGCCCTGGCGATGCGGAGGACAATGCGACGTTGCTGCTGCGGTTCGCGCGGGCGGTGGGGACGATCGAGGCGAGCTGGACGAGTTTCCACAACGGGGTGCCGAACGGGCCGATCGTGATGGGGACGCATGGGACGCTGGTGGTGGATGGGGGGCGGGTGCTGGTGTTCACCGAGCGCGGCAGCGTGACGCCGTCGCGGGTGGTGGAGGGGGAGGCGTTGCCGGTGGGGCGGGCGACGATCGGGGAGGAGGTGCTGCATCACATCGAGACGGGGGAGGCGCTGCATCCGACGTTGGATGTTCCGCTGAACCGGCAGGCGGTGGCGATCCTCGATGCGGGGCGGCGTGCGGCGGAGAGCGGCGCGGGCGTGGTGCTGTGACGGTGCGGATCGCGGCGGTCGGGTATGGGGATATCGCGCAGCGGAAGCATTTTCCGCAGCTGGCGGAGCTGGGCGGGCGGGCGGTGCTGGTGGCGATCGCGGGGCGGGATGAAGGGCGGTTGGCCGAGTGCGCGGCGCGGTTCGGGGTGGCGCGGTGGTCGACGGATGTGGCGTCGGTGGTGTCGGACCCCTTGGTGGATGCGGTGCTGGTGCTGACGGCGCCGGATACGCATGCGGACTTCGCCGAGATGGCGGTGCGGGCGGGCAAGCATGTGCTGGTGGAGAAGCCGCTGGTGCCGACGCTCGCCGAGGCGGCGCGGCTGGCCGCGGCGGTGCGGGCGCGGCCGGTGACGTTCATGGCGTTGCCGTTCGTGGAGACCGGGGATCATGTTCTGGCCGCGGATCTGATCGCGCGCGGGGCGGTGGGGGAGGTTTCGGCCGTGGAGTGCCATCGGGGGCACAAGGGGCCGACGCATGCCGGGTGGTTCTATGAGAAGGCGCTGGCGGGCGGTGGGGTTCTGGCAGATCTGGGCATCTATCACCTGACGTCGATCGCCACGTTGTTCGGGGCTGCCTCGCGGTTCACTTCGTCGCTGTCGACGCGGTTCGCGACGCGGGTGATGGATGACGGGTCGGTGGTGCGGCCCGATGTGGAGGACAGCGCGCTGGTGAGCCTGGTGCTGGAGAGCGGGGTGGCGGCGTCGATGCATGCGCATTGGAACGGCAGCCAGCCGCATACGGCGACGCGGGCGCGGATGGTGGTGATCGGGCGGGAGGGGATCCTGTTCTCCGGGTCGCCGGATGGGCTGGTGCATCTGTGGCGGCCCGATGGGGGCGGGTTTGGCGGCGCGGCGGGGGTGTTCGACGGGCTGCCTGTGCAGAGCTTCCAGGTGGGGACGGCGCCGACGATCGTCGAGGCGTTCGTGGCGCGGATCGAGGCGGGAGATGTTTCGACGCGCAGCCTGGAGATCCAGGCGCATGTGGTGGAGATTATCGCTCGGAGCTACGCGGAGGGGGGCGGGGCGATCGAGGGAAGGTTCTGAAGGAAGGATTCTTCTTTTTGTGAACAAAAAGAAGCAAAAAAACTTTATCCATTTGCGCCCGTAGTAGTTGTCTGGCCTGGGTGCAAATGGATGAAAAGTTTTTTGCTTCTTTTTTTCCAAAAAAGAAGTGCTTCCTATTCTGGCCAGGGGAACGGCGCCGGGTCAATGAAGCGCCGCAGCACGTTGGTGGTGAGCGTGCGCAGGGTGCCTTGGATGGGCATGCTGCCGGCCCAGGTCATGGAGCCGACGCTGAAGACCGCGCCGCCAGCGGGGGTTTCGAAGAAGCAGGCATCGGCGCAGGCCCAGTCTTCCTGGGGGAGGGGGTGGCGGTGGGTGAGCATGTCTTCGTTCACCCAGCCGTAGTCCTCGTGGATGACGATGCCCTTGGCGACGATGAGGATGTGTTCGGGGGAGCCGTAGCGGAAGTTGACGCTGTCGAGCTCGTGGCCGGCGGCGCCGCCGCCCTGGTGGCCGGTTTCGCCGAAGGCCTGGCCGGGGGTGGGGGTGAGGCCCTCGGTCATGAAGGCGACGCGGGGGTTGTTGATGCCGTCGGTGAATTTGTAGGGGAAGCCGCGGTGCAGGCCCTGGCACGAGAAGCCGTTGCCGACCAGCTTGTGGGCGGGGCGGCCGATGCGGCGCCATAGGCCGGCATAGCCGCCGCCGAACTGGTGGTAGCTCTCGCCGGGCTCGGTGGCCCAGGTGCGGATGCCGGATTCGGCGCGGCGGATTTCGAGCGCGCCGGGGGCGTGTTCGGAGGGTTCGGCGCGCCAGTAGAAGCCGTTGCCGCCGAGATACATGAGGCGGCCACCTTGCGAGAGGTAGTCTTCCAGGGACTGCATCATGCGGTCGGAATGGTATTCGGGGTGCTGGGCGGCGATGACGACGCGGTAGGGGGCGAGGAGGGAGAGGCCTTCCTCGTGCAGGTCGTGGTCGGTGATGACGTCGTGGGCGATGCCTTCGTGGTGGAGCCAGTGGATGAAGTAGCTGTCGACGCAGATGCGCTGGGTGCCGGAGCCGTGGGGGTGGGCGGGGTCGATGTGGGCCATCTGGCGGGGGCGGGTGTCGAGCTGGGGGCGGAACATGGAGACGAGGCTGACGCCGGAGCCGTCGGAGTGGTGGTTGTAGCAGGACAGGCCGAACTGGGGGTTCATGTCCGGGGTTTCGAGGAGTGCGCCGCGGGCCTTCGCGCGCTCGGCGATCTCGGCGCCGCGGCCCTCGCGGACGAAGTTGCCGTAGACCTGGTAGCTGTAGGTGGGGACGAGGAAGGCGACGTCCGACGCCGGTTTGGCGGGGCGGACGAAGAAGGGGATGTAATCCTCGGCTGCGTCGTTGCTGATGTGGGCGGCGTAGAAGCCGCTGGGCCAGTTGGTGGGGATGGTCAGCGCGAAGGTTTCGGGCCAGCCCAGGTCGCCCTGGTCGTCGTCGTGGAAGTGGATGGCGGCGTATTGGCTGGGGTCGGATTTCCAGTCGTGGACAGCGCCGGTCCAGGTGCTGCCGGTCATGGCGCGGGCGGGCAGGGCGACGAGGCGGGCGTGGGCGTGCTGGGAGCCGGTGTCGGTGGCGGTTTGGGTTTGGATGCCTTGGGCGAAGTCCCAGGTGGCGACTTGGGTTTGGCCGGCGAGGATGGCGGGGGCTTCGATCTTGCCGTTGTAGTGGGCGCTGGCGTGGGGGTTGGTGCCGGCAGGGGGGAGGGCGGCGATGAGGGCGCGGGCGGGGGCGCCGGGGCAGGGGGTGGCGCCGGGAGCCGTTGCGGTGCCGGCATCCTTGAGCGGGCGGTGGGGGGTTTGGGTGATGGTCAGGGTGCCATCGGCGGCCAGGGTGCCGGTGAGGTCGTACCAGTGGCGGGCCATGAGCGGGGCGGGGACTTCGGCGGCGATGGTTCGGCCGGCGGCGGTGGCCTGGAGCATGGCGCCGCCGTTCGGGCCGATGGCAAGCGCCAGGGACCAGCCGGGGAGGTCCAGCGAGAGGATGCCCTGGGGGCCCTTGGCGGGGGTGGTGGGCCAGATGGTGGCGCGCAGGGTGAGGGCGCCGGCGGGGAGTTTCAGGGCGTCGGCCTGGGCGTAGCTGCCGGTCCAGGCGCCGTGTTCCTGGCCTGGGATGGTGGCCGGCAGGGGGGAGGGGAGTTCGATTTCCTCGTAGCCGGGGCCTTCGGGGTTGGGGTCGGCGCAGATGTGGCGGACGAAGCGCAGGCGGAAGGGGGTTTTGGCGGCGCTGGAGACGTGGAAGCGGATGGTTGCTCCCTGCTTCTGGCCCCAGCGGTTGGTGTAGCCGGTGAGCTTGTGCATGGGAGGCGGGTCCTTTCCGGGGTTAAGAAAGAATCTTCTTTTTCTGAAGAAAAAGAAGCAAAAAGACTTTTGGCACTTGGTCCGTGTGGTGGCTGGCGCTCGGCATAAGAGATGAAAGTTTTTTGGTTCTTTTTTTCAAAAAAGAACCGCTTACTTGCTTATGGCTTTCTCCATGAACACGCTGAGCGGGTCTTCGGCGTAGCTGCCGAAGGGGCCGCGGACGGTGTAGCCGTGGCGTTCGTAGAGGCGCAGGGCGGCGTGGCTGTGGATGCCGGTTTCCAGGCGCAGGGTGGCGATGCCTTCGGCGCGGGCGGCGGTTTCCAGGGTTTCCATCAGGGCCTGGGCGGTGCCGGTGCCGCGGGCGGCTTCGGTGACGAACATGCGTTTGATCTCGGCGGTGCCGTCGCCGGCCAGGACGATGGCGCCGCAGCCGATGGCGGCGCCGTCGCGGCGGGCGACGAAGAAGCGGACGGTGGGTTTCTCCAGGCTGGCGACGTCGAGCAGGTGGTTGCTTTCGGGGGGGTAGAGGGCCTGGGCGTTGGCGTCGGACGCTTCGAGGAGCGCGATGATTTCGGGTTGGCGCGGGGGTTCGGGGCGGATGCTTGGCATGGGTGGGGAGTTGATCCTTCCGTCTTGCGGGCGTCAACCGGATGCCGGCGGTTTCCGCCCGGGTGGTTCGCGGCTAGATTTCGTGCCATCGAAGCCGACGCGAGGCATTGGAGGACTTGATGGCCGACATCTCCCGTCGGGGCCTGGTGGGGGGGCTTGCGGCTGTTTGCGCGGCTGCCCCTGCGGTGGCGCGGCTTCGGGATGGGGCGGTGATCGGGTGGCCGAGCGACGTGCCGTCGTGGGACCCGCATTGGCGGTTCGTGCCGGATGCGCAGTCGATCTACAAGATGGTGTTCGACCAGCCGCTGGACCGGGACACGCGGCTGGCGCTGGTGCCGGGGCTGGCGACGGCGTGGGTGTTGGCGCCGGATGCGTTGAGCCTGGAGGTGGAGCTGCGCGAGGGCGTGGTGTTCCATGACGGGTCGCCGATGACGTCGGCGGATTTCCGCTGGAGCTTCCTTGAGCGGATCCGGGCGGGGCACGCGGTGGATACCGCGCATGCGTGGCAGAAGGTGGTGGAGATCGAGACGCCGAGTGCGACGCGCGCGGTGATGCGGTTTGGCAGCCCGGCGCCGACCGCGCCGGCGTGGCTGGCGTTCCTGGGCAGCTTCGTGGTGCCGCGGGACTACATGGCGCGGGTCGGGCTGGAGGGGTTTCGCGCGCGGCCGGTGGGGACGGGGCCGTATCGGCTGGTGGAGCACCAGGCGGATGCGCGCATCGTGCTGGAGCGCAACGAGGCCTATTGGGGGCCGAGGCCGTCGCTGCGGCGGATCACGGTGGAGATCATCCGCGATTCCGCGGCGCGGGTGGCGGCGGTGCAGTCGGGCGAGGTGGACCTGACGGTGGCGGTGCCGGCGCGCGAGGCGCAGCGGCTGGGGGGGATCGCGGGGCTGGCGGCGGAGGTGACGCCGGTTGCGCGGGTGACGCTGCTGCAGGTGCGCCATGACCAGGGGTTTGCCGACCGAAATGTTCGGCTGGCCGCGCACCATGCGATCGACAAGGCGGCGCTGGGCCGGGCGTTCACCAACGATGTGGGGGTGCCGCTGTCGGTGCCGGCGACGCCGGGGACGGCGGGGTTCGTGGAGGATGTGACCTTTCCGCATGACCCGAACATCGCGATCGAGCTGCTGGCGAAGTCGGGGTTCTCGGCGGTGGCGCCGGTGCGGATCCGCATGGCGACGACGCGGGGGCAGTTTCCGGGCGACTACGACATGGCGCGGGCGATCGTGGCGATGTGGCGGAAGGTGGGGATCGAGGCGGCGCTGGAGGTGATCGGGTATGCGCGGTATTTCGAGCTGGCGCGCGGCAACCGGCTGCCGGAGGCGACGCTGCATTCGTTCGATACCGCCACCGGTGATCCGGAGATCGGCGCCGGCACGTTGCTGCACCCACTGCTGCCGTTCTCGCCGTGGAAGGACATGGCGCTGGGGCAGCGCGTGATGAACCTGTTCGACGAGGCGGACGAGGCGGAGCGGATGGCGGGGTGGCAGGCGGTGGTGCGCGAGGCGGTGGAGATGGGGGCCTGCATGCCGCTGCTGCAGGGGGTGCAGACGCTGGCGCGGCGCGCGGCGCTGTCGTACCGGCCATACGGCAATGGCTGGGTGTTGCCGCAGACGATGGACTGGATCTAGGTGCGGCCCCCCTTGCCCTTTGGATGCTGGCGGCGGAAAGGGGCGGATGAGGGAGGCCCGCGCCGCGCATGAACCTTGTCGCCTCGTTGGCCCGCCGCCTGCTGGTGGCCGGGCCCATCCTGCTGCTGGCCTCGGTGCTGCTGTTCGTGGCGCTGCGGGTGATGCCGGGCGAGTCGGCGGCGATGGCGGTGGTGCCGGGCATGACGGACGAGGACGCCGGGGCGGGGGTGCGGGAGGTCGCGTTCGAGCCGTCGCTGCCGGCGCAGTATGCGGCGTGGCTGGGGGGCGTGCTGTCGGGGAATTTCGGGCGGTCCGAGCATCTGGGGCGACCGGTGGCGGGGCTGCTGGCCGAGGCGGTGCCGGCCACGCTGGAGCTCGCGCTGCTGGCGATGGCGATTGGGGGCGTGCTGGGCGTGTTGGGCGGGGTGGTGCTGTTCGTGCTGCGCGCCGAGGGGGGGCGGGCGGAGGGGCGCGAGGCGATCGCGGAGACCGGCACGACGCTGTTGATGTCGGTGCCGGCGTTCCTGTGGGCGCTGCTGTTCATTCCGGTGTTCGCGGTGGCGCTGGAGGCGGTGCCGTTCGTCGGGCGGCTGGATGCGGACATGGCGCGGCCGTGGGTGACGGGGTTCCTGCTGCTGGACACGCTGCTGGCGGGGGATGCGCCGGCTTTCCTGAGCGCGGTGCGGCACATGGTGCTGCCGGCGCTGGCGCTGGGGATCGTGGTGGCGCCGCCGGTGATGCGGGGGCTGCGCGGGGCGCTGATCGAAGTGTACCGCTCGGACTACATCCGCCAGGCGCGGTTGCGCGGGCTGTCGGAGACGCGGGTTCTGCTGGGCCATGCGCTGCGCCGCGTGGCGGTGGCGATGCTGCCGGTGCTGGGGGGGCAGGTCGTGGTGCTGCTGGGGGGCTCGTTGCTGGTGGAGGCGATCCTTGCCTATCCCGGGTTGGGACGGCTGATGGTCGATGCGGTGCGCAATGGCGACCTGGCGGTGATCCAGGGGGCGGGGCTGGCCTATTGCGCGATCGTCCTGGTGGTCCAGTCGGTGGTGGGCGGGCTGCACCTGGGGCTGAGCCCGCATCTGGTGGCGCGATGAGGTGGGTGTTGCGCTGGCTGGCGCCGCGGTGGCTGCGCTCCGGGCGGGTGGTGGTCGGGCTTGCGGTGGTGGTGCCGGTGCTGGTGCTGGCGGCATTGGCGCCGTTCGTGGCGCCGCACGATCCTCGGGCGCAGGACCTGATGCTGACATTGCAGCCGGCGCGGTTGGGCTCGGCGTTTCCGCTCGGGACCGACGTGCTGGGGCGGTGCGTGCTGTCGCGGCTGTTGCATGGGGCGCGGCTGGCGCTGTTCGTGGCGGTGGCGGCGTCGCTGGGGGCGATGCTGCTGGGGACGGGGCTGGCCTATGCGGCAGGGTATCTGGGCGGGCGGGTGGACCGGGCGGTCGGGCGGGCGATGGATGTGTGGATGGCGTTTCCGCCGGTGGTGCTGTCGCTGGTGCTGATGGTGGGGCTGGGGGGCGGGAGCGCGGGCCTGGTCCTGGCGATCGCGCTGGTGGAGTGGACGCGGTTCTGCCGGGTGATGCGCGCGGAGGTGATCGGGGTGGTGCGGCGCGAGCATGTGGCGGCGGCGCGGCTGCTGGGGTTCTCGCACTGGCGGATGCTGCTGCGCGAGGTGGTGCCGGCGACGATTCCGCTGCTGGTGGCGTTGCTGGCGCTGGAGATGGGGATTGCTGTGGTGGTGGAGGCGATCCTGTCGTTCGTGGGGTTGGGGGCGGCGCCGGACGAGGTGGCGTGGGGGCAGATGATCGCCGAGGGGCGCGAGGTGCTCTACCAGGCGCCGGCCGCGTTGCTGGCGCCGGCGGCGGCGATCGTCGTGACGCTGGCGGGGTTCAACCTGCTGGGCGACGGGCTGCGGCGGACGCTGGAGCTGGCGCGCATCGAGGGCGCGCGATGACCGCGCCGCTGCTGGTGGTGCGCGGCCTGTCGGTGGAGGCGCGCGTCGAGGGCGAGATGGTGCCGGTGCTGCGCGGGCTGAACTTCGCGCTGGCGGCGGGGCGGGTGCTGGGGCTGGTCGGGGAGTCGGGCGCCGGGAAGTCGATGGTGGGGCACGCGGTCTCCCAGAGGCTGCCGCCGGGGTTCCGGGTGAGCCATGGCTCGGTGGAGTTCGCCGGGGCCGACCTGGTGGTGATGCCGGCGGAACATCGGCGGGCGCTGCTGGGGCGGGACATCGGCTTCATCCCGCAGGACCCGCGCGCGGCGCTGAACCCGATGCGGACGATCGGGGCGCAACTCGACGAGCATCACCGGCGGCTGGGGGTGCGGGGGCGGCGCGCGCTGCGGGAGTATGCGCTGGCGGCGCTGGTGGCGGTGCAATTGGCGGATCCTTTGGGGATGCTGGCGCGCTACCCGCACCAGCTTTCCGCCGGGGAGTGCCAGTTGGTGCTGGTTGCCATGGCGTTCGCGGGGCGTCCGCGGCTGGTGGTGGCGGACGAGCCGACCACGGCGCTGGATGTGACGGCGCAGGCGCGCATCGTCGGGCTGATGCAGGCATTGCAGCGGGCGCACGGGACGGCGGTGCTGTTCATCACCCACGACCTGCGGCTGGCGGCGGGCGTCTGCGACGAGGTGGCGGTGATGTATGCCGGGGACATCGTGGAGATCGGGCCGGCTGCGGAGGTGATGCGGGCGTCGCGCCACCCCTACACGCGGTGCCTGGAGCTTTCGAACCCGCCGGTCGCCGGGGCGCGGCGGGCGCTGTATGCGCTGCCGGAACACATGCCGGGGCTGCGGGGGCTGGGGCGGCTGAATGGGTGCCGGTTCGCGCCGCGCTGCCCGGTGAAGGCGGAGTATTGCCTGCGCAGCGAGCCGCCGCTGGAAGGCGACGCGCATCGCAGCGCCTGCCTGCGCCCGGGGCTGGTGCCGACGATCGCGGTGGCGGGAAGCCTGACGCCGGCGCCGTGGCGGCCGGCCGGGGAGGCGCCGGTGCTGGAGATGGAGCGCGTGTCCAAGCGCTTCGCCACCGGGGCGTGGCCGCGGCGCGGGACGGTGGAGGCGGTGCGCGATGTGAACCTGCGGATCGCGCCCGGGGAGTTCGTGGCGGTGGTGGGGGAGAGCGGCAGCGGCAAGTCGACGCTGGCGCGGCTGGTGGCGGGGCTGGAGCAGCCAAGCGGCGGGCGCATCGTGCTGGCGGGGCAGGATGTGACGGCGGGGGACGAGGCGGCGCGGCTGCACCGGGTCGGCAGCGTGCAGATGGTGTTCCAGGACCCGAATGCGGCGCTGAACCCGCGGCGGCGCGTGTCGGACATCGTCACCCAGGCGCTGGAGGCGCGGGACGCGCGCTCCCGGGTGCGCGAGAAGCGGGCGCGGGAATTGCTGGCGGAGATGGGGATGGCGCTGGAACTGGGCGTGCGCACCCCGGCGCAGCTGTCCGGCGGGCAGAGGGTGCGGGTGAACATCGCCCGCGCGCTGTGCAACGGGCCCCGCCTGCTGGTGGCGGACGAGATCGTGTCGGGGCTGGATGTATCGGTGCAGGCACAGCTGTTGATGCTGCTGCACCGGCTGCGGCAGGACCATGACTTCGCGCTGCTGTTCATCAGCCACGACCTGGCGATGGTGCGGCATCTGTGCGACCGGGTGCTGGTGATGCAGGGCGGCACGATCGTGGAGGAAGGGCCGACGGAGACGGTGTTCGGATGGCCGCGGCATGAGCATACGCGGGCCTTGGTGGCGGCGGTGCCTCGCTGAAGGAAGATTCTTCTTTTTCTGAAGAAAAAGAAGCAAAAAGACTTTTCATCCATTTGCACCGTGCCAGACCGTCTGGCGAGGTGCAAACGGACGAAAGTTTTTTGGTTCTTTTTTACAAAAAAGAACCGCTTGCTACTTAAGTTCGAACCCCAGGTTGCCCAGCGCCTCGCGCATGCGATGCCGCCCGGACAGCGAGGCGGGGGTTTTCACGCGGTTGATGACGCGTTGGGTCCATTGCTCGTCGGGCATGGCTTGTTCGGTCTGGAAGGCGGACATGCGGCCGTCGTAGGCGGACAGGGTGGTGGGGTCGACCGTGGCGTTGTACTGCTCGCGGTGGACGACCACGCTTTGCGGCAGGCGGGGCTTGATTCCGCTGGCGCCCTTGGGGTCCGGAGTGCCGATCGACAGGCCGAAGGCGGGGAAGACGAGCTTGGGCAGGCCGAGCTCGGCGGCGACCTTTTCCGGTTGGTTGCGGATGGCGCCGATATAGACCGAGCCGAGGCCGAGGGATTCGAGCGCGACCACGGCGTTCTGGGCGGCCAGTGCTGCGTCGATCAGGGCGACCATGAACAGCTCGAGGTAGTGCACGCCCTGGACATCTGCCTGGTTGAGGCGGGCGATGCTGTCCAGGCGGGCCAGGTCGGCGAGCCAGACGAGGAAGGTCGGCGATTGCTCGATGTGCTTCTGCCCGCCGGCCAGGGCGGCGAGGCGGGCCTTGCGGGCCGGGTCCTCGACGACCATCAGGCTCCAGACCTGGAGGTTCGACGAGGTGGGGGCGGAGGCGGCGGCGGCGACGATCGCCTCCAGTGCCGCGGGGGGCACGGGGTCGGGCAGGAAGGCGCGGCAGGAGCTGTGGGACAGGATGGTCTCCAGCACCGGGTTCAGCGCGACGCCGGCGTGCAGGGCCGGGTCGCGGTAGCGGGCGTGGACGAGGTCGGGGGTGGGGGGTGCGTCGGTCACTTTAAGCTCCGGCTGGCTGGAAGGGCGGGATGATGGCTGTGAAGGCGCGCGCGGTCGAGGCCGGGGATCACGCGGATGGGAATGGCCTGTTCACTCCCGGCTGGTATAGCGCGGTGGCTGCGTCTATCTGATTGTGTCTGCCTGCAACGTACCGTCCGGGAACCGAATGCGCCTCGCCCGACGCCTGGCCCTTGCCGTGCTGATCCTGCTGGCCGGCGCCGCCCCGGCGGCTGCCGAGGGGCTGCGGCTGATCCTGGATGGCGCCTATGGGCCGCAGCACGTGCCGATCCTGACCGCGGCGCTGCGTGGGCATTTTGGGCGGGCGGGGATCGAGCTGCTGATCGAGCCGGGGCTGGGGGCGAATATGGCCACCGTGCTGGTCGGGCAGCGGGCGTTCGACCTTGGGCATGTGCCGGCGCATGCCGCGGCCAGCGCGATCGCGCGCGGGGCGCCGATCCGGATGGTGGCGATCTACCAGCCACGCAGCGCGCTGGCGCTGGTGGGGGTGAAGGAGCGGGTGCGGCTGGAGGGGCCGAAATCGATCGAGGGGCTGCGGGTGGGGATCGCGCCGGGCACTGTGGACAGCCTGGCGCTGGCGCTGTTCCGCCGGGCCCATGGTATCGGGATCAGCACGCTGACGGTGATCGCGACCGAACGTGCGGCGAAGCTGGGGGAGCTGGTGGCCGGGCGGTACGACGTAGTGGTGGGCGATGCCGTGCCGATGCGCGCGGCGTTGCTGGCGCAGGGGCTGGAGCCGGAGGTGATGGACCTGGCCGAGCAGGGGGTGCCGCTGCAGGGCTTCGGCTTCATCGCCCACCAGGCGCTGCTGAGCGAGAACCCGGAGCTGGCGCGCCGCGCGCTGCAGGCGCTGCGGGCGGGGTTCGCCGACGCGGCGGGCGACCCGGCACGGGCCTGCGCGGAGGCGCGCGCGCAGTTCGCGATGGCCGAGACCGACGAACAGTGCACGACGGCGTTGGGCATCTTCCTGGAGACCCTCGCGCCGCCCGACGCGCCCGGCTGGGGGCGCCAGTCGCCCGAGGCGTGGCAGCGGATGATCGAGGCGATGCGTGCCGCCGGCGAGATTCAGGGGACCCGCCCGCCCTCGTTCTACTATACCAACGCCGTCGCCCCCTGACGGATCGGAGCGCTGCCATGGACATGCCGTCGGGGACGTATCGCTATCCCAACATAGATCGCGTTTTGTATGGGCGGCAGTTCGCCGGGGCGCTGGCGGAAGAGCGGGAACGGCTGGGCGCGCAGCGGGTGTTCCTGATCGCCGGCGGGACGCTGTCGCGCGAGACGGGGTTCGTGGACGCGGCGCGGGCGGCGCTGGGCGACCACTTGGCCGGGGTGTGGACGCGGATCGGCGCGCATACGCCGCGCGTCGACGTGGCGGCGGCGGCCGCGGCGGCGCGGGCGGCGGGGGCGGACCTGCTCGTGACGCTCGGCGGCGGGTCGGTGACCGATGCGGCGAAGATGGTGGGGATGTGCCTGGCCAACGACGTGGCCGACGCGCGCGACCTGGACCGGCTACGGGCGATCACCGGGCCGGACGGGGTCACGAAGCGGCCGCGGACGTTGCCGGGCATCCGCACAATCTCGATCCCGACGACGCTTTCAGCCGGGGAGTTCACCAGCTTCGCGGGATGCACGGACACACAGCCGGAGGATGGCGGGGCGGCGCGCAAGGAGAGCTATGCGTCGTCGACGATGATCCCGGTGTCGGTGATCCTCGACCCGGCGGTGACGGTGGCCACGCCGGAATGGCTGTGGCTGTCGACCGGCATCCGGGCGGTGGACCATGCGGTGGAGGACCTGTGCTCGGCGAACGCCCAGCCGATGAGCGACGGGGCTTCGCTGCAGGCGTTGCGGCTGCTGCGGCGCGGGCTGCTGGCGTGCAAGGCGGATGCGGGGGACCTCGCGGCGCGGCTCGACTGCCAGCTGGGGGCGTGGATGTCGATGGTCGGCTCGCAGACCGGGGTGACCAAGGGGGCGAGCCACGGCATCGGGCATGTGCTGGGCGGCACGGCGGGGGTGCCGCATGGCTACACCTCCTGCGTGATGCTGCCGCATGTGCTGCGCTTCAATATGCCCGTGAACGCGGCGCGGCAGGCGCTGGTGGCCGAGGCGCTCGGAAGCCGGGGGGGCGAGGCGGCGGATGCGGTGGCGGCGCTGATCGCGGCGCTGGGGCTGCCGGGGACGCTGCGGGCGGTGGGGGTTCGGGCGGACCAGCTCGACACGATCGCCGAGGGGTCGATGCACGACCGGATGGTGCACACCAATCCGCGGCGGATCGAGGGGCCGGCGGTGGTGCGGCAGTTGCTCGACGCGGCGTGGTGAGGCACATGCGCGTCGCATGAGCACCGATCCCGATATCGTTCCCGGCACCCTGACGCTGATCGGCCAGTTCGACTCGCCCTTCGTGCGGCGGGTCGGCATCGCGCTGACCCATGCCGGCATCCCGTTCGCGCATTTGCGGTGGTCGGCGTTCGGCGATGCGCGGCGGCTGCGCGCGGTCAATCCGCTGATGCGGGTGCCGACGCTGGTGCTGGAGGATGGGCGGGTGCTGGTGGACAGCCATGCGATGCTGGACCACATCGACCGGCGCTCGCCCGTGGCGATGCGTCCCGCTGGCGGGGCGGCGCGCGACGATGCGCTGCGGTGCGAGGGGCTGGCGGTGGGGCTGGCGGAGAAGGCGGTGGCGCTGTTCTACGAGCTGAAGCTGCATCGCGAGGTCTCGCCCGACTGGGCCGGGCGGTGCCGCGAGCAGATGGCGGCGACGGCGTTGGCGCTGGAGGCGGAGGCTCAACTTCACCCCTCGCCGTTCTGGTTCGGCGACGCGCTGGGCCATGCCGACATTGCGCTGGCCTGCGCCTGGCGGTTCGTGCGCGAGGCGCATCCGGGGCTGCTGGCCGAGCAGCGGCTGTTGACCCTGGTGGCGCATTGCGCGGCGCTGGAGGCGATGCCGGTGTTCCGCGCGACGGTGCAGTCCTTTCTTCCTCCGGCCTGAGAGTTGCCATGCTGATCCAACCGATCCTCGTTCCCTTCGCC